>NZ_DASTRI010000292.1:0-6586 GCF_035761305.1 Chitinophaga sp. | reverse complement strand
GGTTTCACCCGGGAAAAAGGGCCTTTTTAGGAGGGAAGCATACCAGTTGCACCGCAATGGAACAGGGGTTGAAAAGCAATTAACGGACAATTGCGCTGTAAAAAATAACTGAGCCACACCCGTAAAGATGTGGCTCAGTATTTATAAAATTGAAACCGGGCCGGTTACAATTCGTAATTATTTTTCACATACAGTAGCCAGGCACTTCACAATTCAACCATTCATGATGCCAATAGCCTATTGCCTTTAACAGCCACCGTTCAATTCGTAATTGCAATCTCTATCTGGTTCTTCAGAATATCATCCAGCGTATCTCTTTTACGGATCAGGTGGGGCTTACCGTCTTTCACCAGCACTTCTGCAGGTTTCAGGCGGGAGTTGAAGTTGGACGACATTTCAAACCCATAGGCGCCGGCGTTATAGAACACCAGGTAATCGCCTTCCCGCACCTCATTGATCTTACGGTCCCAGCCAAAGGTATCGGTTTCGCAAATATTGCCCACCACCGTGTAAATACGCTCGGTGCCGTGCGGGTTGGAAATATTGCGGATCAGGTGAAAGGCATCGTAGAACATAGGGCGGATCAGGTGGTTAAACCCGGAGTTAACGCCCACAAACACGGTTGCCGTGGTTTGTTTGATAACATTGGTTTTTACCACGAAATAGCCGCTCTGGCTTACCAGGAACTTACCCGGCTCAAACCACAGCTGCAACGGGCGGTGATAGTGCTTGTTAAAGCTGTTGAAAGCATCGGACAGCTTTTTGCCCAGCAGCTCTATATCTGTTTCCGGGTCGCCCTGCTGGTAAGCTACTTTAAAGCCGCTGCCCAGGTCAATGGATTCCAGGTCCGGGAAATGCTCCGCCATCTCAAACATGATCTCTACGCCACGCAGGAACACATCCACATCCTTTATTTCCGAACCGGTGTGCATATGCAGGCCGGTTACTTTCAGCTTAGTACTTTTTACAATACGTTCTATGTGGCGCAGCTGGTGAATGGAAATACCAAACTTGCTGTCGATATGACCGGTGGATATTTTGAAATTGCCCCCTGCCATAATATGCGGGTTCAGGCGTATGCAAATGGGATAGCTGCCGCCGAACTTATTGCCGAACTGCTCCAGTATGGAGATATTATCGATATTAATGATCACGCCCAGGTCCTTGGCGGCAATGATCTCCTGCAGATCCACACAGTTGGGTGTGAAGATGATGTTCCTGGGATCAAAACCGGCTTTAAGGCCCAGCTGCACTTCCTGTATGGACACGGTATCAAGCCCGCAGCCCAGGGAGTTGATGTACTTCAGGATATTGATATTGGTCAATGCCTTACAGGCATAGAAAAAACGGGCATCCGTTTTTGTAAAGGCCTTCTGGAGCTTTTCGTACTGGATTTTAATTTTTTCTGCGTGGTACACATATACCGGCGTACCAAATTCTTCTGCAATCTTCACCAGGAAATCGGCGGAGAGCACGTCGCTTTGTTTAGGCATCTATTGAGTTAAGATTTTAGACCTCAGATCCCGGATTTTTGAAGGGTGTGGTGTGTGCGGCCCTCCTTTTAACCCAAAAATCAAAAGATGCGCAAATCTACTACGCAAATACGAGAAAACGTAATAACACCGGTAAAGATGGCCGCGGCAGGGCGGCAAGGCAATCCAGGGCGCCGGCAGGGCAAGCAGCTACTGTTCGTCGCCATCCATAAACTCATCCAGGTTGCGGCGCTCCCGTTTGGTAGGGCGGCCAATTTTACTGGGGCGCTTGCCGGTATAAAAGGTAGCGGCTACACGTTGGTTAAACTGCTTATCCTCCTCAGTGGTAATATCTATGTAGTATTTAATGGCTTCGGAGTACTGCAAACGGTTATGCAGCAAGCCGGTAACTTCTACTTTCCACTTGCGGGCTTCGGTTTTAATATCGTACTGGTCGCCTATGCTAACGGCGCGGGCAGCTTTTACGGCAACGCCGTTCATTTTTACCTTGCCGGCCTCACAGGCGGCCGCCGCCTGGGTGCGAGTTTTAAACACGCGGATAGCCCAAAGGTATTTATCAAGACGAAGTTTTTCGGTCGTTGTTGCCATACGTATCTTTCTTCTTCACACTGTTTTATGGTTCGCTTATTAAAAGTACGGTGTTTTTATTAAACCGGGGTAGCAGCCGGCTGCGCAAAGCGGCCGAATAAAACGAAGGCCGGCCGTTTGAAACGGCCGGCCCTGTATATATTAACAGTTTATGCCGCACGCTACTTCCCGCTCATTTCCGCAAAATATTTATGGAAGTAAGGGATGGTTGCTATGCCTTTGTAAAAGTTTTCCAGGTCATACTTTTCATTGGGGGAGTGCAGGTTATCACTGTCGAGTCCAAAGCCCATGAGAATGGTTTTAAGGCCCAGCTCTTTTTCAAACAGCGCCACAATGGGAATGCTGCCGCCGCCGCGCACCGGTATGGGCGTTTTGCCAAAGGTGCTTTCTATGGCCCTGCTGGCTGCCTTAAAGGCCACATGATCTGTAGGCGTAACATAAGGGCTGCCGCCATGGTGGGCCGTTACTTTTACGGAAACGGATTTGGGCGCTATTTTTTCAAAGTGCGCTTTGAACAGGTCGGATATTTCATGCCAGTCCTGGTTGGGCACCAGGCGCATGGATATTTTTGCGGATGCTTTAGAGGGCAGCACGGTTTTGGAACCTTCGCCAGTGTAACCGCCCCATATGCCGTTTACCTCCAGCGTAGGGCGAATGCCGGTGCGCTCAATGGTAGTATAGCCTTTTTCGCCCCACAGCTCCTGTACCCCCAGGTCTTTCCTGTATTCGGCTTCATCAAAGGGCGCCTTGTTCAGCGCTTCCCTTTCTGCTGCGCTCAGCTCCACTACTTTATCATAAAAACCGGGTATGGTAATGTGGTTATTTTCATCGTGCAGGGAGGCGATCATTTTAGCCAGTATGGTGGCGGGGTTGGCTACAGCGCCGCCATACACGCCGCTGTGCAGGTCGCGGTTAGGGCCGGTTATCTCCACTTCCATGTAGGAAAGGCCGCGCAGGCCCGTGTCCAGCGAAGGGTGCTGCAGGCTAAGCATGGCAGTATCGGAAATCAGCACAACATCCGCCTTTAACCGTTCCTTATTTTCCTTCACAAAAATACCCAGGTTAGCGGAGCCTACCTCCTCTTCCCCTTCTATCATAAACTTGATATTACAGGGCAGGGTATTGGTTTTTATCATGATCTCAAATGCCTTTACGTGCATGTAAAACTGGCCTTTATCATCGGCGCTGCCACGGGCATAAATGCGGCCGTCTTTAATCACCGGCTCAAAAGGGCCGCTGTGCCACAGCTCAAGCGGATCGGGGGGCTGCACGTCGTAGTGGCCGTATACCAGCACAGTAGGCAGCTTGGGATCTATTATTTTTTCGCCATACACAATGGGATGACCGGCGGTAGAGCATACTTCCACCTTATCGGCGCCGGCTTCCTGCAGGCGTTTTTGTACAGCATCTGCACAGGCTTTTACATCCTGGTTATAACGGGAGTCTGCGCTGATGGAGGGAATGCGCAACAGCGACAACAATTCATCCAGGAAACGATCCTTGTGTTGTGCCTGGTAATCTTTCCAAACTTGCATATGCGGGAGTATTAAGTTTCAATGGGGTGCAATTTAATGGAAAAACCATGAACCATCGTCCGGAGAATGATAACAGGTGTTAAAGAAAAAATCGTATAACCATCCGGCATTACGTGTCAGGCGCCCTAATTATTAATAAATAAATCTTATACCTAACCTACAGATTGTAAATAAGCTTTCCTTAAAAATGTAAATTTTGAGTATATTAACCAATAATTAACTTTTTGTTGTAACTTTTAATAGGAAATTTTAGGTCCGTAACGTCCAATACCTGAAAAAAATTGAGGACAGGTTACATTCCTATATGCTAAACTCCTACAATTGTATACACTTTCGCAAAATGCAATAAAATGAACAGTATTGATGACAAGGCTGTATTGTCAGAGTTAAAGCAGGGTAATATAAAGGCCTACCAGTACTTTTTCCTGAAATATTACAAGCCGCTATGCCTGAAAGCATATACTATGTTAGGTAACATGCGCATGGCCCAGGACGTGGTGCAGCATACATTTATACGCATATGGGAGCAACGTTTATATCTTGAAATACAGCAATCCGTAGGAGGGTTTCTTTACCAGCAGGTGCACGTGGATTGTTTAAAACAACTGCAACAGCACCCTAAAAACGCAGATGACGAAAAATACCAATCTAAACCTAATGAACTCGCAGATGAACAGGAACGCAAACAAATGTTAAGCAAACTGAGCGAACTACCTACTGAAAAATTAAAGCTGGTAATAGAAGACCCGCGAATAAGATTTACATAACATCATATTTTCTTATGAGCCATTCATAGTTGGTTGTGATTTGCTTATCATATGAAATTCGATCAAGAATACATTTATCAGCTGCTGCTTGAAAAACAGCTGGGGGAGATCAGCAAAGAGAATGACAGATACCTGCAGCAGGTAATGGAATACGATGAACATGTGCGCAATTGCTGGCTGGAACTGGAAAACGCCAAGGTTGCCACCAATGACGATATACTGGAGGATCTCCGGGCAGACCTTGTTTGGTGTAAGATTGAGGCCCTGTTAAAGCCCCAGCCCTCCTTCCCTACCCGCGTGCTGCGGTTACTGAAAAAGCACCGCGCTGCCATTGCAGCCTCTGTTTTCACGGCTATTATAACTGCAGGCGGGCTGGTATTTTATCTCCGTTATCAGCCCAATCCTACAGCACCTGCTGCTGTAGCTGCTGCCGTTAATACCGCACCGGTAACCGGCCATGCACCTGCATTAACTGCCGCCGCCCCTGCGGCCGCTGCAAACAATCCCGGCGGCCCTGTACCGGGTAGCTTACCGGCTAAAGTAGCCGCAGATACCCTGTTGCGTATTGTACATACGGCTGATACCACCAGCAGCACATTTATTGCCCGGGCGGATGATGCGCCTGTAAAAGTGCAGTGGAACACGCTGACCGTACCCCCTAAAACAGATTACCGGCTGGAGCTGGCGGATGGCACCGAAGTGCATCTGAATGCCAGCTCAACCCTGCGCTTCCCGTTCATTTTCCCTGGCAAAACAAGGGAAGTGTATCTCGACGGGGAAGCTTATTTTGACGTAGCCAAAAATCCCAGGCAACCTTTTATTGTACATACGCCCAGCACCTCTGTAAAAGCCCTGGGCACGGCATTCAATATTAACTCCTACAACGCGGATATGGTGATTACCTCGCTGGTGCAGGGCGCCGCGGTAACAGATGTGGGCGACTCCCTGGATGTTACGCTGAAGCCGGGCTATGAGGCTATTTACAAACCGGGGGAACGTTTTAAGGTGAAACGTTTTGATGAAGCCATTACGCTTTCCTGGCGCGAGGGTATTTACCGTTTTAACAAAACCCGCCTGGCCGACCTGCAGCCTGTGATCCAGCGCTGGTTTGGCCTTAAACTGGCTTTTGAGCCGCAATCAATTGCCACTATGGAATACAGCGGCTGCCTGGAAAAAGCCCGGCCTTTGTCGGAGTTTCTGACCCTGCTTACAGGCACGTTAAAGCTGGATTACCGTGTTTACGATAATACCATTCACTTTTATACCAGAAAAGCAAAGTGGCAGGAATAGGTTTAAGAGATGAGTTTTTGCCGGAGCAGAAATTCCAGCTTTTCATTCACATCCAGCAGCTTGGCTGTTAGCTCCTTGTTCTCGCGCCGGAGGGAGAATACTTCGTATGCCTTTTCAATATTGTGTTTAAGCTCTTCTTCATTCCAGGGTTTGGAAAAATACTTGTACACCTGTCCCTTATTAATAGCATCTATTACAGCATTGATATCCGCATAACCGGTTAACAGGATGCGGATGGGCTCGGGGTATTTGTCCAGAATGCTTTCAAAGAATTCGATGCCTGTCATTTTAGGCATACGCTGGTCTGATATGATGATGTGAATTTCGTGTTCGGCTAACAGTTGTTCTGCTTCTGTGGCGGAGGCAGCTGTGTACACGGTATACAACCTACGAAACGCGGCTTTAAAGGCGGTCAGGTTGTTTATCTCATCATCGATATAGAGAATATGGATGTGTTGTGCACTCATTTAAAGACACCTTAATTCTAAATTAATAAATATAAATGAGTTACAAACAATAAACACATTGCTACTGTCCTGTAAATACATTCCGATAGTTATCTGAGGAAAAATTATTGTACAAAATTATGGATAAACAAAGGATTTTTAGTCTTATTTTTTGCAGTCTTTTGTGTTACGGGCGAATAACAGATTGTTTTTGCAGATTGCCGAAATTCGTGTAGGTTTGGTGCATTCATGCCCCCAGGCGCTGTTAAATTACACATAACCAGCGCGCTATATACAGGCATTATCTTCTAATGTGAATACAAAAATTAAACCGTTTAACAAATGAAAAAATGGATCATTGTAGTTGTTGTACTGGTACTATTAGGTATGTTTGGCTGCAATAAATACAACGGACTGGTAAGGCAGGATGAGAATGTTAAAAATAAGTGGGGCGCCGTACAAAGCCA
>NZ_DASTRI010000291.1:0-28946 GCF_035761305.1 Chitinophaga sp. | reverse complement strand
TTTCGGAAAATACACTGATCATATTCAGCAGCGATAACGGTCCTGTATTGAACGACGGCTATGAAGACCAGGCAGAGGAGCTGGTGGGCAGCCACCGGCCAGCCGGCATATACAGCGGCGGCAAATACAGTGCGCTTGAAGGCGGCACAAGAGTGCCCCACATCGCCTACTGGCCCGGTACAATAAAACCAGGCGTATCAAATGCCTTATGCTCGCATGTAGATATACTGGCGTCGCTGGCAGCCCTCACCGGACAGCAGCTGCCGCCCGGCGCTGCGCAGGACAGCCGCAACGAGCTGGATGTGCTGCTGGGCAGGTCAAAAAAGGACCGGGATGGCCTCCTGGAAGAGTCCTATACGCTTTCCCTGCGCAAAGGCAAATGGAAATACATTGCCCCGGTTGAAAAACCCAGGCCCGCCTGGATGAAGGGTAAGAAAATAGCCACCGGCCTGAAAACAGTTCCACAGCTGTATGATATGCAGCAGGATCCCGGTGAAACGCATAACGTGGCGGATCAGCACCCCGAAGTAGTAAAAGCGCTGAAAGCGGAACTTGAAAAACTTACAAAGTGAGAAAACAATAACATTATGTTTATAAAGAGATTTACAGCATTGCTGCTATGCAGCATAATGGCATGCTGCATGGCAGCTGCACAGGGCAGGTGGACAGCGGAGCAGGCCAACGCCTGGTACGCAAAACAGGGCTGGTTAAGAGGAAGCAATTTCCAGCCGTCTACCGCCATTAACCAGCTGGAAATGTTTCAGCCGGAAACCTTTGATACCGCCACCATTAACCGTGAGCTGGGCTGGGCGCAGGACCTGGGATTTAATGTAATGCGGGTGTACCTGCATCATTTGCTGTGGGCCGCAGATAAGGAAGGGTTTAAAAAAAGGCTCGATACCTATCTTGCTATTTCATCAAAGCATGGTATTAAAACCCTGTTCGTGTTCTTCGACGATTGCTGGAACGATACCGCCTGGGTAGGGAAGCAACCCGCACCGAAAACAGGCGTGCATAATTCAGGCTGGGTAAGGGACCCGGGCACCATGATCTATACCCATCCCGATACGCTCAAAGTGCTGGAAGCCTATGTAAAGGACGTGCTTACCACTTTTAAGAACGACAACCGCATCCTGCTGTGGGACCTTTATAACGAACCGGGTAATAACAAACAGTTCAATAAAAGCATGCCGCTGCTGCAGAAAGTATTCCAGTGGGCCCGGGAAGTAAGGCCTTCGCAGCCGGTGAGCGCCGGCGTGTGGAATGATGCGCCTGCGTTTAAAGCGCTCAACAAATTCCAGCTGCAAAACTCCGATGTGATCACCTACCATAATTATTCGTACATTGACAATCACCGTAATACCGTTGACACACTGAAAAAGTACGGCAGGCCGCTGATTTGTACGGAATATATGGCGCGCAGGAACGGCAGCCTGTTCCAGCTGATTATGCCCATGCTGAAACAAGAAAATGTAGGCGCCATCAACTGGGGATTTGTAAGCGGCAAAACCAACACCATTTATGCATGGGACACGCCTATGCCCGATGGAAAGGAACCGCAGCTTTGGTTCCATGATATATACAGGAAGGATGGAACGCCGTTCAGCAAAGAGGAGGTTGCGTTTATCAAGCAATTGTGCAGATGAGATCATTGATTGTTTATTGTTTGCTTTTACTATGCTGCCACGCCAGCGGGCAGCAGATACTTTTCCGGAATTATTCTGTTGCAGAAGGGCTGCCCTCCAGCACCGTACGGGCCATTGCCCAGGACGACCAGGGATATATGTGGTTTGGTACCAAAAACGGCATCAGCCGGTTTGACGGTTACCAGTTCAGGAACTTCCAGTATAAAAAGAACAACGCCACCTCCCTTGGCAATAACTTCGTGCACTGCATTACGCGGTTCGACAGCACGCACATTTGGATAGGAACGGAAAGCGGTATTTACATACTTAACCTGGAAAAAGAGCAGTTCTCGCATTTCGGCCCGCCGGAAGAGAGAACTGTTTTTGCTATCCTGCGCGATAAGGATGGCATTGTATGGTTCACATCACGGCTGAACGGGTTGTTCCGGTATGACCCCGTGAAAAAATCAATGGAGAATTTCACGGCAGGCAATTCCGCTCTTTCCGGCGACCAGGTAACCAGGCTGGCGCAGGATGATGATGGAAACATCTGGATAGGCACATTCGGGTACGGCATTGACATCTACCATCCCAAAACAAAATCTTTTACAAACCTGCGGTCGGCCAACAGCGGTTTAAGTGATGATTACATTAACGCCATCTACAAGGGACGTGACGGTACAATGTGGATAGGAACCATGAACGGTGGTTTGTGTAAATGGCAGGCGGAGCAGCGCACCTTCCGCGTATACCGCAATAACGGCAGCCCTTATTGCATTAAGGATAATATTGTGCGCGCACTGTGCCAGGTAGCGCCGGACAAAATTTACGTAGGCACGGAAAAAGGATTGAACGTGCTGGATCTTGCAACCGACCGGTTCATTGCCTACACCAACCAGGGTAATGATCCGTTCAGCATCAGTGATAACGCCGTTTATTCCATATTCCCCGACAGGGCGGGCACCATGTGGGTAGGCACATTCTTCGGGGGCGTGAATTACTTTAATGAAAAGGGACCTGCTTTTGAAATGTATTATCCCACGGGCGATGCGCATTCCCTCTCCGGCAGGGCGGTGAGCTGTTTCCTGGAAGACCGGCCGGGCATGCTGTGGGTAGGCACGGAAGACGGCGGCCTGCAATACTTTAATACCACTACAAGAAGCTTTCAGCAATATCCTTTTCTGCCGCAGCAACAGCCATTGTCGTATCACAACATTCATACGCTGATAAAAGATAAAGCAGGCAACATCTGGATCGGGCTGTTTGCAGGCGGCGTAAATGTGCTGGACCCCCGGACCGGGAAAGTAGCGCATTTCCAGCATGAGCCGGGTGATCTTCATTCCCTGAACAGCAACAATGTTTTTTGCATTTACCAGGATAAAGACAACAGGATATGGATTGGCACCGACCTTGGCCTGGACCGGTACGACAGTGAGCAGCGCCATTTCCAAAGAGTGCTGCAGGAAGATGTAAGCAATACGATCATCTACGATATTTATGAAGACGGTAATAAAACGCTTTGGTTTGCCACGTATAATAACGGCCTTATTTTCTATAACAAAAAAACAGAACAGTGGGGCAAAGTAGCGGGGGAGAATATGGACAAACTCACCTGCCTGTATGATGATCACCAGGGCAACCTGTGGATAGGCTCCGACGGCGGCGGGCTGCACCGGTACAACTTCAGAACAAAACAGGCAAGGCCTTACAATGATAAAGCAGGCATTGCCGCCAATGTAGTTTACGGCATTCAGCAGGATGATGCGGGGCTGATATGGATTACCACCAACAGGGGTATTTACAGCATTGATCCCGCAAAGGAAAAGGCGCGGCACTTTACCCGCCAGGATAACCTGCAAAGCCAGCAGTTTAATTACAAGGCCTTTTATAAAGCGTCTGACGGTAAGCTGTATGCAGGCGGTATCAAGGGGTTCAATGCCTTTTACCCCGAGAAGGTGCCGGCAGCGGCGGATAGCATACGTGTGTCATTTACAAACTTCCAGCTGTTTAACAGGCATGTACCTATATCGGAACACGGGCCGCTGTCAAAACAAATCAACTACACCAGCAAGCTGGTGCTGCAGCATGGCCAGTCTGTTATCAGCTTTGAATTTGCGGCGCTCAATTTCAATGCCCCTGAAAAGCTTGGCTACGCCTACAAAATGGAGGGCTTTGATCCCGACTGGAACTATGTAGGCGATCAGCGTAAAGCCACCTATACCAATCTATCGCCAGGTACTTACACGTTTAAGGTAAAAGCCACGGCAGATAAAAGTAACTGGAACGTGCCCGAGTCCACCATGGAGCTGATCATAAGGCCGCCGTTCTACAGGACCACGCTGGCATATATCATTTTTGCGTTACTGGTGCTGGCAGCAGCTTATGGCGCCTATAAATATTCCGCCGCCTATATCCGCAAACGGAACCAGATTAAATTGGAGCGGCTGAAGAATAAGGAGGAGCAGGAGTTTTATGCGCGCAAGATCGAATTTTTCACCGTGATGGCGCATGAAATAAGAACCCCGTTATCCCTCATCATTGCGCCTCTGGAAAAATTGCTGTCCATGAACAAATGGCAGCGGGATGAAAAAGAGCAGCTCACCATTATGGATGAGAATGCGGGCCGCCTGATGGACCTCGTAAACCAGCTGCTTGATTTCAGGAGGATAGAAGGCGACGCCTACCAGATAAAGGAAGAAGAAGTAGAGATCATATCGCTGGTACAGGCCATTTATTCCAGGTTCTCTTCCCTGCCTTACCAGAAGGATATTGCATTTACCATGAGCACCCGGGTAAGCAGGCTGCTGTTGCAGGCCGACCCCGAAGTGCTGAATAAGATATTAAGCAACCTGCTGATTAATGCATTCAGGTTTGCGCGGAAAAAAGTAGACATTGCCGTGTATGACGTGCCGGGAAGGGAAGGCGAAGCATCGCGTGTATGCATCAGCGTTGAGGATGATGGCATAGGCATTCCCGCGGCTAACATCCGGGACATTTTCAAAAAATTTTTTACTACAGGCCGGGAAGGGCATGCATACAGCAACCCGGGCGGGGCCGGCATAGGCCTGGCGCTGGCCAGCTCCCTGGCAGAGAAGCACGGCGGGCGGCTGCTGGTAGAAAGCAGGGAAGGGGAGAAGACTATCTTTACCCTGGAGCTGCCGTACATGGAGGGCAAACCGCAGCTACGGCAGCAGCCCGGCTATGAAGAAGGCGTTATCAATGAGGAGCTGCCTTTGCTGCTGATAGTAGAAGACGATGTGTCTATACAATCTTTCCTGGCCGCAAGCTTTTATGAAAGCGGTTACAATGTGCTTACGGCAGCCAACGGCAAGGCAGCCATGGAGCTGGTAGAAGCTAATTCCATTGACCTGGTGATTTCCGATATTATGATGGCGGAGATGGACGGCCTTGAACTATGCCGCCTGGTAAAAACCAATATCCAGTACAGCCATATTCCTTTTGTGCTGCTAACGGCCCGGGGTAACAGCGAGTCGGAGCTGAAAGGTATTGAAACCGGCGCCGACGCTTATATCATGAAACCCTTCAAATGGAAGCATGTTGCCGCTGTGGTGAAGAACCTGATCGCCTCCAGGGAACAGCTGCGGCAGAAGTTTTCAGAGCAGCCTAACAGCGATGTAAGCGTGCTGGCCACCAACAGCCGGGACAAGCAGTTCATGGAAAAAGTGGTAAGCATTATTGAAGAGCGGATTATTGATCCGCAGCTTTCAGTGGAGGAGCTGAGCAGGGATATGGCCATGAGCCGCTCTAACCTGCATAAAAAGCTGAAGTCCCTTTCGGGCTACGTACCCAATGAGCTGATTAAGCTGGTACGGCTGAAGCATGCCGCCAGGCTGCTGCACACCGGCAACCATTCTGTAGCAGAGATTGCTTATATGACCGGCTTTAGTTCCCCGTCTTACTTTTCAAAGTGTTTTTTACAGCAGTTTAAGGTAACCCCAAAGGAGTATGCGGAGAAGAAGGCGAAGCCGGGCGCGCAGGACCTGGAAGATTTGATGAAGCGCAGCTGAGGGACGTACTTTGTTTAAGGCGGGTCGCCTTGTTTTTGCCGGCCTGCGGGCGGGTGTATATGTTGCCGTCCAGTACAGGGCCATCTACCCGTGCATTGCAGGAAGAAACCTCCATCCATAAAAAGAAAAGATGAATACCCAGGAAAGCTGCAATAAGGCCGGCTCTGCCGCCATGCCGTATACGGAATGCCATGCGATTATTTTTAACCAGGGGCTAAATTATTATTTGCAGCAGTTTGCAGGAATGATCATGCGCAGCGCCGGGGATGATTTAAATCAGGTTATTGGAGCCAACTATCAAATAATTGTTTAAATTAGGTTTACAAAACCCCCAGGACCATGAAACCATTAGATTCCACTATTGAAAAACATTATGAAGCATCCTATTTTAATGACTATCAAAAAAGGATTGGCGAATTTGGAGGCGTAGCCAATAAGCTTAAATTCGAGCGCTACATAACGAAAGATGATGTGGTATTGGATTTTGGCTGCGGCGGCGGTTTCCTGTTGAAAAACCTGGATTGCCGGGAAAGGATAGGCGTTGAATTAAACCCGGTAGCCAGGGACTATTGCAACCAGGTAAATAAAGTGCTATGTGTTGAATCATTAGATGAAGTAGAAGACGAATCCATTGACGTTGTTATTTCCAATCACTGTCTGGAACATACTACTAGCCCCTTCCAGCTGGTTGCAGCGTTATATGAAAAACTGAAACCCGGTGGGAAAATTGTAATCGTGGTGCCCCATGACAGCTATACACGCAGGTGGTTTCCTAATGACATCAATAACCATTTATACAGCTTTAGCCCCATGAACCTGGGTAACATTTTGCAAGGCGCAGGGTTTAAACAAATACAATCCGAAGTCTTTTTATTTAAATGGGTGCCCTCCCGGTTCAGGGGATTTATTTGTAAGTACTTCGGCATGAAGGTATTTAACCAGTTAAGCTGGTTATACGGCAGGCTCGATAAGCGTTCGGTACAGGTAAGAGCAATAGGTGTAAAGGAATTACTTACCGGAGCCTGAATCACCCCGGGCAGCTGAGGGATGAGAAAGCGCCGTTTGCCGCAACATCAACAGCGGAATATAGGTTTAAGGCATCTTCCTTAGTGAATAAATGCGTGCCTGCATTCATGGTGGCGGCACTGCCGCAGGCTACGCCAAACGCTACGCAGGCGTGAAGCGGTTTGCCCTGTGCCAGCATAAAGGTAATGCCGCCCACCATGCTGTCGCCTGCGCCAACAGTGGTTTGTTTTTTCACTTCCGGCGCAGGAATATGTTCGCAGCTGTTTTTCGTAACCAGCATGGCCCCTCCGGGGCCCATTGATACTACCAGCACCTCGCAGGCGCCCTGGCTGATCACTGTTTTTGCGGCAGCGCCAACTTCCTCCCGCTGTAGATAAGTGGTGTTAACCAGGCTGCACAGCTCTGTAAGATTAACCTTGAGCAGGTATACTCCTTCCCGGGCTGCCAGCTGCAAAGGTTCGCCGGAAGTATCTGCAATGAGCTTTATCCCGTCTTTTTTAGCCAAACGGGCAATGCATGCGTAAAAATCATCCGGCACGCCGGGAGGCAGGCTGCCGCTGGCTACTATTATTTGCGGTATCGGGTAGCAGTTTCTTATTGCCGAAAGGCATTTTTCAACCTCCTCCTTCGTAAGCGGCCCGCCTGGCATTACAAAGCGGTATTGGGCATTGGTAGCTAGTTCTGTTACCGTGAAATTTTCACGGGTTTCTGCTGCAATGGGAATGGCCTCATAGCGAATGTGCATGGCAGCAAGCAGGTGCATCAACAGCTTCCCGTTGGTGCCGCCGGCAGGGAAAAGCGCCAGGCTATCCCCGCCCAGCACTTTAATGGCCCTGGCTACATTAATGCCACCGCCGCCGGCTTCTGTCATGGGGTGGCTGCAACGCAGCTTTTTCTCCGGTATTAATTTGTTCAGGACAGCGCTTCTGTCAATAGCCGGATTTATGGTTACGGTAACAATCATACTTCGGTTATTTAAACTGATTATAAGATGCAGCTTTAATATCCTCCCTGGGGTGAATACACTGTTCTTTTACTGCCTTGATAATACTTTCCAGGTGCTCCTGCTTTACATCATCATAATCTTTTATGATGGCGGGCGCTCCTGTTTTCCTGCTCATCCGGGCGCCTATTTTCAACAGTAGGCGGTCTGTAAAGGTTAGCTTACGGAACTCAAGCCGGCCGGGAAGAAAGTAAAACGTGCAGTGCTGCTGTATTTGTACCGGCACGTTCGTGCGAATAAAATTTTCCAGTTTGTCCCGCTCCTGTAATGGTGTACCGCATACTATAAAAATGAACAGCTTTTTATTCAGCAGCTTGGATTGATGGGCGGCAAGCCAGTTGCGCAGCTGTAACTTTCCAATGTAAATGCTGCTACCCATGATCACGTAATCTGCAGCCGCCAGTTCAGCGGTACGCTCATCTCCCGCTGTATATACCGGCAGGTCCAGCATGGTACCCAGCCAATCGGCATACTGGAAGGTAGCCCCATATTTCCCTTTATATATAATCACGCCTTTCATAGTTGTATTATTTAAAGATGTGATAATCTTTTTCACCGTTACCGTTTTAAAGTATTTACCGGTTAAAAGCGGTGGTATGGCCGTTTTCAAGTGGTACTGCCGGCAGCTGCAGCGCTTTGCCATTCCGCATTATGGTAATCATTACCTGCTTTCCGGGATATTGCAACAGCATGGCGTTGTTAAAGGTTTCTACCGTTATAACAGGCTGCCCTGCTACTGCAGTAATAACATCTCCTTTATGTATGCCGGCCAGCATACCGGCGCCGTCCTGCGCCAATCCGTTTACGTAGGCTCCTTGCACGTTCGGCATTTCCTGTAATTGTACGCCCAGGTCGGCGGGGCGGTGTACGCCGTAGCGGATTAAATCGTTACCTATCCTGGTAATTACCTCTGCGGGCAGGCAAAAGGAATAGCCGTTATAGCTGCCGTCGCGCGTGAAAATACCGGTGCTAAGCCCTATCAGCTCACCGTTCATATTCACTACCGCGCCGCCACTGCTGCCATTGTTGGTAACAGCATCCGTTTGTATATACGGGTACATGCCGGGTTTGCCGTCCGGGTTGCGGATGAACCTTTTCCTGGCGCTTATGATGCCTGCTGTTACAGTAAAGGGCAGGTTTAACGGGTTACCTACGGCCAGCACCCAGTCGCCTTCTTCCAATGAGTCTGTGCGGCCCAGTTTTACAAAGGGCAGTCCTTCTTCATCTATTTTCAGTATGGCAAGATCAGTCAGCGAGTCCACGCCCACCAGGCTGGCGCGGTAAATACGGTGATCGTATAAAACAGCGTCGAGGGAGCGGGTGTCCTTTACTACATGATAGTTGGTTACAATGTAGCCATTATCGCTCAGCAGCACACCTGATGCGCTGCCGACCGGCGATCCTGCAGCTGTATTCCACAGGTCTTCACTACGCAGCTTTTGATCAGAACGCGGGATATTCTTTATATCCGGTTTATAAGTGCATAGTATATGTACAACACCGGGCAATGTTTGGCGGGCTGCGTAATGTAAATCCGGTAATGGATTACGGGCGGCAGGCATTGCAGCAGTACCGGACTGCGCCTGCTGTTGTTTTTCCTGCAGGGAAACAAACGGTGTGGCCTGGCTTTGAACGGTCACATTTTTTTCCTGCGCCCATACAGCCGTTGCCAGCGAACTGCACAATATCAGGGCTGCTAACCGCAATGTTCTTTCCATGTTTTTTTATTTTAAGTAAAAGTACAGGTGTTGCTGTCCAGTGACAATGACAGCCATCAGTATATGAAATGACCTTTGTCAAAACGGGTATTTTTCATTTACTTCCTAGTGGTAGTAGCGTGGCCGCTGTATGTTAAACAGCTTGTATTATTTCATCAAACCATTATCGGCACGATGAACAGGATACGGGCTGAGGAAAACCACCTGTTAAGCCTGGGGGAGACTGCTAATGGCGAAAGTATTGCAACCGGCGGCAAAATTCTTATGGCAGCGGGCATGCTGATACTGCTGTTGCTGCTGCTGCTGTCGCTACTTACAATCGCCATTAAAATATTCACCGGCACAAAGTCATGTGTGCGTTTTACCTATGCGGATCACAGGAGCGTAAAGCTGTGGAGGCCGTTTTTAGCGCTGCGTGCAAACGGGCGCCGGACCAGCTACCATTTGCCAACATACGGGGGATAGCGAATAAAGGTTTTTCCCTGTTTGTTTTGCCATTTAGCTGGAATGCCGCTTTATAACCGCTCGCTTCCAGCTCATTGATTACCTCCCCGTTCCACTGTCCGTAAGGATATGCAAAATATACTACTGGTTTGCCCGTCATCTTTTCCAATATTTTTTTTGGCCGCCTGAGCTGATTGTCCCAGTTTATATTCCCCCGGGTAAGATATGGATGATCCCAGGTATGTGCGCCAATAACATGTCCGTGGTCGGCCAGTGCTTTTATTTGCTGACCTGTCATGTATCCCGGTTTGCCTATTGGCACTGTCATTACAAAAAATACAGCCTTGAAACCGTATTGTTCCAGTATCGGAGCCGCAATGCTGAAATGGCTGGCACGTGTATCATCAAAAGTCAGCATAATGGGTTTGGAAGGCAACGCTGTGCCTTTTGAAAAGTAAGCATACAGCTGATCCGGTAATATAGTGTGATAGCCGCTGTCGGCCAGCGCTTTCATTTGTGCATTAAACTGTATGCTGCTGATGAAATATACGCCGTTCTGCCGCGTGTTACCTGTGAAAAGATGATGATAACATAAAACCGGCACAGGTATCCGTGTTTGCGTCAACCTGCTATTCAGCCATATGCAGCCAAGTAGTACAAATGCGGCGTTGATCATAATTCGTTGTTTACCTTCAAATCTCCCGCAACTGAAGTCCCTGTCCTATGATAAAGGATAGCTTACTGTATGATTACTATCATTTCCCAACTTCTTGTCGGGGTATAATTTTAATATGCTAAATTTTTTTTCACTTTAAACTGTACTAACATGAAGACAGATCTGCAAATTCAGCACAACGTAGTGGACGAGCTGGC
Source organism: Chitinophaga sp. (assembly GCF_035761305.1). GTDB lineage: Bacteria > Bacteroidota > Bacteroidia > Chitinophagales > Chitinophagaceae > Chitinophaga. The sequence continues at coordinate 18,229 of NZ_DASTRI010000291.1, read as the reverse complement.
CTGGGATCCCGTTCTGAAAGCATCCGAAATTGGCGTAACCTGCCATGAAGGGGTAGTTACATTAAGCGGGTATGTAAACAGCTATAGTAAAAAACTGGCGGCCGAGAATGCCGCCAAAAGGGTGAGGGATGTAAAAGCCGTGGCAATGGATATTGAAATAAAACTTCCCTCAGATAACAAACGCACCGATTCGGATATTGCTGCGGCCGCGCTGAATGCCCTGAGATGGAACACCTTTGTACCGGATGACCGGGTTAAGCTGGCGATAGAAGAAGGCTGGGTTACCCTGGAGGGAGAGCTGGAATGGCAATACCAGAAAGAGTCTGCCGCCAATGCCATTAAAGACCTTATTGGCGTACGCGGTATCAGTAATCTCATAAAGGTACGGCCTAATATATCCGCCGTCGTGGTCAAGGATGCTATAAAAAAAGCGTTGGAACGCAGCGCTTATATTGAAGCTGCCGGCATTAACATTATGACGGATGGAGGAAATATAACATTGAAAGGCAAGGTGCGCTCCTGGGGTGAGAGAAGTGAGGTAGAGCGTGCGGCATGGGCTACTCCCGGCGTGCTGGACGTGAAAGACGAGCTGGTGATTGCGCCATGAGATGATTGAGTAAAAGAAAAGCGCTATACAACCATGTCTGTAGAAGGCGTATAGCGCTTTTTAATGTGTAGTAACCTGTCAGGACCCGGGGTGTGGATCTTTTGATACTTCGCTGTGATAGGTGACCGGGGTACGCAGGGAATTTGAAACCAGGCAGTGTGCCTTTGTTTTTTGCAGCAGAAGCTGCGCCTGCTCTATCAGTCCTTCGTTATGCACATATATTTTAGGGTAAAGGTCAATACCTGTAAAAATATATTTGCCATTCTCCAGCTCAACCTGGCCGGTGGCCAAACAGGTCAGGTGTGTAACTTCCAGCTGTTGGCGGGCCGCAAAATAAAGGTAAGTGGTCATAAAGCAGCCAGACACTGCGCTTATGAGCAGATGCTCGGGGCTCCAATCCCGGCCCGGGCCGCCGAAAGTCTGCGGCGTAGCTATATGCAGCGCGTCTTTTACATCGTTGGCGGTAAGAATGCCGGTAGTCTTTTCGAGCCAGTCGAGCCGTGTGCTGAACTGTATTTTTTGTGTTCTTGCCGCGACGCCTGCCTGGGGGCTATGTTGTACATTCATAATTGTTCGGTTTACCAGTTAGTATTCATTGTCAGTAAAGTCCACCTCCGTTTCCAGGTGCCTGCTTTCAACCTCCTGCCGTGCTATTTCGTTTTGTTCTCCAAGAGTCACCAGGTCGCTGCCGGCAGTTTGTATCCAGCCGTCGGGGCCTATCCTGTATACCTGTACATACAAGCCGTAACGGTTCTTCAGCTGTTTTTCGATGTAATAAGGCGTGTGCAGCGGGTGTATTTCCAGCATACCCGTATTATGGCGCTGCCGGATGTGGCCAATAAGCTCCTCTTCCCGAAGCCGGTGTATTTCTTTTGAGCCTTCCATTTTTTTATGCGGCTCATCAAAGAACTCGATTTTCAGGAACGGAAAGTAGCCTGAAAAATCGCGCTGTACCATGGAAATGGTTTTGTTGTCACTTATTTGCAGCAGCATAACATTATGTTTAATGGTTAAACAATGTAGTGCCTTATCTCTTACTTACGTACTAATGTTCTTATATGCAGCAAGGAATACAACGGGCAAACGCCAACGAGCGCGGTAATAAAGAATGCAATACTCAGGATGGTAAGTACCACACCCCAGGAACCGGTTACAATATTGTAATAAGCCAGGTAACCCATAAAAACAGCTGCTATAGCACGTATAATGCGATCAAAAACTCCCATATTCTTTTTCATATCATGTGTGTTTTGATGATGAATAATGTTACTGCTAAGCTACCGGCCTTACAGCATTAAATAAATGACCCTTGATATACCCAAGGGTGATTTTGGTCAGATAGGTTGTGGTGATAATAATCAAACAATGTAATGATGCGCATCATTTAAAAAGCTGCGTTATGTAGCGAATTTTAGCTTACATCCAGGCGGTTATGATACGCAAATACTATTATGCTCTACTGTTATTCGTGTGCGCGGCTGTTTGCACCGGCTGCAGCCGGAAAAGAGCTGTAATATACCCTCAAAAACGGGAGATCATTGAGGCGGTCTATGCTTCGGGCAAAGTGGTTGCAGAAGACGAATACAGCCTGTTTGCCCTCAGCAACGGGCGGATAGTGAAAAAGCTGGTAAAAGACGGCGATTCCGTACACAAAGGGCAGGTGCTGTATGTAGTTGCCAATGATGCGGCGCAGGCCCGGCTGGAAGCGGCCCGGCAACAATACAACATCAGCGGTGCCAATCTTTCTCCTGCCTCGCCTTTACTGAACGACCTGCAGCTTGCGTTGCAAAGTGCCAGCATAAGGCTGCGTAACGATTCAGTTACCTACTTCCGCTGGAAACGCTTATGGGACCAGCAAATAGGCTCCAGAAGCAACCTGGATAATGCTTATAGCAACTACCAGGTTTCCCTTATGCAGCAAAAAATAGCTGAACAAAAATATCGTGCTGCGTTGAACGATGTGCAGCTTTCCCATAGCAACGCACAAAGCGCGCTAACGGCTGCCAGCCATGACCTGCAGGATTATTTCATCCGCAGCCCTTCAAATGGTGTAGTATATCAGACCTTTAAAGAAACGGGCGAAGCAGTGCGGAATAACGAGGTGGTTGCCTTGTTGGGCACACAAGGCGGCAGACTGCTGCGCCTGTCTGTAGATCAGCAGGATATTAGCCGTATTGAGCCCCGTCAGCAGGTGCTGGTACAGGCAGATGTGAGCGGCAGCAAGCTGTATCATGCCACGGTTACCCGTGTTTACCCGGTAATGAATGAAGCCGACCAAACATTCCGGGTAGATGCCCGTTTCCAGGAAGCATTGCCCGGCCCTTTCATTCACAGTTCTGTAGAAGCCAATATTATTATACAAAAGAAAAGCAACGCGCTGGTATTGCCCCGTGGTGCCCTGGTGGCCAGGGATAGCGTTTACATACCCGTAAACGGCGGGAAGCGGAAAGTAAGGATTCAGACCGGCATTCAAACGCTGGATTACGTGGAAGTACTAGCCGGGATAAATGAAAGCACGCCGGTGCTGCTGAACACCAATAAATAATAGCTCATGCCTTTGTCACTTAATCTTGATATAGCCAGGGTGCACCTTTTATCCCGTAAAAAGCAAACCATCATAGCCATGTTGGGAGTTACCTTTGGTATTGCCATGTTTGTGCTCATGATTAGCTTCATGAAAGGGGTAAACCAGTTCCTCCAGGACCTTACCATGGCTACTACCCCCGACATTCATATTTATAACAAGCTCAAAACGGACTACTCATCTTCACTGGCACAGCAATACTTTGCCGATCAGCACAACCCGTGGGTGGTAGTAAGGCATCCGCGGCCCAAACAGGTAAACCTGAACCTGAAGAATGCATCGGGTATTGTAAATGACCTGCACAGGTTTGAGGAGGTGGTATCTGTATCTCCACTACTTTCTGCCCTGGTAATATTCAATTACGGGCCGGTGCAATGGGCTGCCAATGTAGACGGGGTAGATATAACAGCAGAAGATCGCATGTTTGACCTTAAGGAGAAAATGCTAACCGGCAAGCCGGAAGATCTGATGGGCATTAACAACGGAATTATAATGGGCTACAAGCTGGCTGCAGACCTTAACCTGAACACCGGCGATTTGGTTACACTAACGGCACAATCCGGTACGCAGCTGCGCTGCCGCCTGGTAGGCCTTTTTAAATTTGGCATTGCCACGATGGACGAGTACAGGGCTTATGTAAGCCTTGCCAGCATGCAGCAGCTGTTAGGTAAGCACCCTGATTACATAACCGACATACGCGTTAAGCTCAGGGATTTGAAAGACGCGGCGAGAATGGCGCCGGTATTTGCAAAAAGGTATGGCTATACAGCGGATGATTGGGAAACGGTGAATGCTGCCATTAAGGCCGGTAACATTATACGGGATACGCTTACGTATGTAGTAAGCTTTACCCTGCTGGTGGTGGCCGGCTTTGGTATTTATAACATCATGAACATGGTAATTACCAATAAATTAAAAGACATTGCTATACTGAAAGCGCAGGGCTTCTCCGGCGGTGATATTATGCAGATATTCCTGTCACAGTCGCTGATTATCGGCATAGCCGGCGGCCTTTTGGGCCTGTTGTTAGGCTACCTGCTATCCTATGCATTATCACGCGTACCTTTTCCGGATGACGGGTATGTAAGCATTAAATATTTCCCGGTGCTTTTTGAAAGCCAGTATTATATTTTTGGAATGTGCTTTGGCGTGCTCACTACTTTTATGGCCGGTATGCTGCCGGCAATGAAGGCCTCCAAAATAGACCCGGTAGCTATTCTCCGTGCATCATAATCCTGTAGCCATGCAAATACCCATGCTCGAAGCTGTTAAGCTCAACAAATATTTTCATCAGCCGCAGGAGTTTCATGTGCTGGATAACGTATCCCTCACAGTACAAAAAGGCGAATTCATTTCCATTATGGGTAAGTCCGGCTGTGGTAAATCAACTTTGCTGTACCTGCTTTCTACGCTGGATACAGATTATGAAGGCTCTATTGTTATTAATGGCACCAATGTGACTGGCCTGGATGAAAAGGAGCTTGCCAGCTTCCGTAACTGGCACATCGGTTTTGTATTCCAGTTCCATTACCTGTTGCCGGAGTTTACGGTACTGCAAAATGTGATGTTGCCCGCCATTAAGCTGGGCGTTTATGACCGGGTAACAATCGAACAGCATGCAATGGAAAAGCTGCAGCAAATGGAAATGGAAGCCTGGGCCACCAAAACAGCGGGCAAACTGTCAGGCGGCCAGCAGCAAAGAGTTGCTATTGCCCGTGCGCTGATTAATACACCGGATATTATACTGGCAGATGAGCCAACCGGCAACCTGGACTCCGCCAATACAGCGGTGATACTTGGTATATTTGAGCAGATGGTTCGGCAGGGTAATACTGTTATTGTAGTAACGCACGATGATGATTTTGCCCGGAATTCAGACCGGATTATCCGGATGGTGGACGGGAGAATAATAGCTCCTTAAATGTGACGCGTTTTCGGATATTTCCTGCGTAGTACTTCAGGCAATGAATCATGTCCTGCATCGAAGATGAGTATAAGGCAGGCAGCTGCGAGCATTATCGAGCAGGGAAAGGCCGATCCTGCACCAAGCGGCGCAATGGCAATAAGGAAAGTAAAGGCGCCGGCTAAGGCGAGCTTCATCCATATGCCTTTCCATCCTATTAAAGTGCCGGTAACCAGCTGCAGTAATGCAATAACTAAAATATACAATGTGATATGGCGGCTGAATGCGCCCCGTATAAAGGTTTCGTATAGCGGAGAAGCGGTAAGGTCGGCATATACCAAGTACCGTTCGGGATAATAAATAGCTACAATGGCATTATAGCAGGCCGCGCCTATGAATATAAGACTTAGCATGGCCCGGGCAATCTGCGGCCTTTTTGCAGCCAATACCAGCAATAGCAAGGCTATTGTATTGGATAAAATAGATTCGGGGGAGAAAATGTTACCACGCATACATACAGGTTTAAAAGATGATCCTGCCCAAAGCTATCGGTAAAATTTACACTGGAGAATGATGACGGTTAGCGAGGATGGTGATACCTGTCAATTAGTTCGAGGGGTGGTTTGCAGCTTTCTGTTTCCCTTAATGGCTTTTTCAATTTCCACAGCTATAAATACAAGGGTTGATGCAATACCTGTTATAATAAATTCTTTGACCGAAAGGGTAGTGGTGTGAAATACCGGCTGCAGGAGAGGCGTATAGGTAACCGCTACCTGCAATGTAAACGCAATCAGTACAGCGCCCAGGAGAGGTTTGTTTGAGAGCAGGCCCATACGGAACAGTGACTGCTTTTCGGAACGGATGGCCAGCACATGTCCCATTTGGCTAAGGCATACAACATTAAACACAATGGTTTGCCAGTGCAGGCCTGCAAAAATAGCCCAGCCCTGTGCGCTTAATGCAATGGTGGCCATCAGCAGGCCAACCCATAGCATGTGCGCTCCCCGGCCGTTGCTGAAAATACTTTCCTGCGGCTGCCGCGGCGGCCTTTTCATAATATCTTTCTCTGCTTTTTCAAACGACAGGGAAATGGCCGGTAAACCGTCCGACACCAGGTTTATCCATAAAATATGAATGGGCAGCAGTGCTACCGGCAGGCCGAGGAATGGGCCGAGCAACAAGGTCCACAGTTCGCCCGAGTTGGTGGTCATCAGGTATTTAACGAATTTGAGAATGTTATCATAGACCCTTCTGCCCTCCTTTACTGCTTTTACAATAGTGGAGAAATTGTCGTCCAGCAGTATCATGTCGGCCGCTTCCTTTGTAACATCTGTACCGGTTATGCCCATGGCAATGCCTATATTGGCGCGTTTAAGGGCAGGGGCGTCGTTCACGCCATCGCCTGTCATAGCTACATAATGTCCTTTCTGCTGCAGCGCTTTAATGATCAATAGCTTTTGTTCGGGCGATACGCGGGCATACACCTTTATTTTTTCCACCCTGGCGGCAAATATATCCATGTCCATGGCTGTCAGTTCCTGCCCGGTTACCACCAGGTCATGGGGGCTTGAAAGTATGCCAATACGTTTGGCAATGGTTTTTGCCGTAACAGGATGGTCGCCGGTGATAATAACCGGTATAATGCCGGCAGTTTTGCATTGCGCCACGGCATCGGCCACCTCTTCCCGGGGCGGATCAATAATACCGGCCAACCCCAGGAAATGCAGCCCGTTTTCATATTGTTCGGCAGACGGGTCTTCCGGCAGGGTATTCCAGTAGCGGCAGGCAAACCCCAGTACCCGCAAGCCCCTGGCAGCCATTTTATCTACCTGCTTTAAAACCGCCGGCGCATCAACCTGTGTGCAACATTGCAGCAATATATCCGGGGCGCCCTTTGTGTAAGCAATGAACCGGTCGCCGCTTTCATGAAAGGTGGTCATTAGCTTACGGTTGGCGTCAAACGCTATTTCCGCCAGCCGGGAACTGCCGTTGGCCCGAATACCCTGTTCCCTGGAGGCTTCCATCAGGGCCACTTCTGTACCATCGCCTTTTATTTCCTTCTCCTTATTCTCTATGGCGTCGTTATTCAATGCAAATGCCTGCAGCAGCTGCTGCCCTTCTGTATGCAGCTGCAGCATGGCCAGCTCGCTGCGTTCATAGGTTTGTGTATTTACAAAAACCTGCTCTACATGCATCTTGTTTTTGGTAAGGGTGCCTGTTTTATCGGTACAAATGAAGGTAACCGCACCCAGTGTTTCTACTGCTGGTAGTTTCCGGATCAGGGTGTTAAGCCGTATCATTCTTTTGGCTGCAGTGGCCAGGGAAATAGTAATAACAGCAGGCAATGCTTCCGGGATGGCGGCTACTGCCAGTGAAATGCTGGTAAGCAGCAGCTGTACCATGTTTTCGCCGCGGAGGTAACCTGCTGCGAAAAACAGCACGCAGAGAAACAATACAAGCAGAGAAAGTTTTTTACCAAAGGCAAGCATGCGGCGCTGTAAAGGGGTAAGCACCTCTTTCTCCTGCAGCAGGGTGGCAATGTGCCCCAGCGCGGTTTGCATACCCGTGGCTACTACTATGCCGGCGCCCCGGCCGTAGGCAACAAAGGTACCTTTGAAGACCATGTTGTTTTTGTCGCCGGGCGAAAGGTCCTCCGCGGGTAAGGCATGCACATATTTTTCAACCGGGTGTGACTCGCCGGTTAAGGCTGCTTCCTCAACTCTCAGGTTAACTGATTTAATGAGGCGCATATCAGCCGGCACCGCATTGCCGGCCTCCAGCAGTACAATGTCGCCAGGTACCAGGTCGGTGGCCGGCAGCCAGGTACTGTTACCATCCCTTAAAACCCGGGCCTGGGTAACCGCCATTTTTTTCAGGGCTTGTATGGCTTTTTCTGCACGGTATTCCTGTATAAAGCCTACGATTGCATTTAACACCACAATAACGAGAATAACAATGGTGTCTGTAAGGTCGCCGATAAAACCCGAAATAAGGGCGGCCGCCAGCAAAATGAGGATCATTACATCTTTGAACTGTGAAAGCAGCATTGCAGCTATGCTGCGCTTTTTGCCTTCCTGTATCTCATTAAGCCCGGCTTCCTGCAGCTTTTCAGCAGCTGCGGCAGCACTTAATCCCTGCCGGCTGGTGCCCAGCATTTCCAAAGTTTCTTTTATGCTTAGTGCATGCCAGTTCATATGAGGGAGATGTACGCTGCAAATAATCAGGATGCCTGATGGTCAGGCACCTTCAGGTAATGATGGAACCAGTTAGCGGCGCTTTCCATAATAAGCGTCATTGCATTGTTTTCAACAAACAGCTGTCCGGCGCCCTTTATTTCCAGCAGCTTTTTACGGCATTGCAGCTTTTCAAAGGCCAGCCGGCTGTGTCCCAGCATATCGGCATCCAATGTTCCGGCAATCAGCAGCACAGGCGTTGCTATATACGGCAGCAGGTCTTCCGCCATATCAGGCCGGCCTCCCTGGCATACTACTGCTTGTATGTGCGGCAGGTAATAAGCTGCTTTTAATGCCGCGGCAGCGCCGGTGCCCGCGGCAAAGTAGCCCAGGCTCAGATGGGTGGCAGGTCCATAGCATTCCAGCCATTCGGTAATGCCGGTAAGGCGCCGGGTGAGCAGCTCAATATTAGTGCGGGTATAATAATAGGCAGCGTCTTCCTCATCGGTCAGCAGGTCTGCCAGTAAGGTGCCAAAACCACGCTGCTGCAGCTGCTGCGCTACTTTTTGATAACGCCGGCTATACCGGCTCCGGCTGCTGGCCAAACTAAAGATCACGATGGACGTAGCGCCTTCGGGCAGTGTGAGCACTGCTTCAAGCGTTGCCTTGCCCACCGGGATCTTTATTGTATCATGAAAAAAGCATTTCATAAAAGAACAGATTAAATAGTATCAGGGTAAAAATATCAGGGCGATATATTAAGCTGCTAGTGATGCGCGATGAAAACCGGGATGCGGTGTTCAGCAATTACCTCCGTTATAAAACTTTGCCGGAAGGTTTGGGAAAGGCCGGAACGGCCGTAGGAGCCGCTGATCAATATCGGGTTTTTAACGTCATCCAGCCAGGTATCAAAATATTTTTTAGGAGCCACATCCAGCACCTGCAGGGTAAGGTTGGGGAAATGACGCGCAGCCAGCTCCTTTATGTAGTCTATATCCGGTATCTCCGGCTGCTTTTTGTCTGTAGCATACACGAGGACCGTTTCATTGCTGCATAATTGCGGGAAAAGGCTGCTGAAGTTTTTAATGGCTAAAACAGCATCTTCACTTCCATCGTAGCATAATACATTGCATTCAGGGATCCGGAACGCTTCCGGGACCAGCACAACCGGGCACTCCGCGTCGTGCAGCGCCATCCGCAGGTACTCGTTGGGTATGCTTAACTCCAGGTTGCTGTAAAATTTTTCACTGCCCAGGACCAGCAGGTCGGCAAAGCGGGTTTCTTTCTTCAGCTCCGGGATGGCAAAATCATAACGGTCTTTATGAATGCGGAACTCAATATGATGGCGCGTACAGGCAGTTTCGAAGGCCTGCGCCTGCTGCGCTACCACTTCCGCATTGTAGTCCTCTATTACGGGTAAAAAAGTGCCGGCGCCACCCTGCGCGTAGCTCAACGTACTGGTAAAGTCGAGATGCGGTAAAAAGACACCTGTTAGTAAGATGGGGGCCTGCTCATTAAGCCAGCATGCAAATTCAAATGCACCTGTTGAAAAATGCCCGTTATCAAAGGCAAGAAGTACTTTTTTCATAACATTGCTTTTTGTAAAGCTACTGCAGCGCTTTGCTTCGTGAAATGACTGCTGGCAGCCGCCAGGGTGATTGTGATCACTGACAGTGTTGTTAGTTCATTGTTTGCTTACGGTACATTTGCAGGATTTGCTGCTCCCACTGTTTTAGTATATACACCATTTTTTCCATCAGTAGCGTAAACTGTTTTAATTTCCGGGTAAGTGTGTCTAATATGTCTTCCGTTATACCGGTAAGCGCCGGTTTTTCACCACTGTTGCCCGAGATGGAATTATTCAGAAATTCATGTATAATAACTGTACTATTTATAAGCTCAGTAACAATAACCTGTATATGATGAACACTATTTGCGTTTATGTCTGCAGGCCGGCCGCCGGGGCATTCGAGTTGCAGCTCAATGTTCCGCAGCACATCGCGTTGAAAAACGTATAAAATATCTCTATAGGTTCTTATGACCTCCAGGATGTGGCCATAAAACAGCAAATGCTTTCCGCTGCACTGGCTTCCAAACAACCGGTTGGCCTGCTCAAGGTGCTGCAGCAGCGCTTCTGCCAAGGGTATATTACGCTGCTGCAGCATTAACAGCAGCATTTGTGGATGCAAACTTTCAAGCGCATAGTCCTGGTCCACGCAATCTATCGTTTTTTTGAGATCGGGCGCCGGACTGTAACGTTTATAAATAGAGCTGCCGGACTGTTCCAGGTTGCTAAAGGGTAAAAACCCAAATCCTTCACAAAACTTCCGCTGCAATTCAGGATAACTATAATAGATGCCCATAACCCGGAGTTTTAAAATCTAAGGATGAGTGATAAACACGGGAACATTCACGGTGCGCAAAATGCTTTCGGCATCGCTGCGGTGGAAAAAGCGGGAGAGCTTGCTTCTGCCGTAAGCGCCGTAAGTGACCAGGCAGTTTTGCCGGTGCAGCAGCAGCGCCAGCAGCTCTGCGGCCGGGTTGCCGTTTAACACCGTAAACCGTACGTCTTCATAATGTAGCTCCAGGTATTCACGCAACAGCTTCTCATACGGAATATCCTGGTTGTCATTTTCCGCAACATATACCACATTCACAAATGCATCTGAAAAGCTGTTGAAAAGCTGCGTTAGCTGACGGATGGCGTAAACGGAGGAAAAAGAGCCGTTGTACGCGAATACCAGCTCCTTAATAGGATGCATTTTCTCCGGTAGTACCATCACGGGACATTGTGCGCGTGCCAGCACATCTTTTACAAATTCCGGTGGGTTACTGTCCCTCAGTACAGCAAAGGAGGTTGTATTGCTAACCAGCAGCAGATCTGCGAACCGGCTTTCCTTTATAATTTCTTCTACCGGGTCGCCGGTGGTTTCATGTAATCTGAAATCAAGGTTGTTATTTATGCATATCCGGTTAAATTTTTCCACGCTTTCCTTTCGCTCTGTTTCGTAATGTTTCCTTGCTTCCATCGCTATTTTATTGTAGTCAAGCGTATAAGCGTCTGTATACACATTGGCAAGAGAAGTGCCCAGCGCTGCAACATTTTCCAGCAGCACAACAGTAACTGCGCCGCTTATTTCACGGGCAATATAATAGAAGCTTTCCAGCTCGCCTTCTGTGAAATGGCGGGCATCAATGGCTGCAATGATCTTTTTCATGATTTTGTGTTTTTTATTGATTAAAACTGCTGCAGCATACGCGCTGCTGCACCACGTTGATTTTGTCTTTTTGCGTTGGTGTCATGTATAAGCAGGTATTCTATCATGCCGTCAAAGCTTAGAATACCGGCCAGCCTGCTACCACACATTACCGGTAAAGCAGCTGTCCGGTGCCGGAGCAGCTGTTCAACTACCTCATTGGCCAGGCTGTTTTCATCCAGCGTTTCCTGGGGAGCGCTTATTAATGCAACTACCGGTTTGTCATACCATCCCTGTGCCAGCGCATGCAATAGCATATTGCGGTCTATTATGCCGGTCAGCTCTTCATGTTTTGTTATTGCGAAGTATGGGTGATGGCTTGGCAAAAATTCTTCTGCCGCTTCCCGGATAGTAAGATCATGCGGTATATTGGCATAATCCCTTATAATAAGTTCTTTTAGCCTTAGGCCTTTTACAGCAGTGCGGAGATATGCCAGCTGCTCCTCTGCGGCGTCTGCCAGTATGATCAGGGTGCCGATAAGGGGCAGCATAAGGTTAAATGAAAGCAGGCCGGTTATAATAAATACAATGGCAATAATGCGGCCCGTCATTATGGCTATGGCAGTAGGGCGCCCGTTATGCAGGAACAAGCCCAGGAAGCCGCGCAGCATCCTGCCTCCATCCAGCGGAAAGGCAGGGATGAGATTAAACAGCGCCAGCACTATGTTAACCGTATGCAAAAATAGAAGGAAGTTGCCCGGCCGAATGCTGTCAATAATAGCTGCCGCTTTCCAGAACGGTCCATAATCGGGAATAAAAGGTAGCAGCAGCGCTGCTATTAATAAGTTCACCAGCGGACCGGCAAAGCTGATTGCCATTTCCTCCAAAGGTTTTTCAGGCAGCTTTTCCATGGTAGCCAAGCCGCCTATGGGGTACAGCGTGATGTCTCTTGTTTTTATATGGTAATGCGCAGCAACCAGGGCGTGCCCCAGCTCATGCAGCACCACGCAGGTAAATATAGCAGCTAAGCCCAGCAGGGCCCATGTAGTTTGTGCCATACCAGCCCGGTTCACTGCCTGCACTATCAGTATCCAGGCTATCAGTAAAGTAAACGTCCAGTGCAGGTATACCCGTACGCCCAATACGGTTGCGAGTTTAATCTTTTTCATCCTGTATGGTTTAATGTAAGTCTGTTACATATGGTGTCGTTTCCATAAAATGAGGTGGTGGAGGAAGCTCCTGCCTGAGGTATGTTCAGGCAGGAACTTTACGTGGTTGCCGGTTATTGCACGGCAATATGTACGCTGGCCTTATCCTGCTTGGCCTCTTCCTTTTTGGGGAGCTGCAGCTTCAATACACCATCCTGGTAGCGTGCTTCTATTTTATCTTTTTTAATAGTTTCCGGCAGGTTAAAGCTGCGGGAAAAGCTGGTGTAGTTGTATTCCTGGCGGCTGAATTTTTCATTTTTTTCGTCTTTTGTTTCTTCTGTTTCCGCACTAATGGTTAGCACATTCCCATCGAGGTCTATTTTAAAATCTTCTTTTTTCATACCTGGGGCTGCCATGGATATCTTGTACTTATCTTTATCCTCACTTACGTTTACCGCAGGTACAGTTACCGCGGGAAAGGAGCGGCCGCCGTTGAAATCCAGGGGCCAATCTCTCCAGGTTTTGAAAAAGTCGTCGAATAGTGACGGGAACAAGGCATTTTGTTTGGTTACTGCTTGAGTTGACATAATTACCTCCTTTTTTTTGAGTTATTGAATTACTGCTAAATTATCAGCCGTACCTGTTGAAAAGAATGATAGGGCTCAAATGAGCAGGTGATTGTTATCACTTATCCGTAAGAGATGACCCGATATTCAGCTCCAGACCCCGGTTATTGACGTCTGTCATATCCGGCCATAATGCCCGTCATTGCCACAGCGCTGCGCACAACATACATTTGGCGGAGAATTAATACGCATTCTTCAAGCCAAAAATCTTCGATATGAAATCAGATATAGAAATACAGCGCGATGTCATGGATGAATTGCTGTGGGAGCCTTCCATACATGCTTCAGATATTGGCGTAGTCGTCCGTAATGGTGTAGTAACCCTGATGGGGGCGGTGAGGAACTACGGTGAAAAGCTGGCGGCAGAAAAGGCCGCTAAAAGAATAAAAGAGGTGAAAGCCGTGATCATGGATATTAATATCCGGATATGTAACAAGCATATGAAAGCGGATAAGGAAATTACGGAAGCTGCCTTGAACGCCCTTAAATGGAATAGCTTTGTGCCGGAAGACCGCATTCAGCTGAAAGTGGAAAATGCCTGGATCACCCTGGAAGGGGAGGTGGAATGGCAGTTTCAGAAAGAGTCCGCCACCAATGCAGTGCATCACCTGGTGGGAGTTAGGGGTGTAAGCAATTTTATAAAGGTAAAGCCAGTGTTAACCCCCATCCTGGTAAAGGATGTTATTAAAAAAGCGCTGGAAAGAAGCGCGGATATTGAGGCGGAAAAAATTGATATAGAGTTGAGCGGCGGAAAAATAATATTAAAGGGTAAGGTACGCTCATGGGGAGAACGAAGGGCCGTGGAACGCGCCGTATGGGCCACACCCGGCGTAGTAGATGTGAATGACGAATTAATCATCTCTTCTAAATAACCCCCCCATGCCTGCAGCAAACCTTTTTGCGTCGCCAGCTGGCGAAAGTATCAGCAGCAGCGTGGAGGCTGCTACAGCGCATGAATACCTGGAAGTGTCCGGCTCCGGTGCTTACAGCGCCTCCACCCTTTGCGGCTGCAATACCCGTAAATATCACGGCATACTGGTAGCAACATTGCCCCACCTGCAAAACGAATCACATGTGCTGCTTTCTTCGCTGGATGAAAAAGTGATGAGCGAAGGCACCGCCTGGCGGTTGGCTACCCATCGCTATACCGGTGTGTATTATCCCGAAGGGTACCGTTACATCCGCAATTTTTCAGCCAGCCCTTTCCCGTGCTGGACATACAGCATGGCCAATACCCTGTTGCAAAAGGAGCTGTTGTTTATACATGGCCGTTCCACTGTGCTGATACGGTATACGTTGCTTACTGCCCCTGCCGCTATTACCCTTTTCCTGATGCCTATGCTGGCCTGCAGGAATTTTCATACGCTTACGGCCTATAACGCGCAAACTGATCACCACTTTAACCGGCTGGCAAACGGCGTTGAAATAAAGCTGTATAAAGATTATGTGCCGCTTTACCTGCAGCTGACGGCCCCTGCGCATTACAGGCATACACCCGACTGGTACTATTACTTTGAGTACCCTGAAGAACAGCGCAGGGGCTATGATTTTCATGAAGACCTGTACACGCCCGGGTATTTTGAGCTAACGCTGCTTCCCGGGCAATCTGTTGTTTTTGCGGCGGGGCTGGAACCATTATGTACTGATACTTTTGATGCCCTGTTTAGCGAGCTGGCAGCCGAAAAAGAGCAGCCGAAATCAATGGAAGACCATCTGCGCAAAGCCGCCGGGCAGTTTATTATTCATAACCCCGGCACTGCTTACATTAAAGCAGGTTATTACTGGTTTGAATGCTGGGGCAGGGACAGTTGTATAGCTTTGCCTGGTTTAACACTGCTTACCGGTAACGCCGGCAGTTTTATCATGATAGTAGACGAACTGCTCAGGGGGCTTAAAGACGGACTGCTGGCTAATTACGGCTATGGCGGCCACGCGGCACGCAACACAGCCGATGCATCTTTATGGCTGTTGTGGGCAATACAGCAATATGTTTACCAGGGCTATGGAGCGGCGGCTGCTATGTGGGCAAAATACAAACAAGCTTTTCAACATATACTTGAGCATTACCGGAGCGGTACTCATTATGGTATTCAAATGGATGCAGATGGTCTGCTGGAAGCAGGCGCAGATGGCATGGCCCTTACCTGGATGGATGCAATAGTAGACGGAATACCGGTTACACCGCGGCATGGCAAAGCAGTTGAGCTGAATGCGCTCTGGTGTAACGGTATTTGTTTTTGCCTGGAGCTGGCACATGCTGCAGCAGACCCCTCGTTTGAAAGAGAGTGGGCCGCTTATCCTAAACAAATAGCGGCTGCTTTTGTGAACTGCTTTTGGGATGCCGGTAAACAATACCTGGCCGATTGTGTGCACGCAGGTAAAAAGGACTGGTCAGTACGCCCCAACCAATTGCTTGCTGTTTCGCTTCCCTACTCGCCATTAAATGCAGCAATGCAGCACGGTGTAATGGATAAAATAGTGAGCGAGCTGATGACATCCAGGGGCCTTCGTACACTATCTCCCGCCAGCTCGCATTATTGCGGTCATTACGGGAGCAACCAACTTACGCGCGACAGATCTTACCACCAGGGAACTGTTTGGCCCTGGCTGCTCGGGCATTTTGCAGATGGCTGCCTGAAAGTATATAAGCAGGCTGCCCTAAGCATGCTTGAAACCCTGTATGCCGGTATGGAACCTGTGTTGCAGGAAGGTTGCCTGTACACCATTCCTGAAGTTTTTGACGGCGAGTACCCACATAAAGACGGCGGCGCTGTAGCACAGGCCTGGAGCGTGGCAGAGCTGATACGCATGAAAAATATTATTGACACCTATAAAACACAACCCACCGGGGCAGCTTTGCTTTCATTATAAAACAACCATATGAAAGACACACAGTACAGGCCTGACTACGTTTTCGAAGTTAGCTGGGAGGTTTGCAACAAGGTGGGCGGCATACATACCGTGTTACAGACCAAGGCGCCGCTCCTGCAGCAGGAATGGGGCGAACGGTTGATCATGATAGGTCCCGACCTGCATACCGGTACCGGCGCCCATCCTGAGTTTACAGAAGATATAGCGCTTTTTCCTACCTGGAAAGCACACATGCAGCAGGCGGGGCTGCGCGTAAGAACCGGTCGCTGGAATATTCCCGGACAGCCTCTTGCCGTACTGATAGATTTTACGCCGCTTTACCAGCAGAAGAACGGCATTTTTACGGATCTGTGGATAAAGTTCCGGCTTGACTCGCTGAACGGGCAGTGGGATTATATAGAGCCGGCCCTGTTTGGCTACGCAGCCGGCATTGCCATTGCACAGTTTTACCATTGTCACCTGAACGCAACAGACAAAATTATTGCGCAGTTTCATGAGTGGATGACCGGCGCCGGTATACTGTACGTTGAAGATAATATTCCGCAGATAGCCACCGTGTTTACCACGCATGCTACTGTATTAGGCAGGGCGCTGGCCGGCAGCGGGCAGCTTTTTTATAACCACCTTACTGATATTAACCCCGAGCAGGCAGCGCGTGACTACAACATCATCGCCAAACACTCACTGGAAAAAACAGCCGCCGGGATAGCAGACTGTTTTACCTGCGTAAGCGACCTTACTGCACAGGAATGTGAACACCTGCTGGGCAAACCCCCGGATGTAGTTACCCCTAACGGCTTTAACGCCGCTTTTGTGCCGGACAATACCCTGTTTGAAAATAAGCGCGCTGCGGCACGCCAAAAGCTGCTGGCTGTAGCTACAGCCCTGTTACAGCAACCCTTGCCGGAAGATAGCCTGCTGGTAATAAACAGCGGACGCTATGAATTTCATAATAAAGGGATAGATGTGTTTATCGACAGTATGGCGCTGCTGAACAAAGATCCGGTACCGGGCAAAATCATTGTTGCTTTTCTTTTTATACCGGCAGCCCATACCGGCCCCCGGAAGATATTGCAGGATAGCCTGTTGCTGCCCGACCTCTCTCACCCCCGCACGGGCGAAATACCAACACATAATCTACAGGGTGGGGATGCTGATCCCGTGATGAACCGCATCCGGCAGCGGCAGCTGGATAATGCACCCGGCAGCGGCGTTAAAATAATTTTCGCGCCTGTTTACCTGGATGGTACCGATGGCGTTTTTAATGCGGCTTACTATGATATAGTTATCGGTTTTGACCTGGCCGTGTTTCCTTCCTGCTATGAACCCTGGGGGTATACGCCGCTGGAAAGCCTGGCATTTCATATACCTGCCATAACCACCAGTATTACCGGTTTTGGCGCCACCGTCAGCAGTTTGCCGGCTTATAACGGCCAGGGATTATACATAGTGGACCGTAAAGATAATAATGAGCAGGCCACAGCCACAGCCATCGTATACATCGTTAAAAATTATGCAATGCAGCCGGCAGCTGCTATTGCAGCTGCCCGGAAAAACGCACAGTCAATAAGCCTGCAATTCCAGTGGAGCCATCTCATTCAACGGTACTATACAGCCTATGACCTTGCCCTGCAAAAAAGCCAGCAGCGGGAAAAGCTGTTCCGTGAAAAGCCGCAGGCAGCGCCGCTGGTTATACATGAGGAACGGCTGGTGCAAACCCCCGTGTGGAGAAACCTGCAGGTGCTGCCTGCGCTGCCGTCGGCATTGCAGGCGCTGCAGCATATTGCCTCCAATCTGTGGTGGAGCTGGAATGCAGACGCCATAGCCCTGTTTGCGTATATAAATGACCAGGCATGGGAGTCGGGCAGGCATAACCCGCTGGCTATCATCAGCACAATGGGACTGGATGCTATACAACGGCTGCTGAACGACAGCCATTTTATGAATATGCTGAAAAGTGTGCAGGCAAAGCTAGTGGATTATTTACAGGCGCCTGCGGCGCCGCTGCCGCTGACCGCCTACTTTAGCATGGAGTACGGCCTTTGCTCCGGCCTTAAAATATACGCAGGTGGTTTGGGCGTGCTGGCGGGCGACTACCTGAAAGCAGCCAGCGACGGCAA
>NZ_DASTRI010000290.1:0-4868 GCF_035761305.1 Chitinophaga sp. | reverse complement strand
ATCTCGGTATGCAGAAAGTGGCCATTCAAAAAATCCTCATGAATAAACATTATAAAGGCGTCTTCATCATACTCAACATTTTTAAACTCAATGACCTGCCGGGGCTTAACAAATATCATACTGCCGTTATCATGATCGTACCTGGTACGGCCATACATAATAACACCCGATTTAAGCTTCTTAAACCCGATCATGTAAAAGTCGGATGTAAATTCCCGGTCGCCGAGCCCACAGGTTTGTGTGCACCTGTAAATGCTGAACAGCGGGTTCTCCGGTTTTGGAAAACCATTGAAGCGGTGCATATCAGCCAAATTCTTAAAATGCTCCATAATTATAGAAGTTACACAAATCTACGCCGTATTCCAACGTAGATTTGTTAATGCAATGTCATTAAAGCAGTTACTTGCCATGTGCTGCAGACGATATTTCGCTCCAGCCATCCCAGTCGGCATACCGCGCTTCATAAGCCTGTTTAATTAATGGATAGGCGTATTTACCAAGCAGCAAACGCATTGGCGGGTTTGGGCTGTCAATAAGCCTCAGCACTGCTGCTGCTGTGGCTTCGGGATTGCCAAAGAAATCATCCGTTGTACCAGCCTGGAAAGCTGCCTTTACCGCATCATACTGCGGCATTGCGGTGGTGTGCGCGGCAGAAGCGCCTCCCCAGTCGGTGGCGTAACCATTCGGTTCAACCAGCGTAACATTAATACCAAAGCTTTTTACTTCTGCAGCCAATGTTTCACTCAAACCTTCCACCGCGAATTTGGATGCATTGTATAATCCCAGCACAGGAAAAGTGATGAGGCCAACTATGCTCGAAACCTGGATAATGTGTCCGTGCCCCTGTTCCCGCATTACCGGTAATACAGCCTGTGTTAACCATAATAAACCGAAAAAATTGGTTTCCATTTGCCCGCGGGCTTCCTGCTCAGTGGTTTCCTCAATACTGCCAAACAGGCCATAACCTGCATTATTAATCAGTACATCAATACCCCCGAAATGTTCTTTTGCCTTACGGATAGCTGCAAAATCTGCGGCACGGTCGTTAACATCTAATTGCAGGGGCAGAATATTGCCGCCATACCGGCTTACCAGCCCATCCAGTGCGCGCAGGTCACGAGCCGTTGCTATTACCCTGTCGCCTCTTTGTAATAGCGCTTCTGCCCATAATTTACCGAAACCACGGGAGGCGCCGGTTATAAAAATCGTTTTTGCCATTGTTATAATTTTTAAATGCTATGGCAAAATTAGGACGATGGTTACAGCAGGATTTATACAGAAGTAGGGAACATTGATACATTTTTACCTGGCATAAAACATAGCTGAATGCAATATGTTCATAGCCTCCTTCTAAGCTCCCTAACATGCTGGATCGCCATTCGCCACCCAAGCAACATGAATGAAAATTGAACCGGCTGCTTTAACACCGCCCTTGCAGCCATAAAATCATTAATGTATATTTGGAAGCTTGCTGTAATTTTATGAGATCACATTACACTCTTTTTGTTTTTTCTTTGGTACTTGCTTTT
Organism: Chitinophaga sp.; assembly: GCF_035761305.1. Taxonomy (GTDB): domain Bacteria; phylum Bacteroidota; class Bacteroidia; order Chitinophagales; family Chitinophagaceae; genus Chitinophaga. Next base: position 3,339 of record NZ_DASTRI010000290.1, on the reverse strand, counting down.
GCCTGCCAATCCCAATTGAAAACACCATCATTAACTGCCGGGGAACGGCAAATGCTCGATTCGCTTCAATAGACACTACGATTGTAGCTGAAATAAGGCAATATAACAGACAGTTTACTTAAAATCATCAAACAGTGACCAACAAATTAATTTTCATTCTTTCAGCAATGCTCATCCCTTTTGCAGCTGCCTTTGGACAAAATGATACACCTGCCGATGCAAAAGAGGCTGCACTCTACCAGGAAATTTATACGCAAGACAGCGTCTTCTTCAGCGCTTTTAATAAATGCGACACGGCTACTTACCGGCAATACCTGACCAATGATTTTGAATTCTACCACGACCAGGGCGGGCTGCACTACCTGGACAAAGAAATGCAATCCATGCGGGAAATGTGCCGGCGGAACTCCCATATCCGGCGTGAGCTGCTTAAAAATACCCTAGAGGTTCACCGGCTTGGCAGCTTTGGCGCTTTAGAGATCGGCGTTCACCGTTTTTATCATACCAACCCGGGGGAAAGCGAGCATGTAAGCGGCACTTATAAGTTTATACATGTATGGCAAAAAAAAGGCAATGCCTGGAGGCTGTCAAGAGTGATCAGCTACGATCACGGAAAAATGAATAATAATTAAAACAAATTATCTCCGCGACGACTCCCGGATGATAAGCGTTGTTTCCAGCGATTTAAGCACCGGCGAATAAGCCTCTCCCTTTTTAATAGCATCCAGCAATATGTGCATGGCTGAACGGCCTATATCTGCCACAGGCTGCTGCACGGTTGTAAGCGCCGGTTCAATTACTTCTGCAATCGGATCGTTGCTGAAGCCAACAATTCCCAGCTCTGAAGGAACCTTTATCTTTTTCTTCTTGGCAACCAGCATCAGCTGGATAGCCACCGGATCATTCACGCAAAAAACGGCATCGGGCCTGCGTTTCAGGCTTAACAGCTTTTCGGCGCATTGAATAGCGTCTTTCTTTGAAAGGTCGCAGTGCACAACCAGCTCCTTCCGGAAAGGCAGCCGGTGTTTTTCCAGCGCATCGCGGTAACCGTTTAACCGGTTGTGCGTTACACGCAGCACCAGCGGGCCGCCGATATGCGCAATATTGCGATAACCGTTCTTAATAAGGTGTTCCACTGCCTTGCGCGCCCCTTCATAATCATTCACCAGCACCTTTGAGGTTTCCATTTCATCGCAGATCCGGTTAAAGAAAACCACGGGAATGCCATGTCTTTCAAATGCTTTAAAATGCTCAAACTTCTTCGTTTCCTTTGTCATGGAAATCAATACGCCGTCCACGCGGTTTGCCAGTAATACATTGGCGTTGGCTACTTCTGTTTTAAATGACTCCTGCGACTGGCAGATGATAACGTTGTAGCCCGCCTGCGCAGCTACCTGCTGGGCGCCCATGATAATGGTAGGAAAAAAATAGGTCAGGAATTCAGGCACAATAATGCCAATGGTGTTGCTCTTACTTTTTACAAGGCTTTTGGCCAGCAGGTTAGGCTGGTAATCGAGCTGCCTGGCCATTTTTAAAACAGCGGCTTTTGTTTGCGGGTTAATATCGCTGTGCTCATGCAGCGCTCTTGACACCGTTGACTTCGAAATGTTCAGCGCCTTTGCAATATCAACAATAGTGGTCATGTGCTTTTTATGCTGCCGCATGTCTGCAGATGTTTCCCCCGGAAGTGTGAAATAGATATTACAATCCTTACAATAGTAGCGCTGTTTCCCCCTTACAATACCAGATTTCGTGATCGCATGCACATGGCTGCACCTGATACATTTTATCATTAAAGCAAAACAATTTTGGTCGGTAATACTAAAATAAAACGCATTCTGTTAACCTGCTGCAATAAGATTTTTTTGCCCGGTTGCTACCGGTATCGTTTGCGGTATCGTTCCCGATAGATCCTGTTTTCCAAAACGCTGTGAATTCTTCCATTGTTTAACATTCTTCTCTAACATTGCGTACCACTTATGACTAACTAAAGATGCTTACGTTATGAAAAGAACAAGTTACTTGTTTAAACTAACGGATCCCTTCAGGATCCTGCTATTTGTCCTTTTCCCTCTCTTTGTGCTGCCCGCAAACGCACAATCACTTTTGCCAACTGTTTCCGGGAAAGTAGCGGATGAAAACGGCCAGCCGTTGCCGGGAGCTACCGTTGCAGTAAAAGGTACTTCAAAAGGAACCGTTACCAACGGCGAAGGCGCATTTACATTGAAAGAGGTTGCATCCAATGCAATTCTCCTTATTACGTTCCAGGGATATGAAAACGCTACGGTTGAAGTACGCGGTCAATCGCGCCTCACCGTGTCCCTGAAGCCTGACATCAGTAAGCTGAACGACGTTGTGGTGGTTGGCTACGGCACCCAACGAAAGGCGGCATCTACAGGCTCCATTGCATCCGTTAAAGCAGCGGATATTACGCAAACGCCTGTTACGAATGTGGCGCAGGGCCTTGCGGCAAGGGTTCCCGGTGTACAAATTACACAAAATAACGCCGCGCCGGGAGGTAATATCAGCGTGCGCATACGCGGCACCAACTCCATCAACGGTTCGTCTGAGCCGCTCTACATTATTGACGGCATCCAGATCTCCAACAGCGGCGGCGTAACCGATGTAAGTCCTTTATCCACCATCAACCCAAATGATATTGAGTCCGTGGAAATATTAAAGGATGCCTCTTCCACCGCCATCTACGGCGCAAGAGGCGCCAACGGTGTTGTGCTCATCACTACCAAGCGCGGGAAAAGCGGCGCCACGCGGGTGCAGCTGGACGTTTACCGTGGAATACAAAACATTACCAAAGAGCTATCCATGCTTAACGCTGCACAGTTTGCGCAGCTGGAAAATGACATCTACAACTCACCGATATATGCTGATCCCTCTTCTCTCGGGCAGGGAACCAACTGGCAGGACATTGTTTACCGCCAGGCCAGCATAGAAAACTACCAGGCGTCTGTGAGCGGCGGTTCGGAAAAAACCCAGTTCTCGCTATCCGGCAACTTCTTTAATCAGGAAGGTATTATTATTTCTTCGGATTTCAAACGCTATTCTTTAAGGGCCACGCTCGATCATAATATAAGCAACCACTTTAAAGTGGGCACCAGTGTGCTTAGCAGCTACACGATCAATAACAATATTCCCACGGGCATCAGTTCTATTGACGGGCCGCTTGTAACGCAAAGCATTGTAGGCGCCACACTGGGCGCCCCTCCTACCCTGGTGCCTTACCGGGAAGATGGCAGCATTTATCCTTTTGCCGACCAGTTTAACAGCCGTTACCGGGAAATTTCCAACCCGGTGGGGCTGGCCGATATTCTGAACCGCAAC
>NZ_DASTRI010000289.1:0-16647 GCF_035761305.1 Chitinophaga sp. | reverse complement strand
CCGGCATTTCAGCGCCCACCGTAATTTCCCTTGACTTCACCACATTGTTTTTATCTACTACAAAAACATACCTTTTGTCCTGTATTTCATAGGTGGCTTTCTGTGGAATAACCAACGCATTTTTAAGCGGAACCACCATTTGTACTTTACCGGTTTCGCCGTGCCTTAACAGCTTTTCGGGGTTCGGAAATATTGCCCTGAAAGCAATGTTGCCGGTTTCATTGTTAAACTCACCTTCAATGGTTTGTACCATGCCTTCATGCGGGAACACCTGGCTATTGGCCATTAACAGGTTCACCTGCGTTTGGCCTTTTGATTTACTAACCTCGTAGTTCAGGTAGTCAGGCTCCGAAACGTTGAAGTAAGCGTACATCTGCCGGTTGTCTGACAGGCTGGTAAGCAGCTCACCTTCGTCTACCAGGCTTCCCAGCTTTAAGGGAAGACGGTCTATAATGCCGTCAAACGGCGCCCTGATTTCTGTAAATGCCAGGTGGGTTTTGGCCAGTGCAGCTTCTGCCTGCGCTTTTTCAAGTTTGGCTTTTGCCATGGCCAGCTCATTCTGGGAAACCACATTTCTGTCGGCAAGGGCTTTGGTGTTCTGTAATTCAATTTCAGCAGCTTTGGCTTCTGCCTGTGCTTTCAGGAGCTCGGCCTCATAAATTTTGGGCATGATCTTAAACAGCAGCTGTCCTGCTTTTACGGCCCGCCCTTCATCTATAAAAATGTCCTGCAAGTAGCCCTTTTCCTGCGCTCTCAACTCAATGTTGCGTATGGAACGTATCTGGGCCACATATTCCTGGGTAACAGAAGTATCCATTTTAACCGGGCTGGTAACAAAATATTTTGTTTCCGGCTCCTTTTCTTCTCCTTTTGTTGATTTACAGCCTGTATGGCACAGCAAGGCATACAAGCCAATAAGCAAGACAATTCTCTTCATAAAAAATTTGCTTTAGAGCAATATGATTTTTGATAATTTTTTCAACGATGTGACACAACACGCCACCGCATCCATTAGCTGAAACTATTGGACGTTTTGGACTGCGAAAAAACAGGATGGGACTTCAGGCAACGATCAATGGCCTGCATAGTGGTTGTAATCAGATTCTGATTACATGGAGTATAATATAACGGCTATAAGATGAGCAGCAGGAAAAATGCTGGTTGAACGATAAGGGCTTCTTAGTATTGGTGCAGCAATTTTCAGCGATAGGGGTGTAAAAAACAGCAATAAAATAACTACCGATCTCTAAATACTTTTTGAAAGAGATGGCTTCGTCCTTCTCGTCATCATTCTCGGTTTCGTCTATTATTTTATCATGATTCTTTTTAGAGGCAGACGGAACAGATGGGATCCAGGCCTGGCTATCCTGTAAAACATCAAATCGGCCAGGGGCCAGCGTTTCCAGGATTTTTCTCAGGTGCGCGCAACGAATGCAATCCCGGTATGTATTGGCGCTCAGTTGATTATATCCACTCAACAGGAGAATCCCCAGTGTTAGAAAAAATCCAATTAATGGTGGTGTCTTCATCCGAACTTCAAACGATTATTACTTCATCAACGGCCGCAAAATTATATAAAGTTGATTACAGATGCAAGTAGTGCATCGTTAAATATCTGTTTATGTAAACTCATGTTTATTATAACTATTTTTTTCTTACACCGGCTGAAACCGCCGGTTGCATAAGCTAAGAAAATATTCCAACAAACGTAGATTTTGCCACTTCAGTTGTTTTATTGCTATTGAACTTTGTTGTATAAATAAAACATGGGAAAATGAAAATTGTAGTAACAGGTTCATTAGGACACATCAGCCGGCCGCTTACAAATGAGCTGGTACAAAAAGGGCATGCCGTTACTGTTATCAGCAGCCGGCCCGAAAGGCAAAAAGACATTGAAGCGCTGGGCGCCACCGCTGCCATCGGCTCAATAGAAGACGTGGATTTTCTTACAGCCACTTTTACCGGTGCAGAGGTTGTGTATTGTATGATACCACCGGCGCATGATCTTGAGGCCGACCGGATAGCCCAATACCGGAAGGTGGCCGGCAGCTATGCGCAGGCCATTCAACAGGCCGGCGTGAAGCGTGCTATTCACCTGAGCAGCTATGGCGCTCACCTGCACAAAGGCACAGGCATTATCCTGGGCGCTCATTATGCAGAGGAGATACTGAACGCGCTGCCCGGTACTGCTATTACGCATATGCGCCCCGCTTATTTCTACTACAACCTGCTAAACTACATAGGTATGATAAAAGCGCAGGGCGTTATTGAACTAAACTATGGAGGAGCAGACAGCATTGCAATGGTGGCCCCTGCTGATATTGCTGCTGCCATTGCCGAAGAAATTGAAACACCAGCCGCCGGGAATAAAGTACGGTATGTTGCCAGCGACGAGCTTACCGGCAATGAAATTGCCGCCATCTTAGGCGCCGCTATCGGAAAGCCGGATTTAAAATGGATAGTTATCTCCGACGAACAAATGCAGCGCCGTTTTGAAGCAAGCGGAATGCCGCCGCAGCTGGCCACCAGTTTTGTTGAAATGTTTTCCAGCTTACATAGCGGCGCCCTGTCGCAGGATTATTACCGGCATAAGCCCCCAGTGATGGGAAAGGTAAAGCTGGCAGATTATGCTAAAGTGTTTGCAGCCGCTTTTAATCAGAAATAATTAACTTGAAGTATGGCCGGCATGAATATTCACAGGCTGAAGACAATCACGGAGTACCACCAGTTTAGGGGACTGCCTAAGCCGGAGCATCCGTTGATCAGCGTAATAAACCTGGACACCATAAAACAGTTGCGAAACGATGAGCCTCCAAACATGGTGCAGGATTTTTATACCATTGCGCTTAAAAGAAACCTGAATGTTAAAATAAAGTACGGCCAGCAGGCATATGATTTTGACGAAGGCATCCTGTTTTTTATTTCGCCCGGCCAGGTTTATGCAATAGCATCTGATGCAGCTTTACAACATTCGGGATGGCTGTTGCTCATCCATCCCGATTTTTTGTGGAATACGCCTTTGGCTAAAACCATCCGGGAATACGAATATTTTGATTATTCAGTAAATGAGGCCCTGTTCCTTTCAGAGAAAGAGGAAGCAACGATTACCGGCATTATACAGCACATTGAGCAGGAATACCGTGCAAACATCGATCAGTTCAGCCAGGGCATCATTATCGCCCAGCTTGAGCTGTTATTGAATTATGCAGAACGGTTTTATAACCGCCAGTTTATTACAAGGAAAATAACCAACCATAAGATACTGGACCGCCTTGAAAAGCTGCTTGCTGATTATTTTAACAGTGACGACCTGGTGAAAAAGGGATTGCCGACCGTTCCATACATTGCCGAAGCATTAAACGTATCGCCCAATTATTTAAGCGGGCTGCTTAAATCACTAACAGGGCAAAGCACCAAGCAACACATACATGACAAGCTGATTGAAAAGGCAAAGGAGAAATTATCTACTACTGACTTATCGGTAAGTGAAATTGCATATGAGCTGGGGTTTGAGCATCCGCAGTCGTTCAGCAAGCTGTTTAAAACAAAAACAAGTCTTTCGCCGCTGGCGTTCAGGCAGTCGTTTAATTAGCAACTGGAGTAAAATGTACCTCCTTACCGCAGGTTTAAGCTTCTTTGTCTGTCGTTCAGGATATCTATATATTTCTTCCTGCCCTCCGCACTCAAAAAACTACGCTCTACCAGGTCTATGGCTTTGGGGATTCCGCACGTAATATTGTCCACTATTTTGGCAGCAAGATCTGCATTGATACCTGCCTTTTTTGCAAATGCCACGAAAGACGAACCGGTATAGCAGCCGAAACTCAGGTAGCTTTGTTCTTCGTAGTCGCCCTCATAGAGGCCGTCATGTAGCGCCAATCTGCTATCATCAATATGCAGCGCTGTACATAAAAGATCGTAAGCCGGTGAGAGTATGTAATCACCATGCGCTGTTTCCATTAGCGAGAAATTCTTCAGATGAGCATCGCCATTGCCAATTAGGTAATTAAATACCAGCAGGCGAAAAAATTCCAACAGCACTGCCGGCGCAGCTGCTGCATGCTTGTGAATCTGTTCGGCAATATCGAGATAAGAAGCACTGTATTTGAAATTTTCTCCTTCCTTTTCAGGTGTCCTGGCCAGCAGGGCGGCAAAATCTTCCACCAGGTATTTGGTGCCATCCGGCTTATAATCAAAGCGCCGGGTAATATAAGCCGGAGAGCCATCATCAAAGAATATCATACCGCAGGCAGCTGTTTTAATGCCGAATACCTGCCTTGCAATCTGCATACTTACATGCTCATTAGCCGGCAGGTCGTTCACCATTTCCAGTCTTTCCGACGGTACCGGCTTAATAATATGCGTTCCCTTTGTATCAGTGAGATGCAAAGCATTTTTATCCAGCCGCAAACTGTATTTTTCCTGTACCCCGCTGATGCTGATCCGCTTTCTTTTTTCATTATACTCCCGGGTCAGCTCAATGTTTTTACCCGGCGGGCCAAAAGAAAGTATATGTGATACTTTTTTTGTGCGGTTACCGAACAGCGACAGCAGTGCAGCGGGGCTGTAGGTGGTAAAGCCGGGCTGCAGCATGGAAGGGCAATATTTAATTTCCGGAAGGCTCATTGATTTCTTTTATGGTTAATGGTCCAATACTGTCGTTCCCAGCCGTAGCCAGCAGCAAGCTGAAATAGTCGTCTTCATCTATTTTCAGCAGCCGGCTTTGTATGGCTTTGTTGGCTCCTTCGCTCAGCCGGTTTACAAAAGCAGGAAATAATACATCACTTTCAAAAGGTGCTTTCTGCAGGGGCAAGGTTAGACTAACCGGCCGGCTTCCCACTGTAGCCAGGTAATTTTTATCATAAACGAACTTGTAAACTCCTGCTGATTTGGATAGTATACCGGCCAGCAGACCATTGTATAGTACCTGCGCTGCTCTCATACATTACTGTTTTTGGAAGGGTCTTTCAGCACCAGTTCCAGGCGCAGTCCAAGCGGATCAGCAAGTTTGATCAGGGTATTTAACGAAGGATTCCCTTTTCCCTGCTCCACCAATTGTATGGTCCGGGTGCTAACACCCGATAAGTCACTTAGCTGAGGTTGCAATAGACCGAGTAGTTCCCGTCGTTGCCGGATGGTTTGCCCTGTTTTCTCTAACGGATTACGCATTATACTTCGCTTTTAACTGTAAATTAATCTAAAAATACATCTCCAACAACAAAAAGCGAACTATCCTTCGCTTTTTGTTAACTTTCGTTACTTTTGTTGTTCCAGTAAGGAAAAAGCGAAGTTTACTACAACGTTATGCTGCAGTTTCCTCTTCCCACTTCATCCTCCTCAAAAAAATCTCCCCTTTCCTCTTGACTCTTACCCTACGTCATACCCTACATTTGTGCCTGGCAAGGTATAAATCCAAACAATGGACAACTATTCTGTAAAAAAGCTCTCGAAACTGGCAGGTGTAAGCGTGCGCACCTTACATCTGTACGACAAAATGGGCTTGCTAAAACCTTCTCACCGTACCGCGGCCGGGTACCGGCTATACGGCGAAAAAGAGCTGCTGCGGTTGCAGCAGATACTCTTTTACAGGGAACTGGATTTTCCGCTGAAAGACATCTGCACCATCCTGGATGATCCTGCATTTGACCTGGTGCAGGCCCTGGAAGGGCACAGGAAAGCGCTGCTGGCCAGGAAGGAAAGGATAAACACATTGATTGGCACCATTGAAAAAACATTGGTAACACTTAAAAGCAACACTATGTTACAGGTAGAAGATTTATATGAAGGCATACCACAGGAAAAGATGGCTGCCTACAGAGCAGAGGCCATGCAAAAATGGGGCAAGGAAACCGTTTTAGAGGTAGAAGATACATTGCGCAGCTTCAGTAAAAATGAGATGGAAGCTCTGAAAACGGAGTTGAATGATATTACTGCGCAATTGACAGTGCTCATGTCCCGCGATCCTAAGAGCAAGGAGGTACAGCAATGCATTGCACGCCGCTACCAGGTTATCATGCGGCTAACCGGCGGAAAAATAGCATTGGGCAAATTGGAATATTTCAGAAAGCTAGGTGAGCTATATGTGGCAGACAACCGTTATACGCCTGTAAACGGCATGCCCAGTAAAGAGCTGGCGCTTTTTATAAAGGAGGCAACGGATTACTATGTTCAAAAAAAACAGGCGTAAATATCACGGGCTGGCTTTTACAGCCGGCCCGTTCTAAAGCCCCTCCTTACCGGCTATCCAGCGATCTGATAAATGCAACTACCGCTTTAATTTCTGCAGGTGTTAACCCCAGCTTGTCAGCGCTTAAACTTTGGTTAGGTACCTGTAAGCCTTCGCCTGCGCCGCCGCCGTTGTTATAAAAATCCATTACTTCCTCCAGCGTGGCAAATGCACCGTTATGCATATACGGCGCTGTTTGTGACGTGTTTCTTACCGTAACGGTTTTAAACGCATGGTCAAATTCCATTAGCCGGCTGCTGTCGTAATAATTGTAGCCTTGCAGTGTTGCAAAAAGCCCCCTGTCGCGATCAATGTGCTTGCTTCCCCGCTGCTCCGGCACTCCCAGCACTTCGGCGTCCTGCGTAATGAATTTTGGCGGAAAAACACCGCTGAACAGCGGCATATAATGGCAGGTGCCGCAGCGGGCCTTGCCCATGAACAAATTAAATCCATGCACTTCCTCATCAGACAGCGCCGTATCATTACCTGTCATATATGTATCAAAACGGCTGTTCAGCTTTACAAGGCTTCTGATATATGCAGCCAATGCCTCAATAACAGCAGCGGAATCGGGTTGCGGCTTACCGGGAAAGGCCCGGGTAAACAATTGTTCATATTTTCCTGAATGAATAATGCTTTGCAGCCCCGTGTAAAAGCTGCCGTGCATCTCCCGGGGATTATGCACTACGTTATCTACCTGGTCTTCCAGCGTTTCCACCCGCTGGTCATAAAACAGCTGCGGCTGCAGCGCGGCATTGAGCAGCGACGGCGTATTCCTGTCAATGAAACCAGCCCCGTTTATATTGTTGTGCCTTATCACATTTTCTGCAAAAGCGGCTTGGGAATGATGGCACGACGCACAGCTGACCTGGTTATTCCCGGAAAATGCCGTTTCTGTAAACAATGCCTTTCCCAATGCTGCCTTAGCAGCTTTGTTCTCCTGGTTAAGAAACGGCGTATAGGCGTTTGCATTAAATGCATCCGGGTCAAACATCGTAAAAGCGTCTTGCTGCAGCAGCCTGTTATACCGGTAACCCTGGAAGTTACGCGTCCTGCGCAGCTGCTCTATAGCAGTAGTTAAAGGATTGGCATAACGGCGTATATATGCAGCCCTGTCAAAAAGATCAAAATCCCTGTTGGCCAGTAAGAACGCTATATTCCGGCGCAGTAATTCCCGCATACTATCCTGCGGGGTAAGGTAGTGCATCAAAACCCTTTCCAGGGCCTGCAGGCTTATGGCGCATTCCTCCATGCTGTTACGGCTAAGGGTATTATCAAACCCGGTAATTCCCAATGTTTCAATACGGAATACCTCCAGCTTTACAGCATCCAGTATTTGCCAGGAGGCAATGGGAATATTGGAAAAGTAGGTTTTGAGCAACTGTAGCTTTTCCAGGATAATAGCTGTTTGCTTCAGCAGCAATTGGCGGGCGGAAGTGTCCGGGGCGGGATATATATATGCTTCCATCACCTGGAAGCCCGAAGGCTGGGTGATCATTTGTCCCGGGATCTCCGCTTCAGCCTTGGGTGCGCCGTTGATGAACCGCGCTGTGGAATAGGCAAAATATTCCGCGGCCCATTCTATATGCTTGTAATGTTTTCTTGCGGTGAGAAAAGCAGCCTGCAGGTTGTTGCCTGTTGTTGACAATATTGCAGGCTGCAATGTATCTTTGATATAGCCGGAAAAAGCATCAATGTCGCGGCAAAGTATGGCTGCAACGTCCTTTTCCGGCTCATTAGTCCTGAACCCCAACGACAACAGCCATTGGATCACCACTATCATCAATACCCAAATGCTTACTCCCCGGAAATGGCTCACCTGGTACAAAAAAGTTAATGTTCAAAATCAAAAGCGCCCTGCAGCGGATTGGCGTTGGCATCCCTGCTGTTCAGCGGTTTCAGTCCCCAGCGCTTCTCAATAAATGAGAGAATACTTACTGTTTCATATTGTGTATGGTCTACATATCCCTTTTTTGCAAAAGGCGAAATAATAATGGCGGGAATACGGGTTCCTGGCCCCCATTTATCAATAACCGGCGGAGCTACGTGATCCCAGAAGCCCCCGTTTTCATCATAGGTTAATATAATAACGGCATCTTTCCAGTTAGGGCTGTTCCGCACAGCATTGATCAGCTCCAGCGCATGTGTTTCTCCTGAAATAACATTGGAATAGCCGGGATGCTCATTATATGCGCCCAGGGGCTTTACAAATGACACTGCCGGCAAAGTGCCTTCCTTTGCGGCTTTCAGAAATTCCTTTTCATCTTTGAGATGCTCTTTTTTAGCAGCAGTGCCATCCGCATACTTCGCAAAATATATAAATGGCTGATGATGATACTGGAAAAATTCATCGGGCTTTCCTGCCATGGCATCGTCCCAGCCGCCGGAATACCAGGCCCAGGAAATATTTTTATCGCTCAGGCGGTCGCCGATAGTGGGGTTGGTTTGGTTGGGCACCAGATACATTTCTTTTGCCCCGGCGGGATGCGGCTGGTTCACTGAAAAAACAGTGTTCACCGCATAGCCGTCAGGCGTTACAAGCCCGTCTTTCTTTAACTTACCGTCACTCTCCACCTCTGCTTTTATATCTTTTGGCGCGGCGGGGAAATAAGGCGTTGCGGCGGCTATGAGCCATTGGTGGTTTAAAAAAGAGCTGCCAAAAGCGCTGTGGTGAAAACGATCACAAAGCGTATATTCCTTCGCAATGGGATATAACGGCAGCAAGGCTGTTTTGTAATATCCCAGTGACAGGCCTGCTGTACTGTTATAGGCTGCAAAAAGGTTCATTTTACCATCGTTGATTTGCATGCGCTCCTGGTAATACCGGTGCGTTACATCAGGCGTTTCCTTGTCGGACGGCACATACTGGTCTATATTAAAATAGCCATTGGGAATGTTGGTAGGAAATTCACTGGAACGGGGAATTGCAGGCAGGTATTGATATGGCTTGCCGTTTCGGTCCAGCTGCGTTACCGCTTCCTTTGATGCGTTGGCCAGGCCATTGGCTCCTTCAAATTGCCCGTACAGGTTATCAAAGCTGTGATTTTCCATATAAATCACTACAACATGCTTTACCTTTTCAATACCCTGTAAGCCTGATACATTTTGTGTACCCGAAGTTTGCGCGTGCCGGCTGCCGGCGCAACCTGCTAAAACAGCCGCCAATACGATTGCCGGCACCTTAATATTAAAATAATTTCTGTTGAACATCTTTATAACAGTCTTTCGGTAAAAATACCTTAAAGCAATTTTTTTTTCCAATTTATGGCTGTTTATTTCAGGATTTACCCTGCTGCACCCACATTCAACAAATTCCCTACCTTTGAATTATATAATGATGAAAAGCTATGGCAGATAAACTCATTCCTACCGAATCGCTGGTACAATTTTACAAGCGCACTGGCCAGGTTGTTCCGCCGGAGCTCCTCAACGAATCCGGCAAAGCACATTTTAATGTGCGGGAATGCCTTACAGCTACGCGTAAAACGCCTTTCAACCGGCGCGACTATTTCAAGATATGCCTCAGCTCCACTACAGGAGAAGGCAGTGGCATGCTGTTGTATAACGACCAGGAAATACGGTTGAACCAGAGCTGTCTGATCTTCACCAACCCCGCCGTGCCTACCTCCATAGAAGTAACGGCGCCTTTTAACCGCTATTATTGTTTATTCAACACGCCCTTCGTAGAAGGATATATTCCCAATGATGTGCAATATGCCTCTCCCCTGTTCAATGCTTCCCTGATGCCGGTAATACCTGTAACAAAGGAAGAAAGAGAGCGGCTGGGCGTGTACTTCAGGCAAATGCAGGTGCTGCAGGCCACCGATTATCCTTTTAAATGGGACATGATACGCAACCTGCTGCAGCTGCTCATCCACGAAGGCATCCGTTTACAACAAAGCCGCCAGGCGCCGGCTTCCATCGTGCGCGACCGGCTGGTGAATGATTTCTTTGCCTTGCTGAACCAGCAGTTCCCGGTTGATTCGCCTGAAATGCCTTTGAAATTATTAACGCCGGCCCGCTTTGCCGACCTGCTGCATGTGCACGTGAACCATTTAAACAGCGTAGTGAAAAAGCACACCAATAAAACCACCCGTGAAATTATTCATGAACGCGTGATTGCCGAAGCAAAAACCCTGCTGCGCAACACAAACTGGAATATCGCAGAAATCGCCTATGCCCTGGGCTTTGAATACCCTTCGCACTTCAATAAATACTTCAAGCAGTTTACCACCCAAACGCCTTTGGAATTTCGCATGGGGAGAAAGATGATGGCTGTGTAACATTTGATTTATATAATTATCTCTTTGAATCGTGTAATTGCCGTGGCAATAGGTCTTCCTACCTTTACAGCGCCATTCAAAAAGATAAATATGAGAAGAATCAAAGCATCAAGAACAGGTTTAAACACCATCGTATCGTTAAGCCTTATTCCATTATCGGGTTTTGCCATGGACGTGTTTATCCCGTCATTACCCGATATGGCGGTGCAGCTGCACGCTTCACCAGCCGCCATTCAGCTTACGCTTTCGCTCTTCATCATCAGCTATGGTATTTCGCAGCTGATTGTAGGCGGACTGATTGACAGCTATGGCCGTTACATCCCAAACATGGCTGCCATGCTGGTATTCAGCGCGGCCAGCTTTATCATTGCCTATTCCACCAACCTGCAAACGATTTATGCCATGCGTATAGTGCAGGGATTTACGGTGGCGGTGATTGCGATAAGCAAGCGCGCCTTTTTTATAGACCTCTATAAAGGAGAAGCATTAAAGAAATACACGAGCATGTTCTCGGTAATCTGGGCCATTGCGCCAATTGTAGCGCCTTTCCTGGGCGGATTTTTTGAAACAACCTGGGGCTGGTCATCCAACTTCATGTTCCTGGGTTACTTTGGGTTAGCGTTCTTTGTGATTGAAGCAGCGGTTGGCGGGGAATCCATGCAAGCAGCACAGCCGTTCAGCGTACGGTCAATGGTACAAACCTACAGTAAGATGCTCAAAACGCTGGATTTTACTTCGGGCGTTATCGTACTAGGGCTTACCTATGGCATGATATTGCTGTACGGTATGTGCAGCCCGTTTCTGATCGAGCATAAGCTGCATTTCACGGCAGCAACAACAGGATATTGCGCCTTGTTCTCCGGGGTATCGGTGATGATCGGCGGGGCGGTTTCAAGAATGCTGGTGAGCAAACCATTCACTAAAAAACTGGTGCTGGCCAGTATTATAGCATTGCTTACGGTAGCCGTTATGATACCGCTCACAATGTACTACCACAATTTACTTACACTGTTAATATACGTTTTCCTGCTGCACGGCACTGCGGGGTTCATCTTCAATAACCTCATGTCGTATTGTTTGATCCGCTTTCCGCAATATGCAGGCAAAACAAGCGGTTTAACCGGCGGCGGATTTGCAGTAATCACTTCTATACTCAGCTCATTTATGGTAAACACCATTTCCATCACCAACCAGGCGGTACTGGGCGTGGCTTATGGTATCATAGCGGTGCTGGTATTCCTGGTGTTGATAAAAACGAAATGGAAAGGAGCGGAAGAAAGAGCGGAAGCGGAGGTAACGGAAGAAGAAACGACAGTGATACAACCGGTAGCAGTGGAAGGATAAAGGAAACAGGTAAAACCGCTAACAGTTCAAATGGTAGCGGTTTTTATTTTCATTCCTTCCACGTTTATTGTCAATGAGGCAGCTTTTCCCTGAAGTATCCATAGGTCCAGGTGCCGGCAATGGCGCTCAGCAGCACTACCGCTACTACAACTGCGCCGGTTCCTATTTGTGCAAATAAAGGGCCCGGGCATGCGCCGGTCAACGCCCACCCTGAACCAAAGATCAGGCCTCCATATATCTGCCCTTTGTTGAATTTCTTCGGATGGAACTCAATCTTTTCACCATAGATGGTTTTTACGTTAAACCTTTTGATGATCCACACTGAGAGCATGCCAACTACCACGGCTGTACCTATCACACCATACATGTGAAAGCTTTGCAGCCTGAACATTTCCTGGATGCGGAACCAGCTGATAATCTCGGCCTTTACGAATACAATACCGGATATTATCCCTACTGCCATATATTTGAAGTTATACCACCAGGGATGTTGCCGTTCGGATTCATTTACACAAATAGTATCGAGGGAACGTACTTCAAAATCGGTATTAAAAGACTGACCTTTTGTTTGTTGTTGCGGCATTTCCATTAGTTATGCAATTGAAGAATAAAGGGAAGTACCAGGTTGGCCATGATAAAGCCTCCTGCCATGAACATGGCCGTAGCCACCAGGGACGGCCACTGCAGGTTACTGAGGCCCATAATGGCATGACCGGAAGTACAACCACCCGCATACCGGGTACCAAAACCAACCAGGAAGCCACCACCCACCAACAGGATCAAACCACGTATGGTAAAAAGGTTTTCCCACGAGAACAGCTCTTTCGGTAATAATGAATTATGATCTGTTATGCCGTACCCCGCCAGCTCTTTGACCAGCGCAGGATTAACCGCCACAGGATGAGGGTTTTTCAGCAGTTGGGAAGCGATCATAGCTCCTAAAAATATTCCGCCGACAAAAAAGAAATTCCATATCTCTTTTTTCCAGTCGTACTGGAAAAATTTTATCCCTGCAGGAAAACAGGCCGCACAGGCATGACGCAGGTTAGCTGATATGCCGAAATGCTTATTGCCCAGCAATAATAACGCTGGCACAATGAGGCCGATTAAAGCTCCTGCCACATACCATGGCCAGGGTTGTTGCAGTATATGAAGCATTCAAATCAATTTATTCTGAAAAATGTATTTATGTGGTAACGGCCTTTCATTGACTATTGTTGCACCACCTGGTTTCCGTCCTCTAACCACTTATTCATTCCCTCTGAAAAATTCAATATGTTCTTATAGCCTTGCCGGGCAAGCAAAGAATAACCAATAGTGGCCCGGTCGCCTCCCTGGCAATGTATCACAACTTTTTTATCCTTACGGATCTTACCCAGGTTGTTTGGAAGTGTGCCAACGAATAGATGGTCTGCTCCCTTAATATGTCCTGACTGGTATTCTGTTGCGCCCCGCAGGTCTATCACCTGGATGCCGTTGTTTTGATAAAGCGTTTTAAATTCATCAAGGGAAATAACAGGTTCATGTTCCAGCTTGCCGCCTGCATTTTCCCATATTTTCACATCGGGGATATAACCGTAAATATTGTCAAGCCCTATTCGCATTAGTTTACGGGTAAGGTCATCCAGCCGGGCAGGTGCTGCCAGTAAAATAAACGGCGTATCGTAATCCAGGAACCAGCCTGCCCAGGTATTGAAGGAATTATTGTCCTGTATATTGATGCTGCCCGGAATATATCCTTCTGCAAAAGCAGCCTTATCGCGCGTATCAATCAGCTTATATCCTTTATCCATCGCCGCCTTCAACTCATTTATACCCAGCTCTTTCACAACAGGTACTGCTGTGAGCAAAGGCCTGTTTATTTTATTCAGCTTTTTCATCATCGCAAAATACCTGGGTGGCTCAGGCTGGTCTGCCAGCAGGTATTGAACAAAGCCGGCTTCATCCTCCTCAAAATGGAAAGCCCAGCTCCTTACCAGCTCATAGCCGGTGGTGGTAGAAGGTACAGTGCCCAATGCTTTGCCGCAGGCAGAACCAGCGCCGTGACCGGGCCAAACCTGTACATAGGGAGGCAGGGCGCTGAATTTTTTGAGTGAGGTAAACATTTGATGAGCCCCCGCCTCCTGGGTGCCTTTGAGGCCGGCAGCTTTCTCCAGCAGGTCGGGCCGGCCAATATCCCCTACAAAAACAAAATCGCCGGTAAACAGCATAACAGGGGCATTGCTGGCGGGTTTGTCAGTAAGCAAAAAGCTGATGCTTTCCGGTGTATGACCCGGGGTGTGCAGTACTTCAAATTCGAGATGGCCTACCTGTACCCGGCTGCCGTTCCTAAGTCCTGTATGCGCAAACTCATATTGCCAGTCTGCCCCGCCTTCATCAGACAGGTACATCTGCGCGCCTGTAAGGGCGGCCAGCTCGCGTGAACCTGAAAGAAAATCGGCATGTATATGCGTTTCCAGGATATGGGTTATTTCCATTTTTTGTTCCCGGGCAATCTTAAGATAGGTATCTACATCTCTTTTAGGATCGATCACGGCTGCAACGCCGGCCTTTTGACATCCGATAAAATAACTGCCTTGCGCCAGGCTGTCATCATAAATGTGCTGAAAATACATAGTGTCTTGTTTTTCCGGTTAACACAAAGATGCATCCGCTGTTTTAATCTATCAGTGATCCTGGTCACACAACAAGAAATTATTTCAGGGTTTTATCCATTCAAAAGAATTGCGATGAATAATCATCCAGCCGTTCTTCTCCATCTTTTTCATCAGCCGGCTGATCACTTCCCGGGAAGAATTGAGATCCGTAGCTATCTCCTGGTGTGTAAGCTTAATATGCCGTCCCATTTTCTTTACCTGCCCCTGGATATAAAACTCCAATCGTTCATCCATGTTCTTAAATGCAATAGCATTGATCGTATTCAGCAGCTCCTCATAACGCGCCCGCCAGGTCCTGATCACGAAATAATGCCAGCTCTTATATTTACCCAGCCATTCATCCATGTATTGAAGCGGTATGGTAAGTACTGTTACATCGGTCATTGCTTTGGCCAATACCTGGCTGTTCTCCTGCCGGTAAGTGCATACCATTGAAACAGCACATGCCTCCCCCGGTTCTATATCGTACATGAAAAACTCGTTGCCTTCATCATCTTCCTGGTAAAGTTTTACAATCCCTTCCAGCACAAGCATGGTAGCCCTGATGGTTTGCCCTTTGCGCAGCATGGCGGCGCCGGCAGGTATATGACGGATATCGCCATGTTGCTCAATTTCTTCATAAAGTTCTTCTTCAAGCCCGGGGAATAGCTGCCGGAAAAAGGATTGTTCTTGCATAGCATTGAATTGCAGCATAAAATTATCAGGTTTTTCAACACTTTAATCATGCGTGTTTGGATATATAGCCTCGCTGCAAATTGGCGTATTGCCGGGGTTGATGGAAGCCTCCGGCTTCCGGATCATGAATCATTCAATGCTACCGGTAAGAAAATGTTTGCGACTAGCCTAAGCGCGGGGTATTATTTACCACATCACTAAATATTTTCCTGAAATTCTTTTGTTGACCGGATGAAGGGAATGGCACTTTTACATTAGCCACCTGCCCTTTATACTTAGCATTCACTAAAGGGAACACTACCTCAAAAACATTAGCCTTAATTATTACAATCTTTGTTTCTTCGTCAACCAGTTGGTCGAGTTTTGCTAGTAACCCGGGAAGGAAATAGGTCATCTCAATAAAGGGAATATTCTTTTGTACAGGCTCGTCCGACAAATCAATTAAATAAAACCCATCTGTTTTCAATTGCTTCAAAATTTCCGTTTTCAATTGTGCATTCCTTCCTTCCGACATATATCTATCTTTTAGTTCGGGGTATAATACCTCTATAACTCCAAGAAACAAAAAGTCCTTTTCCCTTACATCTTCATAATAAAAAAACCTTTCAACGCTGTTAGGTGGTGCTTCAGCTATGAGCAGATACTTAACTCTATCAGGTTTATATTTTAACCTTGCCTGGTGTATTTTCTTAATTAATTCCATACAGATAAGATACAGAATTAAGGTAAATGGAGCAGATTTCCCAGGACCATATACCCAGAATAAAAGCCTGAATTTTACCTGCATAAAACCGGATTTTAAGCAGGCAGCCTGTAGGTAATAAACTTAAAAATCAGTAGAATTGTTTACCGGTGAGGATTACAGCGAAAAATGTTTGTGACCTTTTTTGATAAAAACCAGCAGCTTACCGGAAGGCCGGCAAACAAAAAAGCCCGCCAATATTGCATTAGCAGGCTTTAATACCTTAAAAAGTGGAGCTGGCGGGAATCGAACCCGCGTCCAAACATATCCTCCAAAAGCTTTCTACATGCTTATTTGCGCATTGGTTTGTCGGAACTCGGCAGGGGCACAACTAACCAACCTCGTTCTTATCCGTTAAGATTTTCATTACACACTCACAGAAACCATGTGTACCTATCCCTCTATGGTTTGATTCGGCGGCGGGAGTCGTAGTGGGCAGCAACTCCGGCGGCTATAATGGGTGTCTAATCGCTGATTAGGCAGCCATGGCGTAGTTAGATTCGCCAATTATAGTTTGTATATTCAGATTTACGTGCTAATTATACAACGCACGGCATGCTTACACTTTCAAAGACCTATGCTGTCAAAACCAAACACCCCCGTTATTTTTTGTGCCTTGTTCAAACAGCAACGCAAAGATACAAAGACCAAAGGGCAGTCGCCGCTATCGGTTTCTTAAAATATGCGATCACTCCTTATTTGAACAACCGCCAGATGTCC
>NZ_DASTRI010000288.1:0-15095 GCF_035761305.1 Chitinophaga sp. | reverse complement strand
GGTGACCGTTCCGGTATAAATGCTGTCAAACCGGGTTTGCCGGGTATCGGTAAAGTTTTCAAAGTTGATGAACAATGAAAAGCGGCTCCACAGCTTTTCTGCCATAAACCCGCAGGTCCAGTAGGCCTTTCCGGTGGCGCCGTCATTCAGCGCCTGTTTACTGTAGTAATAGGCTTCCAGGCCTATCTTCCATTTATCTTCCACTTCGTACATCAGCACATTGTTAAGGCGGTGACGCGCCGTAAGCGGGTTGGCCTCTTCACGCCACCCTCATGCAAAACTGCGTCAGTAAAGGTATAGCCCACAAACAGTTTGAAATCTCCATATCCCAGCTTAATGTT
Source organism: Chitinophaga sp. (assembly GCF_035761305.1). Lineage (GTDB taxonomy): Bacteria > Bacteroidota > Bacteroidia > Chitinophagales > Chitinophagaceae > Chitinophaga. Next base: position 14,754 of record NZ_DASTRI010000288.1, on the reverse strand, counting down.
GGTTTCCCAGCCTTTGGTATCTATATAGCCGTTTGCGTTCACCAACGAGTACAGGTTACCCGTACTGGTTTGCAACAGCAGCGGATGATTGATACGGGTGTAGAAGAACAGCTGGTTAATACTGAAACTAAGCTTGCCGGCAACCAGGGTGCGGTAATTAAAATCAAGATTTGCGCCGTAAGATCGTTCCAGCTTATTATTGTCGGCATTAACCGGCAGAACGGAGCGGAACTGCAGGCGTTCGGTTTCTTCCGTAAAGATGGTAGGTGTTTTATAGCCTAAGCCGCCGCCCAGCCGGGACGTAAGTTTTTCAGAGATCTTAAACAGGGCGGAAATGCGCGGGAGGAACGCAAACCCATAATCCCAAACATAATCGCCGCGAAGCCCTGTTTCAAGGTGCAGCCAGTCATTGGCTTTCCAGGTGTTTTGTACAAAGGCGCCGGCTGTTTGCTGGGAATAGTTTCTTTTCACGAAGTTATCCTTTGGGTACTCATGAAACTGATCTGTATAAAAGTTTACACCCGCTACCCAATCCAGCTGTTCGCTGCCGGTATGATAATTCACTTCAGAATAAGTAGACCATTGCCTGCCGTCAAACACATAACCGGGTATGGTGATTGCCCGGTTGAAATAATTCACGGAATTTTTAACCGACAAACCGCTTTCCTTCCCCAACTGGTGATCCAGGGAGAATTGCGTTGAAAAGCGGCTGCTTTTATTTTTTTCAAAATAGCTGTGAACGCTGTCGCCGTGACCTTTGATGTAGGCAATGTCGCCACCGGTACGGTCTTCAAAAGTAGCATTGGCGCCGATCATCATTTTTGTTTGCGGGCTGAAGTACACGAACAGCTTCGGATTAAACACATAACGTTCCGTTTTGGGGATGGCTGTAAAACCTGTTTCGGAAGGGTCATAAGGTTTGCTGGTGTTCCGGGATGCAAAAACAGTGAGGCCCACCTTCTCAAACTTCTGCCCGTAGAAGCCATTCAGGTCAAGCCCTCCGGCTGAAGTGCCGTTTAGCAGGAAACGCAGCTCCCTTTCGTCTGTAGGTTCCTTTGAGACCAGGTTAACCAGGCCGGCAATAGCGCCGCCGCCGTATAGGGTAGAGGATGCGCCCTTGATCACCTCTACCTGCTTGAGGTCCAGCGGCGGGGTTTGCAACAGGCCAAGCCCTCCTGAGAAGCCGGCATACAGGGGAAAGCCGTCTTTCAGTATTTGGGTATAGCGCCCGTCCAGCCCCTGGATGCGGATGCTGGAATTGGCCGAAGTTGCAGACACCTGCTGCGTTTGAATGCCGGTGCTTTCATTGAGCATCATCCTGATGTCGCCCGGCTTCATGTTGCCCTTTTCTTCCAGCTCCTCACCACCGATAAACTCAACCCTGGCCGGAATGTTCCGGATAGTGCGGGTGCTGCGCGTTGAGCTGATCACCACTTCCTCCACCTCTTCATCTTCCGGCTCCAGCAACACAATAAGGGTATCGTTGTCACGCGGGAATGTGAGCGTTTCCAGGTAGGTTGCAAACCCCACGAATGTGACCTGGATCTGTTGCTGCCCGCCAGGAATGCCGGTGACTGCGGCAAGGCCGTTTTCGTTGGCCAGGGCACTTTTATTCAAACCCGGCAGCAGAACAGTGGCGCCGGGCAAAGGCTGCTGGGTATCGCGGTTTTTCACGATGGCGGTAAGTGCATGCTGCCCCATGCAGCAGCTGGCTGCAAAAAGCAGCAGTATTGTAAATACAGACTTCATTGTGTAAATAAAAATTTAAGCAACGGAATACTTTGTACCAGGCAGGCGCCTGTACATTACTAAAAATTGAGTCGCTTAAACCTGCTTTGGCGGCTGCCAGATGGAAGGAAAGAAACCGTGCAGCTGCGGTTCAATGTACTCACCATGCAGTTTTGCTACCGGCGGTAAAACTACCGGCTTTACCATATAAGTTTCCGGTACAACAATGGCATGAACAGCGCATGCAAAAAACGGTGAGCAGGGTGACACGGGGTTATGTTCTTTACTGGCATTATGGTTATCCCGGGGAATAGCTTGCTCCATTAAGCCCTTGCAGCAATCATCATCGGCGCTGCAGGGAATGCCCGACAACAGCAGCACGTATAGTGAACATAAATAAACAAGCCATTTCATTGCGGCAAAGATATAAATTCCCGGTCAGTGTATTTAACAGGATAGCCGCTGATCTGAAAAATGGCAGTATGTGGCTTTTAGCCCTTATAAAAGTCGCATACGCACTGCAAATGGCAGGGGATTGTCGCCGGGGATTTGTATCATAGGGTAAGGATGGCGGTAGCTACCCGTTATTGGTTTTACTCAGTGCCGGTTGGTTCCCACAGTTCAACTTTGTTCCCTTCAACGTCAATAATGTGAACAAATTTGCCATATTCAAAGGTTTCAATGTTGTCTACAATGGTTACGCCTTCTTTTTTAAGCTGTTCAACAAGCTCCACTAAGTTCTCTACCCTGTAATTTATCATAAAGTCTTTTGTGGAAGGTTCAAAGTAGCTGGTTGTTTCGTTAAAAGGGCTCCATTGCGTTGATCCTTTCTTTGCGGCGCCTGCATCCTGGTACCATTCAAAAGTTGCTCCATATTCATTGGTGTTTAAGCCAAGGTGTTTTTGATACCACGCTTTCATTTTGTCAGCGTCTTTGCATTTGAAGAAGATGCCGCCAATACCTGTTACTTTTTTCATTTTTGCTGTTTTGGTTTTTGTGGTTATTGTCGCCGTTTTTTCATCGTTTCAGTAAATTAATACTTTTTTTACAGGACATTGGCGCTGATAATTGGCCCTTCACAGGGCATTTTTATCCTGCTTTTACACTTGATTAACTAATATTTTTAGTATAAATTTGCTAAAAGTATTGGTTGTATGTGAGAAAGGCCGGCCGGTATTGGGTGCTGCACGCAGAAAACAGCTGCTATAAGCCGGTAGTGATCACAGAAGAAATGGATTTCTGTATATTAGGCGTAGTAACCCATGTGATTTTAGCGTTGTGCCGGTAAGCATTACATCATAAAGCCCTTGTTGTTTACATCTACACCAAAAAGAATTGTTATGCTGAACTATGAGATCGTAAAAAGCCTTGTTATAAAGCATTTGCAGATACAGGAGCAGATTAACCTTTTAGCCTTTGCCGGGGTGCAGATAGACGTACTGGACCAACTGGACCTGTTTGATATAGCCCTGGACGTTATTGGCTTCCCTAAAGATACCCCCATCAACCCGGATGCAGACGAGCCGCTCAATCATGTACCCTTTAACCGCGACCGGTGGGACTTTACCCTTTATGACCTGCAGGAGCAGGATGTGGATGATTTTGTACGGCAGCTGTATAAAGAGTATGACGAGCTGATACTGGAGCAGCCGCATTTGTTTGTGAGGAAGTAGTGAATACCAATTTTAAAGCGCAGGCACAGCAGGCAGAAACTGCACAGCTTCTTTTTCCTTTTGAAACGAAATAAAACGTAGTAAGCTCCAAAATCCTACCGGATTATTTGGCCGGCACAGAAATTAATAATTATCTTTGTAACTAAGATAATTAGTTAATAAGATATAAAATGGATAACGACGTAATCAGGCCGGTAAGAAAGCTGAGCCAGGTATATGCGTATACCTCTATCCAGATGCACGAAGCCGTTGCCCGGAAGGCGGGGCTTTCAGGTACGGATCATAAATACCTGGGCTTTTTAATGGAAAAAGGGCAAATGACAGCGGGCGAGCTTTCAAACTTAACAGGTTTAACAACCGGCGCCGTTACCGGTTTAATAGACCGGTTTGAAAAGAAAAAGCTGGTAAAAAGACGGTTTGCTGAAGACGACAGGCGCAAGGTGATCATTGAGCCGGTCACTAAAAACATAATGGCGCTTTTAAAACCGCTTTATAAAGAATTCCGGGCCAGGTCGGAAGCGCTTATGGCCTCCTTTTCAAACAGGGAGCTGAAAGTTATTGAAACCTACTTTTTAAAGGCAATTGAAATAATGAATGACACAACCAATAAGCTCAATAATAAATAATAAGCAAATGAGTAATATCGCCGCCTGTATACTTGAACTTCCGGAAATTGATAAAACAAAACTTGCCATTGCCGGAGGCAAAGGCGCCAACCTGGGAGAGCTATCGGGGATCGAAGGAGTACAGGTGCCCGGGGCATTTTGCATTACTACGGAAGCGTATAAAGAAATTATTGGCAATAGCAAAGCGGTTAACGCGCTGCTGGGCCAGTTGGCCGTCCTGGAAGCAAGCAACCGGAAAGCTATCAGCGAAACAGCTGCAAATATCCGCGCGGCCATCGAAAGCATTCCCATTCCCGGAGATATGGCGGCAGCCGTTGTACGCCATCTTGCAAATTTTGCTGAAAAGGAAGCCTTTGCCGTGCGGTCAAGCGCTACGGCGGAAGACTTGCCCACAGCCTCCTTTGCGGGTCAGCAGGACACCTATTTGAACATCATCGGGAAGGAGGAGATACTGAAGCACATCAGCAAATGCTGGGCGTCGCTGTTTACTGAAAGGGCAGTAACTTATCGTCTTCAAAACGGTTTCGACCACCGTAAAGTACACCTGGCAGTGGTTGTGCAGAAAATGATCTTCCCGCAGGCAGCGGGAATTTTGTTTACGGCCGATCCTGTTACCGGTAACAGGAAAGTGTTGTCCATTGATGCCAGCTTTGGATTGGGTGAGGCCCTGGTTTCGGGCCTGGTGAATGCTGATAACTATAAAGTACGCAACGGAAAGGTGATTGATAAAAAGATCTCCGCCAAACAGCTGGCCGTTTATGCTTTGAAAGATGGCGGTACCAAACAGCAGGAGATGGAGCCTGGCCTGCAGAACCGGCCAACATTAACGGACGGGCAGATTTTGCGGCTTGCGCAGCTGGGCCGCAAGATCGAAGCACATTTCGGTCAGCCGCAGGACATTGAATGGTGCCTGGCAGATGATACATTTTATATTGTCCAGAGCCGGCCGATTACTACTTTATTCCCTATCCCTGAAGCAAATGACCGGGAAAATCATGTTTATGTATCTGTGGGGCATCAGCAAATGATGACAGACCCCATCAAACCATTGGGATTGTCTTTCTTCCGGCTTACAGCACCCCGGCCCATGTTCCATGCCGGCGGAAGGTTGTTTGTGGATGTTGCACCCGACCTGGCTTCACCCGCCGGAAGAGCAGTGATGGTAAATGTACTGGGTAAGTCCGATCCGCTCATAAGAGATGCTTTTATGACCATCCTGGAACGGGAAGATTTTATAAAATCGTTGCCTGATGAGGATAAAGGGCCCGATAGTAAAAGTAATAACAGTGCCGCGCACCCGGACTTTCAGACGTTAGCTGACTACGATCCTTCCATTGTTACTGAATTGATTAAGCGCAGCGAAACGTACATAGCAACACTAAAACAAAACATACAAACGAAATCAGGAGCAGATCTGGTAGATTTTATCCTGGAAGATATTCAGCGGTCAAGGCAGGTCCTGTCTACCCCGCAAAGCTTTGGTGTGATTATGACTGCTATGAATGCTGCATCATGGATCAATGAAAGAATTGAGGAGTGGTTAGGTGAAAAGAATGTGGCAGATAAGCTTTCGCAATCAGTGCCCAATAATATTACTTCAGAAATGGGACTGGCGCTATTGGATGTGGCAGACGTGATCCGCCCTTATCCCAAAGTAATCGCGTATTTGCAACAGGTGAAAGACGACGACTTTTTAAACGGACTGATTAAATTAAAAGGGGGAATGGAAGCCTTAGACGCCATTCACGCTTATATTGATAAATATGGAATGCGGTGCGCGGGGGAAATTGATATTACAAGAACCCGCTGGAGTGAAAGGCCTGCTATGCTTGCTCCCATGATCCTTAATAATATTAGAAACGCCGCACCTAATGCCAGCAGGCAGCGGTTTGAGCAAGGACTGCAGGAAGCTTTAAAGAAAGAGCAGGAGTTATTGGACCGATTGAAGCAATTGCCGGACGGGGAGCAGAAAGCTAAGGAAACCAAACGGATGATTGACCTGGTCCGGAACCTGGCCGGTTACCGTGAATATCCTAAATACAGTATTGTGAGCCGCTATTTTGTTTATAAACAGGCTTTGCTGAAAGAAGCGGAGCAACTGGTGCGGGCCAATGCTATTCATGAAAAGGAGGATATATATTATCTCACTTTTGAAGAGCTTCGTGAAGTTATAAGCACCAATAAAGTGAATTACCAGGTTATCAGTAAACGGAAAGAAGAATATAAATTATATGAAAAGCTAACGCCGCCGCGTGTTATTACTTCCGACGGTGAAATTATAACAGGCAGGTATAAACGTGAAAGTCTTCCGGCCGGCGCTATAGTGGGCTTACCGGTTTCTTCCGGCGTTATAGAGGGGCGGGCACGTGTTATCCTGAACATGGAAGATGCGGACCTGGAAGATGGGGATATATTAGTGACGGCCTTTACTGATCCTAGCTGGACGCCCTTGTTTGTGTCTATAAAAGGCCTGGTTACCGAAGTTGGCGGGCTAATGACCCACGGCGCAGTTATTGCACGCGAGTATGGCTTGCCGGCGGTTGTTGGCGTGGAAAACGCCACGAAGCTGATAAAAGACGGGCAACGCATTCGTGTGCATGGAATGGAGGGATATGTGGAGGTGTTGTAACAGGGGAGATGTTGCCTTCCAACGCTTTCAAATATTAACTATACCCCCTCTTAATCAAATACTTCGCACCTGCTTCAAAAGCATCGGCAGACGGCACAAAAAAGCCAAACGCATCGGCTAAACGATTGGTGACATTAAAAGCAAAGCAAACCGCCAGCGCATCTTCCACCTGCTGCGGGGTAACGCCGGCGGCCATCACGGTACGTATATCGTCTGCATTAACCGTATGCTCGCGGGTTAGCTTGCCCAGCATGGCCAGGGTGGCGCGCAACGGCGCTTCTACCGGCGCTGTTTCCAAATTGGCAAGTACCTGGTTTACTTTCGCACGGTTGCCGTAGGCTATTGTTGAAGTAGCGCTGTGCGCCTTCACGCAGAAAGTACAGGCATTGATGTTTGATACAAAGGCCGCCATTAGCTCGCGGTCGGCAACCGACCAGGACGACGGGCCGCGCATTGCCTTTTGCGTAAACTTTTTTGCCGGCGTTCCGTAAAAATCAGGACGGTAAAATACCAGTCTTGCTGCGTCGGGCAGGGGGTAGCCCGAAACTGCTTTTATAATTGAGAAAAGAACCTTTGTGCCGAACTTATAACCGTTATTAAGAATGTTAAGACGCATGCTCACCTCCTTGCTTTACGGCTGCTGCCAGCGCCGCTAATCCATTTTCATACTGCCGCGACGCCTGGCCCACAGCCGCGCACACGATCAATTCAAATAGCTGGTCTTCGTTTACGCCGGTCTGCTTTACTGCTTCAATGTCGCTGTCAGTTACTTTGTAAGCCTCATAAGCAACCTTATTCAGTAAAGTGTGTAAAGGTTGCGGTAAATCTGCATTACTGAATGCAGCCTGCCGTTCCTGCTGTGAGCTGTGGCCGGCTCCATGAAGAATACGGTTAATGAGGCTGTGATATAGCTGGCTGTAGCCGGCATCGGTTTCTTTCCTTTTCATAGATGTTCGTTTCTGATTAGCATAAGGTCTTGTATACAAAGATCAAATAAACCGGGGTCCGAAAATTGTAAAAATCGGAAGTGCTATTCCCTGTAAAATATCCTGCCAAACTCGTTTTCAGATTTTACGTACTTAAGCGGCGACAATCCCGTAAACCGTTTAAACTCTTTTATAAAATGCGCCTGGTCATAAAAGTAATCATACAGGTTATCCTTAAAACGATAGCCGGCGTTTCTTGCCCACGGCTCGTAAAATTGCTGGAACCGGATAATGGAAGCATAGCTCTTGGGGCTAACACCTACCTTATCCATAAACTTATCATAAAGCCACCTGCTGCTGTAGCCGGTTTTCTCTTCCAATGCGCGCATAGTGATAAGTCCGTTGGTGTTTTTTACAAGCCTGATGCAATAATCAATAACAGGATCGGCGGCTGATCGGCGCAGCCGCTTAACCAGGTATTGCTGGATAATGCGCAGCTTCTTTTCAACAGGTTCCTGGTTGGCAATCATCTCCTGTACTTCCCGTGCCGTGCGGTCCCAAACATCTTCCAAAAGAAATATCCTGTTTTTCAGTTCCGACTGGCGGAGCTGGAAGAGGCGGTAAGCGCCTGCGGGAGAAAATTCTATTCCAATTGTCCCGGAAGGAGCGTCCTCTTCCACATCTATAATAGCCGGAATATCCCCGATGCCGATCAGCGTAAGGCGGGATTCTTTCGACAGGTGAAACATCTCACTGTTTCTACCCGAAACCCCGTTCCGGAACGGAATGGTTAGCTTCACCATCCCGTTGGGCACAACCAGCCGCATGTCTTCGGCGGGAACGCGTCCGCTGCTTTCAAAAACCCACATTTTGCTCACGTAGCCTTTAAGTTGCGGATGCGGCTCAATATGGGTAAGTTTCATTTTCATGCCGGTAGCAAAATTGATTAGAAGTACAGGTGTGTTTCGCGCTATGCTAACGCTCCCTAAAGTAATATAATCATAAAATCGGACAAACTTTTCCGGCATAATAGCTGTAGCATATTGAATGAACCTATAACAGATGGATAAAAAGGATAAACATTTCCAGGTTGCCATTTTGCTTTACCCGGGCGTAACTGCACTGGATGCAGTTGGGCCGCTGGAGGTATTTTCGCGTATGCCCGGTACAGAAATACGGATGGTGGGAAAGGAAGTGAAGCCGGTGATCACGGAAGGAGGAGGGCTTTATTTGGGTGTTACCCATACCCTCGCTGAAACGCCATCGCCCGACCTGTTGCTGGTGCCGGGAGGCACAACAACGCCGGGACAAATGGTAGACGATGACGTGCTTGACTGGATCCGCAGGGTGCACAAAACAACTACCTGGACCACATCTGTCTGCACCGGCGCCCTGATACTGGGAGCCGCCGGCATACTGAAGGGTAAACCGGCCGTAACGCACTGGTATAAGATGGGCGTGCTGAGAATTATGGGCGCTCAGCCGCGGCCGGCGGAGCGTATTGTACAGTCAGGGAAAATTATTACCAGCGCAGGCGTATCTGCAGGCATTGACATGGCCTTGTGGCTGGCGGAAAAGATGGCAGGCCGCAAACAGGCCGAAGCCATTCAGCTGACCATCGAATACGATCCGCATCCGCCGTTTGATGCCGGCCATATGAGTAAGGCATCTAAAGATGTTCAAAAGCTTGCTAAAAAAATCATGGATGAAAGAATGCCTGCCAGCCAGCACCGCCTGGCGCCGAGGATTGCCTGGCGACGCTTTGTTGATTTGTTGAGGACGGGGAGGTAGTCAACATTAGCTGGTCCAATATGTTATTGGCGTGCCTGCGTTAAACGTGATTTGTCCTGCTATTAGCTGCCGCAACAAATCAAATCCGCGTATATAATTACTTTTTGGTAGCTCACCTCCGTAATAAGCACCTTCTTCCACCTGTCTGTCAACTTCTTTTTCATCCCAATCAAACTCCTTCTCTGCAATCAAATACTGCCTGATAACTCTCCGCAGCGAGTTTAGATGTGTGCTGGTTAAGTAATTTTCTTCGGAAGATATTTTGGTATTAATGATGTCGATAAGAGTAATAAGCATTTCTGCGCGGCTTTGATCTACTAATGTTTCATCCAAACACATTGACATTCCACCATAAACCAATGGCAAAGATTGTAAGGCAATGTCTTTCTTATAGCTGTTAAGCCATTCTATATTGTTACCATAGTGGTTATTTATTTCCTCAAACAGAAGAAGCTGAAAAGCTTCAACAAATCCGTCTTTTGCCCAAAAACCATTGTTGCGGAAATTTATGAAGCTACTTGCCATTTTTCAAAGAATTTGCTTTTAGCAAAATGGTTGAGAGATTGCTACCACATTAGCAGTATAACACTTAAAGATACATAACTGGGAATAGTTTTTTAATTTTAGTGCATATGATACGGTCCATTTATATTATCCTTATAAACTTTATCTTATTTCCCGCTTTTACTTTTGCCCAGGCAGACAATGTTGAAGCGTGTATCGGAAAAATAATGCAGCAATCAGATATGGCAGGTCTTGCCGTGGCGGTAGTTAAAGGCAACAGGATCATTTATACCCATTCCTATGGGTATAAGAACCTTGAAACAAAAACCAGGCTTACCGATGATTGTCTTTTCCGGATTGCTTCCATCTCCAAATCGTTTACCGCCACGTCGCTTATGCAGCTGGTTGAAGCAAAGAAGATTTCCTTAAATGACGATGTGAGCGGCCTGATTGGTTTCAGGGTTAGAAATCCCCGGTTTCCAGATAAGGTGATCACGCTCCGCATGATATTATCCCATACCTCCGGTATTAACGACAGCCAGGGTTATTTTAGCCTGGATGCAATTAACCCTGATAAAAATCCCGGCTGGGCCAAATGTTATAATGACTATGCCCCGGGAGCCGGCTATATGTATTGCAACCTGAATTTTAATATGGCAGGCACCATCCTGGAACGGGTATCAGGAGAACGGTTTGACCAGTATGTGAAGCATCATATACTTGATCCGTTAGGATTATACGGCGGCTATTGTGTGGATTCGCTGGACCAGTCGCGGTTTGCCACGCTGTACGAATATAATACCGATTCTGCCAGGTTGATTCCCGCATATCGCGCCTATGACCCACACAGCGAAGAAATTGCACACTATACTATGGGATATAGCGCGCCTGTTTTTTCTCCTACCGGGGGCATGAAAATCGCTGCTGCTGATCTGGCCAGGTATATGATTATGCATATGAACCTCGGTAAATACGGAAAAAAAAGGATATTATCGAAAAAAAGCGCCCGGCTTATGCAATCCAAAATTGCTAAGCAGGCCGGCTATGGCCTTGCCATTATGACCAGGGATTCACTAATCGACGGTAAGGTGTTGAAAGGACATACTGGTTCAGCTTATGGTTTAAACAGCGCTATGTTCTTTGAGCCCAGGGAGAAATTTGGCATTGTTGCTATCACCAATGGCTACCACTCCAATACCCCGGGAGGATTAAAAACAATCGTTAATTGCCTTTATGATCATTTAATCCGGAAAGAAAAGTAAAGCAGCAGAAGAATAACTGTTACGCCATAAATCATCCGTATAACCATGCTACATAAGGCGCGTGTTTGAAACAACATCAGATCCTTTCCATTATTTGCATACAGGCCCGCCCGTTATGGTACGGGCATTTCCACAACCCCACTTTATCTTCCTGCAAAGGATGCCCATTGGCATCTACGCCCCAGTGCCATTCGCCGTTTTGCTTGTCCAGGATGAACTGCTGTATAAACGCCCAGTTCCGCGTTGCCAGCTGCAGGTATTGCGCATCCTGCGTGATCTGCCAGGCATTGATAAAACCTACAACCGCTTCGGCCTGCGGCCACCAGTGCTTTTCTTTTACCAGGTGTTGCTGCTGCGGCTCGTATTCATACCACAGGCCGCCGTCGCTGTCAATCCCTTCCTGCGCGGCTGCTGTCAGCTGCAGCGCCAGGTTTTTGAATTTGTTTATCAGCCCTTCGTTACGGGTAACAGTGGCCGCTTCCAGTAGCAGCCAGGCGGCTTCTATATCGTGGCCATAGGAAACCGTATCTCCCTTTACCTGCCAGTCGTCTGAAAAAAAGAGCAGCAGGTGATGGGTTTCCCCGCTGATAATCTTATCGCTGAATATATCCAGCAGCTCCTGTATATCTTCCAGCAGCTGCGCCTGGGGCCATATCTCATACAAGGTGGTCCACGCCTCCAGCACATGGAGATGCGTGTTCATGGACTTTTTTTCATTGGCGTCTTTCTGGCTCAGGCGCTGGTCTGCAATGGGCTGCCAGTCGGCAGTAAAGGCCTCAAAGTAACCGCCCAGCGAGTGGTCCCGGGCATGGGTGCGAATGTCGTGGTACAGTGAAACGGCCATTTCCCGGGCAGCAGCATCGCCTGTAGCCTTGTAGTATTCACTGCACGCATACACGCCAAATGCAATGGCATACACCTGCTTTTTGGTGTCCACTGCACGGCCGGTGTAATCGACGGTCCAGTACAGGCCCCCGTGCTGTTGATCGATAAAGTGGTCCCGGATGTACTCCCAGGCCCTGGCGGCCAGGCTGCGGTATTGGGGAGCGCCCAGCAGCCGGCAGGCTGCGGAGAATGTCCAGAGAATGCGGGTGTTCAGCACAGCGCCTTTCAGGGCAAAGGGATCGCGGGTATTGCTGCCGGTGATCCGGCCGGTAAAGCCGCCGTTGGTTTCATCAATGGTATTATTGGCCCAGAATGCCAGGATGTTGTTAAGCTCCTGCTGCATGCTGCGTTTCAGGTACTGCGCCTGCAAGCCTGCTGTTTCTTCTGTCATCGAGTTCACGGGAAATTTCATTCATTTTGGTTTCTGATAATGGGTACAGGGAGATGAATACTACGCTCAGCAGCGCTCCTGCGGCGGGAATGAAGCTGAGCATACTCACAATGCCTGTTTGCGTGGCGCTGTCGGGGGTAGTATTGGCCTGGAAGCTGAAGGCGCCCAGCAGCCAGCCGGTAAGCGCGCCGCCAATGGTCCAGCCGAACTTCTGCGACATGGAGGAGGAAGAGAATATAAGGCCGGTGGCCCTGCGCCCTGTTTTCCATTCGGAATAATCCGCAATATCGGCGTACATGCTCCACAGCAGGGGAAATATCATGCCTGCACAAATGCTGATGACTGTTTGCAGCAGGAAGATGATCCCCAACTGCGCTTTCCCGGGGAAAAAGAAGCATATGCTCAGCAGGGTGGCTGCTGCCATGGCCAGGAGGTAAGTGCGCTTTTTCCCCAGCCGGTTGGCGATGGGCGACGCCAGTATCACCCCTGCTATATTGGCGGTTTGCCCGGTTAGCAGGTACAGCGTGGAATAAGTGAAAGGAATGCCCCGGATTGTAAAAGCATTATTCCGGTTAATGTAATACTTGAAGTAATAAACAGTAGCGCCGTCCCTGATGGAATTGAATACCAGCGCGGCAATGCCGGCGCCCAGTAATATCCACCAGGGCCGGTTCACCAGCAGGTCGCGGAAATCGCTTTTAAGGCTGGACGGTGTTTCCTGTATGGGCTGCACTCTTTCCCGCACCCATGCAAAGCACAGCAGGAACAGGGCCAGGCAGATAACAGCGATCACGGTTACCGCAAGCGTCCAGCTAAGTGCGGGGCCGCGGGGTGAAAAGTACTGCACCAGCGGTTCCAGCAATCCCAGCGCCATAACGCTGCCTGCAAAGGCAAACGACATGCGGAAGGAGGCCAGCACATTACGGTCCCTGCCATTGTTGCTGATCACTCCCAGCAGGGATGCATAAGGCACATTTATGAGGGAATACACCATCATCATCAGGGAATAGGTAATGTAGGCGTATACCAGTTTGCCCGTTGGCGTTAGTGCCGGCGCATGAAAGGTTAAAATACCTGCCACGGCAAAGGGCACGGCCATTACCAGCAGGTAGGGCCTGAATTTTCCCCAGCGCGTACGGGTTCTGTCGGTAATAACGCCTACCACGGGATCAAACAGCGTGTCCCAGATGCGGGTGACCAGGAACATGGTGCCAACAGCGGCGGCCTGCAGGCCCATTACATCGGTATAAAAGAACAGCAGGTACATGCCAAACAGCTTCCAGAACATGGAGGAGGCCATATCCCCGAAGCCATAGCCTATTTTTTCTTTCAGGCTGACAGGTGCAGACATAAGGATCGTTTTAAGACAGCTGCAGCGATTTATTGCTGCGGATAAGGTGATACAGCGTTTGTACAGAGGCCGCGCTGCGCAGTCCGTCCGGGGCGGTATGCATGCAATAGTCCGTGAGCTGCTCCACACTGCTTACGGCAACATGCAGCCGCGTATCGCTGCTGGCGTAATATATGAAAACCTTGCCGTTACCGTCTGCTATCCAGCCGTTGCAAAAGAGCACATTGGACACATCGCCTATACGCTCTTCTCCTTCCGGCGCCATAAAATAGCCTGCAGGCTTGTAAATAACCTGTGCAGGATTTTCCAGCGATGTCATAAACATATATAACGTGTAACGCAATCCCGCAGCGGTATTTCTCACCCCATGCGCCAGGTGCAGCCATCCGTGCGGCGTTTTGATGGGCGCCGGGCCCTGTCCGTTCTTGGCCTCTGCAATAGTGTGATACTGCTTGTTGTCAATCACGGTTTCGGTATCTATTACTGCCTGCTCCATGCTGCTGCAATACCCCACGCCTATGCCGCCACCTTTGCCGGCTTCAATGAAGCTGTCCTGCGGGCGGGTATACAGCATGTATTTGCCGTTGACAAACTCGGGGTGAAGCACCACGTTGCGTTGCTGGGGAGAAGCGGTAACCAGGTCGGGCAGCCGCTCCCATGTTTCCAGGTCCCGGGTGCGCACAATGCCGCACTGCGCCACAGCAGCCGACTGGTCGCCGGCAGGGGCGGAAGGATCGCGCCTTTCGGCACAGAACAGCCCATATATAAAACCGTCCTCATGCTGCACCACGCGCATGTCGTAGATGTTGGTGTCCGGGTTTCCGGTTTCAGGAATGGTAATGGGATAGTCGCGGAAGCGGAATCCGTCAATACCATTCTCACTTTCTGCAACGGCAAAGAAAGATTTTCTGTCCCAGCCTTCCACGCGTGCTATTACCGCATACTTCCCGTTCCATTTTATGGCGCCTGCATTGAATACGGCGTTGAT
>NZ_DASTRI010000287.1:0-53894 GCF_035761305.1 Chitinophaga sp. | reverse complement strand
GTTCCATGTTCACCAGTATTTGCCGTATGCGCTGCTGCAGCGGTACATTTAATGCGTTCAGCACCGGCTGCTGCAGCGTACCATTAATGGTTAGTCCCATACGGGCCTGAAATTTCCGTATAGCCGTGTCCAGCGCCGGGGTAAACAGCGCGCCGGTGTCCTGTACGGGCAGGTCGCCCCAGGCATACAGCCGGGCTTTAACAGCGCTGATGACAGCGGCGGAATCGCCTTTTTTATACAGTTTTTTATCAGCGCGGATGGAGTCCCAATGGTTATGCTCCTCCATAGCCACCAGCTTTTTCAGCGCGCTGCGCAGGGTAATGTAATAATGGTTCACCGGCTCTTCAAACGTGCTGGCAGGCCTTTGCACCAGCGAGTCCAGCAGGTTTTCAATATCCAGCTTTTTGCGGGGTATAAACCATTCCAGGTCTTTTGCACTATCGGCTGTCATACCGGCCCATTCTTTATTGCCATAGGCAAAGAACTGGCCGGTAAGCATCATTTCCAGGGTAGTAATATCACGGGCAGATGCATGGCTGGTATCTTGTGTTACCTTGTCATACAGCTGTTGTAACCGCGGATTTACCGCATTACTGTCGGCCGTAGCCAGGGCCTCATCATTCCGGATCATGTTCAGGAAGTTGCCTGCCTGCTCTGTAAGGCGGCCGTCATTGGATATCCAGGCATAGTGATAGCTGCGCTGCCGGTAAAAGTTCCGGATCTGCTCTCCATAGGAATGGTACGCGCTATCGGCCTGCAGAAAGCTTTGCAGGGTGTTGCTGTCCAGCATACGGTCAATATACTCCTGGCGGGTATAAAGGGTAGTATCGCGCTTCAGCGGGCCATGCCCGCCGGATTGTTGGCAGGCTGCTGCCCATAGGATCAGTAACGCGCCTGGCAAAAAGAGCAAATTTCGTAGCTGCATATACGTAAGAGGATTTTTAACACTATCTGTAACAAACTATACTAACGCAATGATACACAATATGCAAATATACGTACCTGCTTGGCCGCCGGTTTGGTAAAATGCCGGCATCCGCCTATTTTTAAAACAAATTTCACCTAAACAAGTTTGATCCATGTTACCTGCACCTAAATCTGTACAAGACATACCCGGCCGCCTTACGGTGCCCGGCCATACGGGCCGCTTTGTACACGGCGAAAAAAGCACACTGGCTTTCTGGGAAATTACAGAAGGTTCTGTATCGCCCCTGCACCAGCACCTGCATGAACAAATCACCTACATTGCAGCCGGCATCTTTGAAATGCAGCTGGGGGATAAGGTTTATACCCTTAACCAGGGCGATACGCTGCTGATCCCCTCCAACACGCTGCACGGGGGCAAAGCCATTACGCATTGCAGTATTATTGACACTTTTTGCCCGGTGCGGGAAGACTATAGATGATGTGCGGATGTGCAGATGATGGATGGAAGGAGATGATCTAATGTACAGGTATGCAGGTATGCGGATGACGAAAGATGTGGCTGCACATGATAGGATGGGAAGACGGAGAAACGGATAGCTAAAGGAATTGGTAAATATGCAGATGATGGAAAGTGCGGATGAAGGGATGCACGAATAAAGAGCCGGCGGATATGCAGATGTGCAGATGATGGAAGATGCTGCTGCATGTAAACAAGCAGCTGTACTGCCGGTGCTGATGGGCGCGATACATACATGTTATACGCTATAAAATACAGATGTGCAAACGAGTCATCCGTTTGCACATCTGCGCTTTTGCATATCTGCACATTATAACTTTATTTCTTCATCGCTGGCGTCGAAGAAACGATATTCGGTAAGATGGTAATTGCTGTCGGCCTTAATACGGATCCATTTTTTAAACTGAAAGTACCACTTCCACTGCCTGCTGGTAAGGAACCCTTTGGTAAGAAAAGCAAATAATATAGGATGCACCCGTATGGTTAACCCTTTATGCTGATGGTTGATCAGGTAATGCAGGTTCTTTTCAATATCATCTATAATGAGTACAGAAGCGCCTATTTTGCCGGTGCCTTTGCAGGCGGGGCAATCTTCCGCCACGGAAATGGTTACTTCCGGTTTTACACGCTGCCGCGTGATCTGCATCAGGCCAAACTTGGAGATGGGCAGTATGGTGTGCTTGGCACGGTCCTGGGCCATGAACTTTTCCATGGCTTCATACACCACCTTTTTGTTTTCCGGCAGCTTCATATCAATAAAGTCAATGATAATGATGCCACCTAAATCGCGCAGGCGCAGCTGGCGGGCTATTTCCGCCGCTGCCTCCAGGTTGCTGGCCAGGGCATTCTGCTCCTGGTTGTTGCTGGAGCTTTTGTAGCCGCTGTTCACGTCTATCACATGCAGGGCTTCCGTAGCCTCTATAATCAGGTATACGCCGCTGTCGAGATTTACGGTTTTACCAAAAGACGCCTTTACCTGGCGGGTAATGCCATAGTGATCAAATATGGGTGCGCCGTTATGGTAATAAGTAACAATATCCTGTTTTTCCGGCGCTATCTTTTGTATGTAGGCACGGGTATCGGTATATATGTTCTTATCGTTAATAACAATGCGGTTAAAGCTTTCGTTCAGCAGATCGCGCAGTATGCTGGTGGTTTTAGCCTGCTCGCTCAGTATTTTCTGCGGGGGCTGCGCACCGCGGAGGTTGGCCTGTATGTTCTTCCAGGTTTCTACCAGGGTGGTCAGGTCCTCATGCAGCTCGGCTGTTTTTTTCCCTTCTGCAGCGGTACGCACTATTACGCCAAAGTTGGGCGCCTTAATAGCTTCCACAATTTTCTGCAGGCGTTTTCTTTCTTCGGAAGAGTGTATTTTTTTAGATACAGCAACAATATCATTGAAGGGTGTTAACACTATAAATCTTCCGGGCAGCGAAATTTCACAGCTCAGGCGCGGGCCTTTTGAGGAGATGGGCTCTTTTAATATCTGTACCAGTATGTTGGGCTTGCCGCCTAACACATCAGTGATTTTACCGGTTTTTACAATTTCCGGTTCATTCTTAAACTTTGTAAAGTCAAATCCTTCAGGGGATTTATCGCTGATGGCCTGCTGGGTGAATTTAAGGATAGAACGTATATAGGGACTAAGATCTGTGTAATGTAAAAAGGCGTCTTTTTCAAAGCCTACATCTACAAAAGCTGCATTGAGGCCCGGGATCAGCTTCTTAACTTTTCCCAGGTACAAGTCCCCTACTGCAAAATTGGGATTGCCGCTTTCATGATGCAGCTCCACTAACTTCTTATCCTCCAGCAACGCTATTTCCACACCAGTGGGTGCCGCATTTATAATAAGTTCCTTATTCAAGCGTCCAAAATTTTTACCATTTTAACTTCACCTAAATTGGAAATGCTTCATTGTTAATGGTACAAATGATTGCATACCAAAAAATCGCCAACTGTATAATACAATCAGCATTTTCGTCACATACGTGATGATGGATTGCTTAAGGGTTTAGTGATCTGCAGGTGATATTCCGGGAAATTGCTGTTGCGGGATCTAAGGAAATTACCTGCATGACATCGGCAATTTAATAAATTGAGAGCAATTCACAATTAAATAATCATTGCCGGGGCCATGCAGGTTATATAAAAGAAAATATGCGATCACGCGTCAGCCATATACCTGATCAGATGTAAATGGCGGGAAACAGGAGAAATACTTATTTCTTATTTTTCTTATGCCGGTTCTTTCTCAACCTTTTCTTACGCTTATGAGTGGCTATTTTATGTCTTTTTCTTTTCTTACCGCAAGGCATACTTTAATAAGTTTTTAAATGTTTGAAAATAAAATATCATTGAATGCTTTTAATATAACCGTCTATTTCTGCCTTGAGTTCCGGATCTTTTAGTAATTCCCTGCATTTTTTAAACAAGGACACTGCTTTTTTCACATCTCCTTTGCTGCGGTAAGCCTCTGCCAGCACAAAATAGGCTTTGGCTTCCTCCGGATGTTGCTGGAGCAGCGTTTCCATTCGCTCAATTGCTTTATCATACTGTCCTGATGTAATAGCCAAATTAGCCAGGGTAACCTGGGCTTCTATATTATCAGGATTTTCTGCAACCAATGCCCGTAGCTTTTGCACGCCCACCATAGGTTCTCCGGTGTTCATATACACCAGGGCCTGTTGTATTTTCAGGGAGTCGTTACCGGGATTAAGGGCAATCGCCTGATCCAGTAACCCAATGGCCTCATTGGCCTCCCATTTCATAACACCGGGCTCTTGGGCATGCTGCAGGTGCTCCAAAAATAAATTGGCTGCAAAGGTGAGGCTTTTTTCGGAATTTTCCAACTTGGCGGCCTGGCCCAGGTAGTATGCGGCTACAGGCAATTGGTTTAGACTATCCCAAGCGGAATACAGTTGTTTGTAAGCGGCTATTTGTTGGTTCTTAACATCGCCCCTGACCACCTTATTCTCCCATGCATTAATCTGCAACAATTTTTCAGCAGGGATGTTCAGCTTGGCCGATGCGAGCAGTTCACTGAATGAGATAGGTTTTATGTCCTGGCCGCCACCCATAGGACGGGCGGCAGCTGGCATAGCTTTCTTATCAGGCCGGGGTACTGTACGGCCAAAAGCCAGCAATACAACGAGTAATGCTACAGCAGTACCAACCAGGAGAACTTGTGATTTTCGCATGCCTAAAAATATTAGGCTGCAAAATTAAGAACTTTTAAGCTTCTTTACTTCAGCAACAAATTCTTTAGACGGTTTAAAGGCCGGAATGTAGTGCTCCGGAATTTCCACAGCCACATTCTTTTTAATGTTCCGGCCAATTTTTGCGGCTCTCTTTTTTGTAATGAAACTACCAAAACCCCGGATGTAAATGTGCTCGCCATTTGCCAGCGCTTCTTTGACCTCCTTAAACATAGCCTCGAGTGTCACTAACACATCTACTTTGGGGATGCCGGTTTTTTCAGCAATGTTGTTTATCAAGTCAGCTTTTCTCATAATTGAAGCGGAGGATTACTTAATTTCTCAAAAATATTTAAAAAAATTATAATTACTGAGTTTAAGCAAGATAAATTTTAATTTTTTTCTTCATACTAACGATGTCCACCCATATAACCTGCTTATTCTGAATGTGTTTTGACAGCTCAAATATCATGCAAAAGAACCGGCCAGGAAGCGTCCAATGCTCAAGCTTAATACATTTACAACGGCCTGTCACTGGTGTGACAAAATTTCACAAAACCATTGAGTAACGAATATACAAAAAATAATATTCATATCAGATTATTTTTTTTATGCTATTTAGCTAAAATCCGGGCCCTGCAGTTTGTGCCAAAAGCCTTTATCACTGCCTGTTTAAGAAGGGCAACCGCTATATTTGCAAGGCATGAAAAAGTTTTTTACGGAGCAGCTGCTGGCCTGGAACCGGGAACAAAACACCCGCACCATGCCCTGGAAAGGTATCAAAGACCCCTACAAGATATGGTTGTCGGAAATTATTTTACAACAAACACGGGTAGAGCAGGGCCTTCCCTACTATGAGCAATTTATTACCGCCTACCCCACGGTGCAGCACCTGGCCGCTGCCCCGGAGGAAGAAGTTTTCCGCATGTGGCAGGGCCTGGGCTATTATGCCCGCTGTAAAAATATGCTGGCTGCTGCCCGGCAGATCGTAGCGGCGCATAACGGCGTGTATCCCAGCACTTATGAGCAGATACAGGAGCTCAAAGGCATTGGCCCCTATACTGCTGCGGCCATTGCCTCCTTTGCTTTTAACAGCCCGCATGCTGTGCTGGATGGTAATGTTTTCCGTGTGCTGGCCCGTTATTTTGGCATTTTTACGCCGGCAGACAGTACCGCCGGTAAAAAAGAATTTGCCGCCCTGGCCCAGGAGCTGCTGCCGCCCGGCCAATCGGCTGTTTATAATCAAAGCATTATGGATTTTGGAGCGGTGGTATGCAAGCCCCAGCAGCCGGCCTGCAACCAATGTCCTTTGGCCGCCAGGTGCATTGCATTCAAACAGCAAACAATAGCGCAGCTGCCCGTTAAGTCTAAAAAGCTGGTTATTAAAAAACGGTATTTCTATTATATAGTGCTGTCATACAAAGACCAGGTGCTTATACGCAAACGCACCGGTAACGATATATGGCAAAACCTGCACGAGTTTATATTAATAGAAATGCCCGGGCCCGTAGATGCGGGGGAGCTGCAAGCCTTTACCGCTTTTAAAGAGCTGATACAGGATATACCCTGTACGCTGCAAGGCATATCGCCTGTGTTTAAGCAACAGCTTACGCACCAAACCATTTACAGCCAGTTTCTTTTATTAACCGCCGCCAAAGCGCCGGCGCTGGCCGGGTACACGGCTGTGCCCCGTACCCGCCTGAACAGCTACGCCTTCCCAAAAACCATTACTGATTTCCTGCAAAACCGGTCACTGGGTTTGTTTTAGCGCTTATAAAAATTTCTGTGTCGATTGGAAAAAAATATTAACTTTAAAGAGGTTGTTTATAGAAGAACTTTTATCAATAGATTAAATCCTACAACTATGAGAGGTGTTAATAAAGTAATCCTGATTGGCAACTTGGGTAGGGATCCGGATGTACAATTTTTGGAAGGCAATATTGCAGTAGCAAAGTTCTCTCTTGCTACCACAGAAACATTTAAAGACAGGGCCGGTAAGCTTATTTCGCAAACAGAATGGCATACGGTGGTTTTATGGCGTGGTTTGGCAGAATTAGCACAAAAGTACCTGCACAAAGGCAGCCTCGTGTATATCGAAGGGCGCCTGCGTACCCGTAGCTGGGAAGATAAAGAAGGCAATAAAAAATTTGCTACAGAAGTAGTGGGTGACAACCTTGTTATGCTGGATAAACGCATGGACCTGAACAATGCAGAGCATGCTATTCATCATAGCAATACAGGAAGTTCCACCGGCGAAAATTTCCCCAATATGGAAATACCTCCCTCCATGAGTGAACCGGCAGACGATCTGCCTTTCTGAGCTCGGATCTCACTCCATTATCCCATGAAAAATATTAAGTATTTTTACAATAGTCCTAATAAGGACATTACCTTATATTTGCATAAGGGAAAGCAATCCGCCTGTATGTATGCCGGATCTACTTTCCCCTTATTTTTGACCTAAAGTTGAACACTTTGCAGTTCTATCTGGCAAGCATTTTTTCCGGTACGCCATTGCTGCTACAGGCCAAGCCACCTGTTGCTACGCCCAATGCGGTTATATACCTGCTGGTAATATTTATATTATTATTGCTGGCATTTATTGTATCGGGCGCTGAAGTGGCCTTTTTTACACTCAACTATAAAGACCTGAACGTACTGAAAACCAGGCAAAACACCAGCGGCAAGCTCATTACCAAGCTGCTCGAAAAACCCAAATCATTACTGGCCTCCCTGCAAATAGCCGGCGTGCTGCTGGCCATTGCCTTTATAATGGTTACCAACTACCTCATTACCCAAATGGAAGACCTGCAAACCCTGCCGGTAATTTCCCTGGTAGTGCGCGTAGCGGTGATCTGCTTTATACTGCTGTTCTTCGGACAGGTGCTGCCCCGCGTATGGGCCGCGCAGAACAACATACGCTTTGCTACCTATTTTGCCTGGTTTGTAAGCATTATACACGCTACCCTGGAGCCGGTAAGCGACTTTTTTGTAGAGCTGAGCGCCAGCATAGAAGGCCGCTTTTTTCACCGCCTGAGCGGCGGGGCCGTAAACTACCAGGAAATAGACGAAGCTATTGAGCTGAGCGTAGACCCTACCACCTCCCAGGAAGAAAAAAATATCCTGAAAGGCATTCTTAAATTCGGCAACATTACCGTAAAGCAGATTATGCGCACCCGGCTGGATGTTTCCGGTATTGAATATGACAGCACCTATGAACAGGTAACCAAACAGGTGGCCGATTTGCACTACTCCCGCCTGCCCGTATATAAAGGTAACCTGGATAATATTGTAGGCGTTATTCACACCAAAGACCTGCTGCCTCACCTGGGCAAGAAAGGGTTTGACTGGCATGAGGTAATGCGCCAGCCCTTTTTTGTGCACGGCCACAAGCTGATCGAAGACCTGCTAACCGAATTTCAGACACGGCGTATGCACTTTGCCGTTGTAGTGGATGAATTTGGCGGCACCAGCGGTATTGTTACCCTGGAAGATATTATGGAAGAAGTAATTGGCGATATTAAGGATGAATTTGACGAAGAAGAGTTTAACTACAGCAAGGTCGATAACTTTACCTATGTGTTTGAAGGTAAAACCATGCTGAATGATGTTTGCCGCATTATGAACGTGCCGCCTGATACCTTTGAGCATGTAAAAGGCGAAAGCGACTCCATTGGCGGGCTTATTTTAGAGCTGGCCGGCAAATTCCCGGAGGAAAACAGCGTTATTAATTACGGCAATTTTGACTTTACTGTGCTGGAAGTAAGTAAAATGCGCATACAGAAAGTACAGGTCACCATTCGCCAGGATGAAGGCATAGCCGCCGGCTAAGCCCGCACCTTTCAACTATTTCAAACGCTGTAAACATGAGATTGAGGCACCTGCTTTTCCTTTGTATACTATGCTGCGCCGCCTGCGAGCAAAGCTATACACCCAAGCCAAGAGGCTATTTCAACATTCCCCTGCCGAAAAAGCAATACCAGGTATTTGACCAGCCCGGCTACCCTTATACTTTTGAGTACCCAACCTATGCGCAGGTGGTAAAGGACAGCTCTTTTTTTGGCGAGCACCCGGAAAACCCCTACTGGATCAACATCGACTTCCCTACGCTGAACGGCAAAATATACGTGAGCTATAAAGAGATAGGCGCCAGGAACAAGCTCGAAAACCTGGTGGCCGATGCTTTTAAAATGACGTATAAGCATACTTACAAGGCCGACTATATTGATGAAAAAGATATTAACAACGGGCATGGTGTAACCGGGCTGTTTTATGATGTGGGCGGGAATGCCGCCAGCGCCAAACAGTTCTTTGCCACCGACTCTACCCGCCATTTCCTGCGCGGCGCCCTTTACTTTAACGTATCGCCTAATGCCGACTCCCTTGCGCCCGTACACCGCTTTCTGCAGGAAGATA
Source organism: Chitinophaga sp. (assembly GCF_035761305.1). Taxonomy (GTDB): domain Bacteria; phylum Bacteroidota; class Bacteroidia; order Chitinophagales; family Chitinophagaceae; genus Chitinophaga. The sequence goes on along the minus strand of NZ_DASTRI010000287.1, from coordinate 44,843 downwards.
TGTGGCACCTGGTAGAAACGCTGCGCTGGCGCTAACGCAGCCGCTCATCACAACACTATCTACGGATAACTATTTACTGTACCTTTGCTGTTAATGCAAGTGTGGACCGATCATGATTGTAATAGATGACAAATACATTAGTGACGAAGTAGTTGAAGAACAATTCGTTTGCAACCTGAGCGCCTGTAAAGGCGCCTGCTGCGTGGCCGGCGACTGCGGCGCGCCGCTGGATAAGCAGGAAGTAAAAACCCTGAAGAAGATTTTTCCGAAAATAAAATCTTACCTGCGTGCAGAAGGCATACAGGAAATAGCACAAACAGGCACCCATACTATTGACGATGAATACGGCTACGTAACCCCCATCGTGAATAAAGGGATTTGCGCTTATGCAGTTATTGATGAAAAAGGAGTGGTAGGCTGCGGTATTGAAAAGGCGTATAACGATGGTGTTGTGGATTTTAAAAAGCCCATCTCCTGCCACCTCTACCCCATCCGCATTAAAAAGTACGACAGCTATGAAGCTGTAAACTATGACCGGTGGGACATTTGCGCGCCCGCCTGCCGCAATGGTAAAAAGCTGCAGGTACCGGTATACCGGTTTCTAAAGGAAGCGCTTATACGTAAATACGGGGAAGAGTTTTACAGCGTATTGGATAAGATTGCAGGAAAAATGCACCCGTAAAAGCTGGCCGGATTTTTGACTTGCCAGGTTTTACTAACCTATCCCTTGAAGTTCCCTATCTTTATTTTGGATCTTGGAATTTTTATTTGCTTATGCAACAAACCGCATCCACATTCCTGGAAGAGAGCGAAAAGAAAGCCGCCGATCTGGGACATCGCCGTACTATCAATTACAACATTGGTAAATATAACAATGCCGTAAAAACGGGCAAGCTGCAGTTTACCGAGCTGACAACTGCCCGCGAGCGTGCCAAGAACATTAAGTGGCGGGCCATTGAGCACCTGGATAAGTACCTGGAAGAGTTTGAAATGCAGTTTACCAAACGGGGTGGTAAGGTAATATGGGCAGAAAATGTGGAGCAGGTGCAGGAAGAAATACTGGCCATTTGCCAGGCCAAACAATGCAAAAGCATTGTAAAAAGCAAGTCCATGGCCACCGAAGAAGTGCACCTGAACGACTTCCTGGCCAAACAGGGCATTGAATGTGTAGAAACCGACCTGGGTGAATACATACAACAGCTGGATGGAGAGCCGCCCTATCACATTGTTACCCCTGCCATGCACAAAAGCAAGGAAGACGTAGCGCAGCTGTTTGCCGAAAAGCTGGGCACCGCCCCCGACCTTACCCCTGAGCAGCTTACGCTGGTAGCCCGCGAAAACCTGCGGCAAAAATACCTGCAGGCGGAAATAGGCATTACCGGCGCCAACTTTATTATAGCCGACACCGGCTCTGTAGCTGTAAGTGAAAATGAAGGTAATGCCCGCCTGAGCACCGCCTTTCCCAAAACACATATAGTGCTGGTAGGCATTGAAAAAGTGCTGCCGTCTGTAAACGACCTGGCGCTGTTTTGGCCCCTGCTGGCCACTTACGGCACCGGCCAGCAGGTAACGGTATACAACTCCGTTTTCAGCGGTCCCCGGCAGGAAGGGGAAACAGACGGGCCGGAGGAAATGTATGTAATACTCATGGACAACGGGCGCACCAACCTGCTGCAGGATACAGAAGCCCGGGAAGCGCTGTATTGCATACGCTGCGGCTCCTGCCTGAATGCCTGCCCTGTATATAAGAACATCGGCGGCCATGCCTATGGCACTACTTACAGCGGCCCTATAGGCGCGGTAATTACTCCCCACCTGAAAGGCATGAGCGAATACGCGCATTTAAGCTACGCCTCCTCCCTGTGCGGCAATTGCACGGAAGTGTGTCCTGTGCGCATTAACCTGCACGAGCTGCTATTGCACAACCGCCACAAGGCAGTAGAAGAAAACTATACATCCGGTAGTGAAAAAATGGCCTGGTACGGCTGGAAACAGGCATCCCTGAGCCGTAAAATGATGAACATGACGAGTGGTAAGATGAAGAACTTTTTTATGAAACGCTTCTTTGCCAAAGCCTGGGGGCCAGAGCGGGAACTGCCTGTATTTGCGCCCAAATCGTTCAACCAGCTGTGGAAAGAAAGAAAAAAGCACTAAACTTATACCATGACCCTCCTGGCAATTTTGTTACCCTGGCTTTCCTTTATATTAAGGGGCCGCATATTAAGAGGCATTCTTTGCCTGCTGTTACAGCTTACTATTATTGGCTGGCTGCCCGCTGCCTTATGGGCGCTGGCCAACCTGAATGAAAGCCGCGCCGAAAGAAGAAACCGGCGGCTGATAAGGGCGATGAAAGCGAGATAATGTGCGAATATGCAGATGTGCAGATGACGGGTTGTAGTTAATTAATCTTTGCTTTTATCCGCTCAAACATAAGCTGGTGCCCTAATCCATTGAGGTGCACCCCATCCCCGCTGTTATACTTTGGAATGATAGACCCATCCGGCGTGCTGAGGCCCTCCCAGCAATCAATATAGCTATTGGGATAACGCCTGATAATATAATCCCGCATCTGCAGCAGCTCTTTTCGTTTATCCGCATCCGTATTACGGGGCTGCGTAGTGGTTATGTAACAGGTAACATGCTGCCGGCGCGCTGCCTCCATAACCGCGTCCAGGTTACGCTGGTATTCTTTTAAGGAGTAGCCGGCCGTAATGTCGTTGGAGGGCATGTTGATAATAATCACATCCGGGTGCAGGGCCAGGGCTTTGGTGATATTATGCTCCCTGTCCGGATCGGGTTTCAGGAAAGGCGTATGTACATCATCGGGCAATATACGGTAAGAGGTAAAGCCGCCTTTTGCCAGGTTGGTAACCGTGGCCTGCGGATTTTTCTCCTGAAGGTATTTGCGCAGCAGGCTTACCCAGGTGCTGTCTTTGCTTTTGGGGCCTACCCCTTCTGCAGTGGAAGAGCCCAGCACCACCACATTCCGGGCGGCGGGCGCTAATAATGTAGTTGCCTTTAGCTTTTCTTCCGGTGTGCGTTCCTTAGCCACCATAACCCGCTTGCGAACATCATCTGCCCTGGCTGCTGCATTACTGTTGTTATAATAACCCTGGTATTGACCGGCGTTATCCTGCAAGGCAGCTACAGTATCAGTCCGCATAGTGCGGGCGGCCCGTGGCGCTGTAGTTGCCCGCAGCCCCGGGGTTGCCTGCACTATTGCCGCTGCTTCACCTGCTTCTTTTTCTGATTTTTCCGGTAAAAGTGCATTGGGTGGCTGCACCGCATCTTTTTTAGCCGGTGCGCCGGCCAATGCCGGTGGGGGGGTACCTGCAGCCGGTGCCGGCTTTTTGGCAACCGCCGTACTACCGGATGATGCGGCTGCCTGTTTACCGCTTGCCGGCTCCCCGGCAGCAGGCGGCAGCGCCGCAGTGCTGTCCTGTATATTGGGTGCAGTGCTTTCAGTAGTGGTTACTTTGGCAATATCTTTTTGGCGCGTAAGCTCCAGGTGATTGATCCATAAAAAGCTAAGGCCCAGCACCAGTAAAATAGCCGCTGCCGACGCCCAACGGTAGTACAGCAGCCGTACTTTTCCTTTTTCCCGGTTTACACGCTGCTCCAGCCGGTTTTGCAGATCGGCCAGGTGGGCGGATTGGTCCGGTTCATGGGCCGTATAGCCTTCCAGCGCAGCTGCCAGGAACGGATCGTCCAGGGCCTGCTTTTCCAGTGCGTGCATGGCCTTATCATCCAGCTCACCGGCCAGGTAGCGGCGTATCAGCTCGGGGCTGACGGGTTTATTATGTGCATGGTTATCAGGCATGTTGTTGTTGCTCCATACAAATTTTCAGGTTACGCTTCCCGTTCTGTATATAGCTTTTCACTTTATTCATTTCATACCCCGTTATGGCGGCTACCTCACGGTAGCTTTTCTCCTGCAGGTAAAACAGGCTTACGCTTTGCTGCTGCTCTGCCGGCAGGGTTTCCAGGCATTTTTCCATGGCCTGCAGGTTATCCTCCAGGCTAACTCCGTTGTCATGATGTATAATTTCCTCATTTTCCATAAGCGGCCTGTCTTCAATAGACACCTGCCGCCCTTCCCGCTGTTTCACGGAGCGCAGCTTCATCAGGCAGTGGTTACGCGCCACTACATGCAGCCAGCTTTTGAAGTTTTGCACCTCATGCTGTTTCAGCTTTGGGATCAGCTCTTCAAAGATCTGCATCACCGCATCCTTACCGGCGGCTTCATCAAAATACCGCAGGCACACGCCATATACCAGGTTCATATACCGCTGGTACAGGGCTGCCAGGTAGTCGAGCCTGCCGGAAGCCTTGTACTCCCGGATCAGGTCTGCATCCGTAGCATGTTGCATGGTATTATGGTGTAGGAACGCCATGGGTTAAGCACAATAGTATAAAAAAATTCTGTAACCGGCGGAAGGGAGGAAGGAGGAAGAATATAAAATGTAAAATTTTAAATGCAAAATGTAAAAGTGGAATGCGGCGAGTATACATTGCCGCATTCCACTTTTACATTTTAGATTTTACATTCCCTTAGTGCTTAAAGTGCCGGATGCCGGTCATAACCATCACCATGCCTTGCTGCTTGCAGTACTCAACGGAGTCGTTGTCGCGTACGGAGCCGCCGGGCTGTATTACGGAGGTAATGCCTGCTTCATGCGCTATCTGCACACAGTCGTTGAACGGGAAAAAGGCGTCGGAAGCCATGGCAGCGCCCTTCAGGTCAAAGCTGAACTGCCTGGCCTTTTCAATGGCGTGGCGCAGCGCATCAACCCGGGAGGTTTGGCCGCAGCCTTTGCCTATCAGCTGTTTGTTCTTTACCAGGGCAATGGCATTTGATTTCAGGTGCTTGCACACCAGGTTGGCAAATTCCAGGTCGGCCCTTTCTGCGGCATCAGCGGCGCGGGCGCCCACATCGGTCCAGTCTTTATAGTTAACCGTATCACTGTCCTGCAGCAGCACGCCGTTCAGCACATTTTTATACACGTAAGGCTGCTGTACCGGCTGCTTTTGCTGCAGCAGAATACGGTTCTTTTTGGTGGTAAGCACTGCCAGCGCATCTTCATCAAAGCCGGGCGCTATCAGTATTTCAAAGAAAATTTCGCTTATAGCTGCTGCGGTATCTTTATCTATTACCTTGTTGGTAGCCAGCACGCCGCCAAAAGCGCTTTCCTTATCGCCGGCCAGGGCTGCTTCCCAGGCTTCTTTGAGGGTGGCGCGGCTGGCAATGCCGCATACATTGGTATGCTTTATCACTGCAAAAGTGGTTTCCTTAAACTCCTGCACCAGCTGGCAGGCGGCATCCACATCAACCAGGTTGTTATAGGAAAGCTCCTTGCCATGCAGCTTGTTAAACAATTCCTGCAGGTTGCCAAAGAAAACGCCGCGCTGGTGGGGGTTTTCTCCGTAACGCATTACCTGGCCCTGCGGGGCAGATACCTGGAAGTACTGCTGCGGCTCATTGTTCAGGAAATAACCGGCAATGGCAACGTCGTAGTGGGCGCATACTTCAAATGCCCTGGCGGCAAAACGGCGGCGCTCCTCCAGGCTGGTAGCGCCCTTTTGCTCCACCAGCACCTTTTCAAGATCGGCATACTGGTCTTTTGAGGCCACGATCAATACATCCTTATAGTTTTTGCCGGCAGCGCGTATCAGCGATACACCGCCAATATCTATCTTCTCAATAATAGCCTGTTCTTCGGTTGTGCTTTTAACGGTTTCCTCAAAGGGATAGAGGTCCACAATCACCAGGTCTATTTCCGGGATGCCATATTCTTGCAGCTGTTCCAGGTCCTGGTTGTTGCCGCGGCGGGCCAGTATACCGCCAAATACTTTAGGGTGCAGGGTTTTTACCCGGCCGCCCAGTATAGAAGGGTATGCAGTTAAATCCTCTACCGCCACACATTTCACGCCCTGCTCCTCAATAAATTTCTGGGTACCGCCGGTGGAGTAAATAGTTACACCCTGCTCACCCAACTGCTTTACAATGCTCTCCAGGTTATCTTTATAGAAAACGGAGATCAGTGCTGATTTAATTTGCTTTTGCATGAATGGAAAACATTAGAAATTAATAAGATAGGCTCCCTGTTCAGGGACCGAAAAGCAGCGCAAAGTTAGGGCGCTGCAATCACTTTTCCACCGTTGTATCTGCCATAATGGGTTGGAAGCATCGAAAATAATCATCTTACAGGTAAACATGTTTTTTAATTGGCTGATACTCAGCCGGGGATGGTGAGAGAGCAAAATATAATCCACCCTTAATTTTTTTGCCGGCACAAAAGGGCGCCAGCTGCTGTCTACTATCATCATTCCTGTGCGGCCCAGGCTTATAAAAGCGCCCCGGCAGGCAAGGCTGCGCGGCGCTTGTTCAGCCACACCATATACCAGGCGGGTGGGTTGTATATAACGGTTCCGCAGGCTGTCATTTTGCAGCAGGGCTGTATCGCCGGCAAATTGCAGCTTACCGCCAACGATCACGTCTATTCCCGTATAGGCAGGCACGTTATAAATGACAAGGGTGCGGCGGTTAGCAGCCTGTATGGCATTTGCAGCATCCATAGCGGCCCATCCAAGCCCCGCGTACAGCGCCAGCAACCAGCCTTTGGGCCATTTGCGCAGCCACACGGCCACCAGCCCCGCTATGATCACATATGCACATATTGCGGCGTACAGCGGCATGTAAATATTGCCGGTAACAGCATACGGCAGGTGCTCTATGAACACCACCAGGCGGTTCATGGCTGCGGTAAGGTATTTTACGCCGGCGCCCACATAATGCGCCAAGGCGGGCCAGGGCGATACTGCCAGCAATGCAATCAGCCCATACAGGATAATGGTTGACAGGGTAACTATCAGCAGGTTGGCTGGCAGAAACCAGTTTGGGAACTGGTGAAAATAATACAGGCATACCGGTATGGTAAACAGCTGCGCGGCCAGTGTTAGCGCTACTGCTTCCCAAACTTTGTTCAGCCATTTGTGCTTAACCAGCCATATGCTGTACAGCGGCTTATAACAGATTACTATGCCCAGCACCGCCAGGTAAGAAAGCTGAAAGCCCGCATCCAGCAGCAGCCAGGGATCGTAGCATAACAGCAGGAAAGCGGATGCGGCCAGGGTGTTATAGATATTGGTATAACGGTTCAGCACAAACTGGCCAATGGCTATAGCTGTAAACATTACAGCAGCCCGCAGCACAGAGGGTGCTGCACCGGTAACAAGGGCAAAGCCCCATAACACACTTATTGCTATAAATGCTTTGGCAATATTGGACAGCCGGTGCGGCGGCCACCAACCCAGCAACCATAACAACGTTGCATAAATAAGCGCCAGGTGCATGCCTGAAATAGCAATAATGTGTACTACACCTGCATTGGTATATGCCTGCACCATATCCCGATCCAGGTTGTACCGGTAACCAATCAGCAGGGCGGCAGCCAATGCGCTTTCCGGCCCGTTGCCCATATATTGCTGCAGGGTGCGTACACACCAGTCCCTGGTTATTAAAAGGGCCCGCGACAGCAGGGTACCATTGTTATGGTTTGTTTGCCGCCAGCAGCCTGTTTTTATATAAGCCTGGTAAAAGAGCTGTTTTGCAGCGCAGTATTGCCGGTAATCAAACGCGCCGGGATTACCGCTGTTGCCAATGGGGCCGGGAGTGCCGCATATCCACACCACATCGCCACAGCGCAGGTTATTTACCTTGCTGCTTTTTTGAAAATACAGCAGCAGGCTGCCGTTTACAGGTATTACCTGCCGGTGGCGTACAACGGCGGTAACAGCGGCAATGGTTTTGCAGCTGCGGGCCCGCTCCTGCATTGGCTCCTGTATGCTTACCAGCAGGGTGTCCGGCACAGGCTTTTCATGCAGGTACTTTCCAAAGTACCGGGGCTGGCTGCGTACATCCTTCAGCGGCACCAGCAGGGCGCCTGCACCTGCCAGCAACATATATAAAAGCACGCCGCGGCCCCAGTTAAACGCATATTGCCTGCCCAGGGGCAGCCGGCCCCAGGCCGGCAGTGCAGCTACTACTAACAGCAATGCAGCCACGAGCCACCACCAGGGTATGGCCAGCCATATCTGCAAACAAATACCAATGGCTAACGGTATAAATAAACGAAGAAACGGCGTTGCTCTCAAAGCGGGTTTTCCGGGTTAAAATATTCACAGGAAAACGCGAATTTAGGGGTTGCTGTTTTAGCAAAAAGTTTATCATATGTTAATCCTAAAACAGGAAAAAAACCGCTGGTAAAAGCCCTCTTGAAAAGGGGCAAAATGGGCAAAAAGTTAAAGGGGTGTTAAACATATTAAATAAATAATAATTTAAATTCAACTGATAAGCAGTCGTTGCGGGATGACGCAATTTTAAATCTGTTATTGATTAGTTAACATCTTCTTAAATTATAATATTTATAGTAAAATGCATTACCGGTCACGCTATTTTATTGTAAATAGTCGTGTCTTTAATGGTTATTTTGAGGGAAAAGAAAGAGCCTGATTTTTATCAGGCTCTGATTTTTTTATAGCCGCTCCTATTTCTTCAATGCCCTGCCCATCCCTTATTCCACCGCTATCTGCAGCCTTTTCATCACCGGCCCGCAACCGGCAAACCGGGTGCTAAAACGCAAAAAAGCTGAAAGCCGGAGGGTTGCCCCATTGCTTTCAGCTTTTGCTTATATAACAGCCGGTTGCTGTTATTTACTCAGGTACATGCTCTTTTCTTTATACAGCTGGCGGAAATAAGGATCCCGCAGGTCTTTAATAAAGCGGATGGCCTCCCCGGTTGATTTCATTTCAGGACCCAGCTCCTTATTTACACCCGGGAACTTATTAAAGGAGAATACCGGTTCCTTTATGGCAAAGCCGTCCAGCTTTTTCTTTATGGTAAAATCTTTCAGCTTTTTGGCGCCCAGCATTACCTTGGTGGCCATATTCAGGTAAGGCACCTGGTAAGCTTTGGCAATAAACGGCGTAGTGCGCGATGCACGGGGGTTGGCCTCAATTACATACACCTTGCCGTTCTTGATGGCAAACTGAATGTTTATTAACCCGCGGATGTTCAGCGCGCGGGCTATTTTTTCCGCGTAGTACTCCATGGTGGTTACTTCCAGCGGGGTAAGGTTAAAGGCGGGCAACACGGCATTGCTGTCGCCGCTGTGAATGCCGGCCGGCTCAATGTGCTCCATTACGCCCATCACATGAAAATCTTCCCCGTCGAAAATGGCATCTATTTCCGCTTCCTGGCAGCGGTCCAGGAAGTGATCGATCAGTATTTTATTGCCGGGCAGGTGTTTCAGCAGGCTTATTACCGCTTTTTCCAGCTCCTCTTCATTAATTACAATGCGCATGCGCTGGCCGCCCAAAACATAGCTGGGGCGCACCAGTACGGGATAGCCTACTTCCTTGGCCACTTCAATGGCTTCATCGGTCGTATAGGCGGTGCCGTAATTAGGGTATGGAATGTTCAGCTCCTTCAGCAGGTCCGAGAAGCGGCCGCGGTCTTCTGCAATATCCATATCATTAAAGGACGTGCCTATAATGCGGATGCCTTTTTCTTCGAGGCGCTTGGCCAGCTTCAGCGCGGTTTGGCCGCCCAGCTGCACAATTACGCCTTCGGGTTTCTCCAGCTCTATGATCTCCCACAGGTGCTCCCAGAACACCGGTTCGAAGTATAGCTTATTGGCCATGTCAAAATCGGTTGACACGGTTTCGGGGTTACAGTTCACCATAATGGCATCGTACCCGCATTCCTGGATGGCCTGCAGGCCGTGGGTGCAGCAATAGTCGAACTCAATACCCTGGCCAATCCTGTTAGGACCGGAGCCCAGCACAATGATCTTCTTTTTGTCGGAGGGAATGCTTTCGTTCTGCGTATCAAAAGCAGAGTAGAAGTAAGGTGTTTTTGCTTCAAACTCCGCGCTGCAGGTATCTACCATTTTGTAGGTACGGCGTATGTTCAGGCTTTTACGCTTTTCGTACACCTCATCTTCCTCACAGTTGCCGAACAGGTAGGCCAGCTGCTTGTCGGAGAAGCCCATTTGCTTGGCTTCGCGCAGCAGATCTGCCGGTACGGAGTTAAGGTCATGCTCCTGCAGCTGCTTTTCCAGGTTCACAATATCATTAATCTGGTACAGGAACCAGCGGTCTATTAAGGTAAGCTGCTGAATGGTTTTTACGGATATACCTTCCATCAGCGCATCTTTAATGCGGAAAATGCGATCCCAGGTAGGTGTTTTCAGCCTTTCCAGCAGCTGCTCGCTCTTCATCAGCGATTTGCCGTAGTAGCCTAAGCCAATGGCCTCATTTTCCAGGCTCTGGCAGGCTTTCTGGATGGCTTCGGGGAACGTACGGCCAATGGACATTACCTCACCTACGGATTTCATTTGCAGGCCCAGGGTTTCATCGGCTCCTTTGAACTTGTCAAAGTTCCAGCGGGGCACCTTTACAATCACATAGTCCAGCGCCGGCTCAAAGCAGGCAGAGGTGTTGCCGGTGATCTGGTTGTTCAGCTCATCCAGCGTATAACCAATGGCCAGCTTGGCTGCTATTTTCGCAATGGGATAACCGGTGGCTTTGGAGGCCAGGGCCGATGACCGGCTTACGCGCGGGTTTATTTCAATGGCTATCAGCTCTTCGTTTTCAGGGTTCAGTGCAAACTGTACGTTACAGCCGCCGGCAAAGTTGCCCAGGCTGCGCATCATTAACTGTGCTTTGTTACGCATGTCCTGGAAAGCAGTGTCGCTCAGCGTCATGGCGGGCGCCACGGTAATGGAGTCGCCGGTGTGCACGCCCATAGGGTCCAGGTTCTCTACCGTACAAATGATCACTACGTTATCGTTCTTATCGCGCAGCAGCTCCAGCTCAAACTCTTTCCAGCCCAGCACGGCCTTTTCTACCAGCACTTCGTGTATGGGAGAGGCCTGCAAACCGCGGTTCAGGGCTTCGTCCAGGTCGTCTTTACTGTGTACAAAGCCGCCGCCGGTACCGCCCAGGGTAAAGGAAGGGCGTATTACCAGGGGGAAGCCTATTTCCTGGGCAAATTCTTTGCCTTCCAGGTAAGAGTTGGCTGTTTTCGCAGGCGCCACCTTTATACCCAGCTCTATCATGAACTGGCGGAACAGCTCGCGGTCCTCTGCCTTATTAATGGCTTTAATATCCACCCCAATCAGGCGTACATTGTATTTTTCCCATACGCCCAACTCGTCGGCCTCTTTACACAGGTTCAGCGCTGTTTGCCCGCCCATGGTAGGCAACACCGCGTCTATCTGGTTCTCTTCCAGTATCTGCTCTATGCTTTCCACCGTCAGCGGCAGCAGGTATACCCGGTCTGCCATCATAGGATCCGTCATAATAGTGGCCGGATTAGAGTTGATCAGGATCACTTTAATACCCTCTTCCCGTAAGGAGCGGGCAGCCTGGGATCCGGAATAGTCAAATTCGCACGCCTGACCAATAATAATAGGACCAGAACCAATAATGAGAACAGATTTAATAGATGAGTCTTTTGGCATTTGTATAATCTATTGAAAATGAAAAACCCTACTGATCTTTATGCCAATGGATGGACAAAAAAAATCGTGCAAAATTAAGGGTTTCAAAGTATTATGCTACAATAAATTTTTTCGCAAACATTATTATAATTATTAATGTAAATGCTGTATCTTTGTTCCAGCTTTGAAAAGAAGTTAGATAACTATCCTGTTTTTAGACAAAAAAGTCCCGGTAAACTGTTACCGGGACTTTTACATTTTAATAGCCCTCCGCATTATTGCTTCCCTGTAACGGGGCCGGAGCATTGCATTGCCGCAACGGAATGTTAGCTGACAGGCCGGCGGGCCGGTGCACAGCTGCCTCAAAAAGAAGCAAGCCCATTGTAAGGCGTGGGCGCGCTCAATGGAGCGCAGGTAATACCGGTCAATACGTACATGCGCTTCAAACATATTATAATTATGTAATATAAAATCATACCTTCGCGCGGCATACTATTTTTCATCTAAACACTTATTCTTAATCACCCATTTATCTATGAAAAAAGTTTTATTGTTATTGTTAGCCGCCGGCGTTGCTTTTTATGCATGTAAAAAAGACGATGCAGGCAGCGGCAACCCTGAAACCGGCACGCCTGTAGACGTAAGCAATCCCAATGAGCTAACCGGCGCCGTTAAAGTATTTTATGGCACCAACATAAAAGGCGCAATGCCGGCAGCCACCGGCGCCACTACCCCGGTACTGGATGCAGACGGCAGCACGGTGCTTGCTGTTAACGGACGTTATGCTGTTATTACACCTTATGTTTCATCTGGCAGTGTTGAGGGTTATTACCTGCAAATAACCGGCGCCGATTCTTACTTCACAATAGACTATGCTAACCCCAGGGGCGCCCGTAAAGCACCGGCCGGGGGAAAACACAGCTTGTTCAAGGAAACGGGTGAGGACAATTCAGATTCCCTTATTGTAATTAAGCTGCCGGAAAATGCTACTGCAGATACTTTTTGCATTACTTATGCCGCTTATGACGCCAACCATAACGTAAGCAACACCGCCAGCGCCTGCATTGTTGTTATACCTGCAGGCACCAGCCAGGATGGCCAGGCCCTGGTGGGCACCTGGGCAGCTACCCGGGAAAAATACAGCAACGGGGATTGGGAGAATGTTATTACCGCAGACAGCGGCTACGCATCTTTCACCTGCGACGCAGATACGCTGAAGCAATGCACGCAGGGCACCGGCTGCCATCAGATGCTGGCGGGCGTTACAGAGGTACTGAAATCCGAGATCACATTCCAGGCAAACGCCACCTATAACTATATTGAGGAGGAGAAATACACCAACCTGCAGCGTTTTCACAATCCCTGCGCCAACCCGGTTTACACCAGCAGCACAGAGGCGTATACTGAAACCGGCGGATGGTCATACAACGCCAGTACTAAAAAACTGGTTATTGTATTTGACGTTGACCTGAGCGATGATGATTATTACTATGATATAGTGAATATAAGCGTGACTGAGTTAACGGCCGACAAAATGGTACTATCCAATACTGCTAACCAGTATACTGCTGAATACCAGAAGAAATAGCCTGTTATCTTCTTTGTAAAAAGCGCAAGTCCCGGTAAGCAGCTTACCGGGACTTCCCTTTTATACCATGTTTACCTGTTCATCAGCTGGTTTTTATACGGCTGCCCATAATGGCAATACAGGTACCCATTACCGCAATAATGGAAAAAGAAATGCTTAAGCTGGATGCCTGCGCCACAAAGCCTATTAACGGGGGTCCCATGAGGAAACCGAGATAACCAACCGTAGATACCGTGGCCAGGGCTACGCCCGGTTCGGCCTTTTTGGTTTTGCCGGCAGCGCTGTACACCAGCGGCACTACGGAAGAAACACCGGCGCCCACCAGCAAAAAGCCGAATATACCGGTAATAAAATACGGCAGCAGCACGGCTATTAACAACCCCGATGCTGTTAAAATACCGCTTAGCTGCAGCACCCTGCGGTGCCCAAAGCGAATGGTAAGCCAGTCGGCCACAAACCGGAAAGAGGCCATGGTGCACATAAAGGCCGATAAGCCAATGCCTGCCTTTCCATCCGGCGCCATAATCACCTTTTTAAAATATACCACGCTCCAGTCGAACATGGTGCCTTCGCATATCATAGAGCAAAAGGCAATTACTCCCAGCACACGCAACGCCATAATAAGGCCCCACAGGCTCCGCATTTTACCCAATGTTCTAAGCCACCATAGCTTTATTCTTTTAACAGTGCTCAATTGCACGCCTTCGGGCAAAGGCAGCTTTTGGGGCTTGTCTTTTACCGCGGTGTGGGCTACTGTATATTTTGCGCTGGCCGCCACAATTACTACCGCAATAGCTGTAATAACCAGGAAATGCTGGTAAGGCAATACCCCTTCCCCGGCCATGAAAGCGCCTATGGACGCCCCGGTAAAGCCGGCCAGGCTCCATAAGCCGTGGAACGATGCCATAATGGTGCGGCCATACATTGCCTCTACCGCCACTGCCTGTGTATTTACGGCAATATTGGCCATGTTGCCGGCAAAGCCAAACAACATTAAAATGGCAAACAGCTGCCAGGCCGCCTGCGCCAGCCCCAGTAGGGGCAATATCATGGCATAGCATACCGCGGCTATGAGCAACACGTTACGGCTGCCGAAACGCGCAATCATATAACCTGCCACGGGCATGGATATAACCGAGCCAATAGGAAGTGCCAGCAGCGCGGTACCCAAACCAGCTTCACTCATATGCAGGGATTGCTGAATGGCCGCAATGCGCGAGCCCCAGCTGGCAAAACATAGTCCTGTTAAAAAAAACAGGGAGCTAACGGCAATACGGGTGGCTCTTTTTTGCGGCATAGCTTCAATTGATAATGAAGGCAACATTTTAATTAATGCTTTAAATAGGATAGATAGCTAAATCACTTTAATTCCCAGGTTTAAATAAGGCTGTATCAACTGCTCGTCCACCCTGTCGGTCACAATGGTATCCAGTTCTGTTATATCGCATACTTTAAAAGGTTCGGCGGTGCCCATTTTATCAATAGTGGCCAGTGCTATTACGCGGTTGCCGGCCTGTATCATGCTGTACTTTACTTCTGCCTCACCCAGGTCAATACCCGTAATGCCTGCGGTGGGGTGCAGGCTGCACACGCCCAGGAAACAAATATCGGCACGTACCTTTTCCAGCATGCGAATGGTATCGAGCCCGGAGGTTACCTGCGAGTTCTTAAATACGCGTCCGCCGGTGAGAATAACCTCAGTGGACGGATGCTCCATCAGCTGCATGGCTATGGGTACACTGTTAGTGATAACAGTAAGCTTTAAATGTGCGGGAAACATTTTTACCAGGGTAAAGGTAGAGGTGCCTCCATCCATAATAATCGTTTGCCCGTCGTGCAGGAACGACAGGGCTTTGCCGGCAATGGTGCGCTTATCATCCTCATGAATGCCTATACGCTCCTTAAAGCTGTATGGGTGCGGGGAATGCGGGATGGCGCCGCCCCTTACCTTTATCAGCAACCCGCTCTGCGCCAGCGCCTCCAAATCACGGCGCACGGTATCTTCAGATACCTGCAGGTCGTTGCTCAGCTCTGCCTGCAGCACCTTATTATCTGCCTGCAGCTTTTTAAGAATATAATCCAGGCGTTCTTCCTTCAGCATTTTGCTATTTTCTGCAATATTATGTAATTATTTGCAATAATTTAATAGCATATTCATTGCATAGGCTAAATTAAAAGCATAATTTTGCAGAAAACAGCAAAATATGGCAAGAATTGCAATTGATATGGATGGAGTGATGGCAGACAGCACCCAGCAATACATTAACTGGTACGCCAACCGTTATGGCGTAACCATATCCAAGGAAAGCCTGCTGGGCAAGCCGGAAACCACGGGATTTCCGCTGGATGGGGTGGTAAGGCAGTTCCTGTTTGAGCCCAACTTTTTCCGCACCAAGCCGGTAATACCCGGGGCCCGGGAGGTGATTAAGGCCCTGCACGATAAGCATGAGGTGTTTATTGTATCGGCGGCTATGGAGTTTCCGCTATCGCTTGCAGAAAAGCTGGCCTGGCTGGAAGAGCATTTTCCCTTTATCAGCTGGCATCACATTGTATTCTGCGGTTATAAGCATATTGTAGATGCAGATTACCTGATTGATGATCATGTAAAGAACCTGAGCACCTTTAAAGGGGAGCCGCTGTTGTTTACTGCGCCGCATAACATACATGTGCAGGAGTTTAAGCGGGTGAATAACTGGGATGAGGTGGGTGCGCTGCTGCTGTAAGAACAAGGCTATTCGCCCAGCTGCTTATATTTAATACCGCTGCGGTTATTGTACCAGGTATAGGCGTAATGATCCACATCGCGTACATAGCCTGCTTTTACGGGGGCCAGCAGCATGGCGCCTTCCAGCTCGTCATAGTGGCTGACGCCTTTTACCGCCAGCTGCTCTATGCTGCTCC
Source organism: Chitinophaga sp. (assembly GCF_035761305.1). Taxonomy (GTDB): domain Bacteria; phylum Bacteroidota; class Bacteroidia; order Chitinophagales; family Chitinophagaceae; genus Chitinophaga. The sequence continues at coordinate 28,850 of NZ_DASTRI010000287.1, read as the reverse complement.
AGAATGCTGCTGCCGGCTGACCGTTGCGGCACAGGAAAAAGCTATACCATTCCTGCCTTTGCAGCTGGTTATCTGTTCGCAGGGCTTCGCATATTTCCGTGGCAGTATTTATTGTAAAGTGCTGCAGCCAGGTGCTGAGCGGGGTATTAAAGGGCTGTACGAGCAGTAACAGCTGATCGGGCAGCAGCATGTGGCTGCGGGTAATAATATGCTGTTGCTCATGTGCGGCGTTGAGGTGCTTGCTGAGAATACCTGCATAACGGGGCCTTGTAAGCAGGTTAGGACCGCCGGTTACGGCCAGGGTGATGTACCATATGTCAGGAAATTCACCGGGTTGCATAACTATATTCTGCGGATCGTTTAGGTAGTGCTGATTTTAATATAAACCTTATTGCACAAATATAATATAAATTGTTTACCAAATAATCATACATCCATCGTATTGAATGCTACAAAATCATTGTTATTGATAAGGGTTTGATTTAATCGGGGCAGGCTACATTTCTGTAGCAAATTATAAGTGTTTTCTTCTTATTATATGGTATGGCAGGTGCGGGTTAAACTTTTTTTGAGCGTACCTGTTTACGCAGCTGCACAATATCTTTTTTAAAAGTGTCGAGGGTTTCTTTTAAGGCGTTATGCTGTTTAAGCAGCTGGTTATACTCTTCCAGCAGCTTGTAATATTTTTCGCGCAGGGCCAGCATTTCGTCGGAGTCGGCTATGCGGGTATCTTCTACGGTGTTGGGATGCAGGAAGGCGGTTTCGGTTATTTCAAGGGCTTTGGTAACGGTTTCCAGCTCCATGGGTTCAAACACGGCTTTATCAAACAGGTTATACATGGTTCTCCTGCTCATATCCAGCCGGCGCGCCAGCTTGCTTTTGTTAAGGCCCTTTTCCTCTATCAGCTCTGTAAAGCGTTGCCCGTGGTGGGCTACGGTAGCTACCTGGCCTTTGCCTGGCTTGGGTACTACCTTGTTGTTCCAGTTATAAAATTCATCGGTGGTAATGCCTATGAGGGCACAAAAGCGTTCGAGGGTAGATCTTTTCATATCGCTTTTGCGCAGGTGGTAGTGGGCTATCTGGTTTGTGAAGCCCGCCATACGGGCAAAGTCAACAATTTTAATTTTCCGCTGCTTCAGTATCTGTTTTAAGCGCTGGCCCATGTGGATTAACCCTAGCTGCATCGTACATCAAAATTTATTCGGTTTGCGTTGGTGTCAGTTTTTCATATTATAAGATTATTACAATATAAATCATTTCTGTTTCATTGAGTGAATTAAAATTTCAAATTGATATTGATTTTGTTGTACGCTATGTGCTAAGCACAGGGGATGCGGCCATGTGTGTTTGTTAGCCGGTTTGGCTAAACTGATACTTTGCGGCAAGTAGTGATAATGATAGATTCATAAATTATCCACAAAAGGGAGGCTGAGGGGCTGTAATGGGCCAGGGAAGCGGGTTAGCAATGTATTAGCGATATGATAAAATAGCAAATAAAAAGTAGTGTAGTTAAAATCATTATCAATATATTTGCTGACATAAAAGCAGGCAATTATTGATTATCCTAACAAATTATCAATGCTAACACCAAACACTTTTTTTGATAGCAATGACTTAAACCTCCAAACCATGAAGAAATTAGTTCCTCACACGCCGGTGCCTGTTAATATGCTGCAGGATATTCATGCCCACCTGATTAATTTCCCTATCCGTTTCCGGGAAAAGGTATGTGAAGAGTGCTCCTGGAGCATTCCCACCTTTTACCGCAAAATGCGCGCCCTGGATAAACCCGCTGAAGGTGATAAAAAAATGATACCGGCATTAAGCAATGCCGAAAAAGAAAAAATTATGGCTGTTTTAGATGAGGTGTTCCTGGAGCTGCAAACCTATTGCGATCAATACCGCAAAAAGCCGCGCAGCTAATGCGGGGTTACCGCACTGCATAAAGGTACTAAACCTGCAAACAGGTGCTAAAGCGGCAGGCGGTTCTCTTTACCCTGCTATATAAGCGCTCTTTACCCTGTTATCTAATGGCGGCTGATTTTCCGCGCCATCACATTCATATCATGCCAGTACATTTATATGTGGCATAAACAGGGCGCAAATTTTCTTCAACTAAAACTTTAGTATTTAAAACTAAATACTTAGTTTTAGGGGAAAGAGAGCTTCTATGCGTACTTGTTTTTATGTACTGCTGCTATGCCTGGGCATATTAAATACCCGTGCGCAGCAGGCGCCTGAAATAGACCAGGCAGTGGTAATGAATTATTTCCAGGACCAGCAATATACGGCTGCCATTGCCTACCTGCAAAGCCGCATACAGCCGGATAACGTCCGGCAGCTGGCCTTGCTGGGCTATGCCTGCTACCTGGCCGGCAAGTGGCCCGATGCCATTCATACCTACCAACAGCTATTGCAGCAGGACAGCACCTACAAACCTGCACATCAATACCTGGGCAGTATTTATATGCAGCAGGAACAGCCTGCGCTGGCCATACCTCATTACCGTATGCTGGCTGCCCTGCAGCCCCAGGCCGGCAGCTACAAGCAGCTTAGCTTTGCCTTTTTTGCCGCCCGGGAAACAGATAGCGGCTTTGTATACCTGCAGCGTGCCTATGCACTGAACCCGCTCGACAGCAAAGTAGTGGCGCGCATGGCAGAGGAGTGGCTGGACCGGCAACGGTATAATGCGGCCGACAGCGTGCTGCAGCCTTACCTTGCCAAAGACTCGCTGCAAACCAGCGTGCTTATTCCGGCGGTGAAAACCGCTTATTTCCTGAAAGATTACCCGCAAGCCATTGCACTGGGGCAACGCCTGATGCGGCAGCAGGTAATATCACTTACCGCCTACAGTTTTGTGGCAGCGGCCTGCTATTATGCAAAGCACTACCAGGAATGTATATACGTAAATGATTTCTTAACCCAGGCCAATATGAATACCGAAACCATTATGTACTATGCAGCCATGGCCTGCACACAGCTAAAGGATTACACCCGCAGCAACCAGCTGCTGCAGCAGTGCGTTGACCTGGCCAAATCCAAAAGCCTGGATGATTATTATACTGCCATGGGCGCCAATTATGAAGGGCTGCATGCCTACACCAAAGCCACGGCCTGCCTTGACACCGCCTATTATCTTTTTAAGGCGCCTTTACGGCAATACAGCATTGGCCGCATATATGACCACTACCTGCAAAAGCCGGCCACCGCACAACGGTACTACAGGCGCTACCTGCAACTGGCCCGCACCAAAGAGAATGAGCCTGCCATTACATTATATGTGCGGCAACGGTTAAAGGAAATGCAGGGCGGGAAATAAATATCGTCCTATACCAACTTAAACCAGTACAAAAAGCGCCCCTCCGGGTGCTTTTGTTGTTTAAATATGCGGCTGCTGCTCGGAGAAATGGAGAAAAGAAAATAAATTTACTCTCCGTTATGACTAAACCTTAATACAAAAATAAGCAGCTATGGCCTACCCGTATCAGATCAAAACGTTTGAAGAATACCAGCAAGCCTACCATCAGAGTGTTGTAGACCCTGAAGGATTTTGGGCCAACGTGGCCGACCACTTTTACTGGCGCCGGAAATGGGATAAAGTGCTGGAGTGGAATTTTAAAGATCCGGACGTGAAATGGTTCCAGGGCGGCAAGCTGAATATTACGGAAAACTGCCTGGACCGCCACCTGGGCACCCTGGGCAATGCCCCGGCTATTATATGGGAGCCTAATGATCCGGAAGAGCGTCATCGCATACTTACCTACCGTGAGCTGTATAACAAGGTATGCCAGTTTGCCAACGTGTTAAAGAATAATGGCGTTAAAAAAGGCGACCGTATTTGTATTTATATGGGTATGATACCCGAGCTGGCCATTGCGGTGCTGGCCTGCGCCCGCATAGGCGCTATTCATTCCGTAGTGTTTGGCGGCTTCAGCGCCCAGTCAATAGCCGACCGCATACAGGATGCGCAATGTAACCTGGTAATTACCTGCGACGGCGCTTTCCGCGGCAACAAGGATATTCCCCTGAAATCGGTGATAGATGATGCGCTGATGGCCTGTCCCAGTGTAAAAAGAGTAATTGTGTGCACGCGCACCCGCACCCCTGTAAGTATGCTGAAAGGCCGTGATGTGTGGTGGGAAGATGAAATAAAACAGGTAGAAACCATGGGCAACCCGCCCTGCACCGCCGAGGAAATGGATGCAGAGGACATGCTGTTTGTGCTTTACACCTCCGGCAGCACCGGCAAGCCCAAAGGCGTGGTGCATACCTGCGCCGGCTACATGGTATATGCCAACTATACCTTTGTGAACACCTTCCAGTACCAGCCCGGGGAAGTGTATTTCTGTACCGCCGATATTGGCTGGATCACCGGCCATAGCTACATCTTGTATGGCCCGCTGAGCGCCGGCGCTACCACGCTGATGTTTGAAGGCATTCCTACCTGGCCCGATGCAGGCCGCCTGTGGGATATTACCGACAAGTACCGCGTAAATATATTGTACACTGCGCCTACGGCTATACGTAGCTTAATGGGCTTTGGCCTGGGCCCGGTAAACCACAAGGACCTCAGCTCACTGCGGAAGCTGGGCAGCGTGGGCGAACCCATTAACGAAGAGGCCTGGCACTGGTTTAAAGATCATATTGGCAAAGGCAAATGCCCTATTGTTGATACCTGGTGGCAAACAGAAACCGGCGGTATTATGATAACGCCCATTGCCGGCATTACAAAGGAAAAACCCGGCTATGCCACCCTGCCCCTGCCCGGCATACAACCGGTGCTGGTTGATGAAAACGGGAAAGAGATCACGGGCAACGGCGTTAACGGTAACCTGTGCATCAAATTTCCCTGGCCGGGTATTATCCGCACCACCTATGGCGACCATGAGCGCTGCCGCAAAACCTATTTTGCCACCTACGAGAACCTGTATTTTACGGGAGATGGCTGCCTGCGCGATGAAGACGGCTACTACCGCATTACCGGCCGCGTAGATGATGTGCTGAATGTGAGCGGCCACCGTATTGGCACCGCCGAAGTGGAAAACGCCATTAACATGCACGCAGGCGTGGTGGAAAGCGCCGTAGTAGGTTATCCGCATGATATTAAAGGACAGGGTATTTATGCCTATGTGATATGCGATACCAACCCTTCTAAAGATGCGGAGCTTACTAAAAAAGATATTATACAAACCGTATCACGCATTATTGGCCCTATTGCCAAACCAGATAAGATACAGTTTGTAAGCGGCCTTCCTAAAACCCGCTCGGGCAAGATCATGCGGCGCATTTTGCGTAAAATTGCGGAAGGCGAGCTGGATAACCTGGGCGATACCACTACCCTGCTGGACCCTGCGGTGGTAGAGGAAATTAAGCGGGGAAAGCTGTAATACAATGTTTATTCAAATAGTTATAGTTAAGGCCATACCAGCAAAATTGGTATGGCCTTTTTGTTATATTGAAAACCCGCCTATCCGTACATTTGTTTTATGAGGCTTTTAAAACGCGCCGGGAAAATATTCCTGGTATTTTTCCTTATATCCAATGTTATCCTGGCATTTCATGCCTGGAAGTTTACCCATTTTTACGACGATGCCCACCACGCCAACAAACGCCCCGAGCAAATGAATGGCTGGGAAAAAGCGCGCATTATACTCTTTGGCGTAAACCTGTCAAAGTCTGTTAACAGCAACCGCCCCGCAGCGCCTTATAAAACCGTTTACCTGCAAACAAAGAGCGGCCTGCGGCTGGAGGGCTGGTTTATAGAAGGCCCGCAGCCGGCCAAAGGCACCGTAATATTGTTTCATGGTTACGGCGCCAGCAAAAGCTCGCCCCTGCCGGAGGCTGCCTATTTCCGGCAGCTGGGGTACAATACCTTTCTGCTGGATTTTCGCGCGCACGGCAATAGCGAAGGGCATGTATGCAGCATTGGCTATAAAGAGGCGGAAGATGTAAAGCTGGCTTATGATTATGTGTACAGCTGCGGTTACCGGCACATTATTTTATGGGGCATGAGCATGGGCGCAACGGCTATTTTAAAAGCCGTGCCGCAATACCGGCTGCAGCCCGAGAAAGTTATACTGGAAGCGCCTTTTGCCACCTTAACAGATGCGGTAAAAAGCCGCATGTGGGCAGTGCATATGCCAGGCACTCCGCTGGCACAGCTGGTTACCTTCTGGGGCGGTGTGGAACAGGGTTTTTGGGCGCCGGGCTTTAAACCAGCGGAGTACGCAAAAGATATACATGTACCTGCGCTGTTATGCTGGGGCCGAAAAGATATACGGGTAATGGAGCATGAAACACGCAGCGTGTTTGCCAATTTGGGTACAGCGCAAAAGCAGCTGGTGATTTTTGAGCAATGCGGCCACCAGTCATTTTGCCGTAATGAGGCTGCCAAATGGAAAGCAGCCGTAGGCCGGTTTTTACAATAGAAAAAATCAATAGCGTATTACCACCGGGGTGCCTACCTTAATTACATTATACAGCTCGTTCACATCCCCGTTCTTCATGCTAATACATCCGAGCGTCCAGTTAATGCGGCTGTCTACATATGTATCGCGGATGCCGGAGGCATACTCCACACCATGAATACCTATGCCGCCGCCAATGTCCGCATTGGCCGGCAGTATGCCACGCGACTGGCGCCGGTGAAACTTGGTCCATGAGCTTTCATTGGGATAGTCCAGCAGCATAAAGCGGCTCCAGCGGCCATCATACCGTTTGCTGGTAATATGAAAAGTGCCTTCCGGCGTTTGGCGGTCGCCCTGCACCAGCTTATCCCGCAGCTCCCTGCTGCCGAATACTACCTTATAAATTTTAAGCAGGGTTACATCCTCATACAGGTACAAGCGGTAATCGCTTTTGTCTATCAGCAGAAAAACCTTGTCTGCATCAATATCGGCAGGGTTCAGCTTCACAGTGTATAAACTGTTCTCATTATTAAACCCAACCAGGGGAATAAATATTAACAGTAAAATACTCCAACAGTAGCGCGGCATCTCACAGGGAAATTTTAGTATTATGATAACGAAGCTGTTACCTGTTTATTGTATGCCGGGCTATTACAAAAAACAAAAAGCAGGAAGCAAAAAGCGCTGACGCCTTCTTTACTTCCTGCTTTTTTATTTACTGCTTTATGCTTTCTGCTTTAAGCTTTTTACTTATCTCAGTAGCCGAACAGCTCATCCAGGGATATTTTTTTCACCTCCCCGTATTTTTTCAGATCATCCTCACTGATCCTTTTTTCTGACCCCAGCACGCAATAAGTGTACGGCTTGCCGGCCAGGTTCTGGTCATGGAACTGCTTCACGTCATCAAAGGTCAGCTTGTCAACAGCGGCGTACACCTGTTTACGGTAATCGGTGTTAAGGCCCAGCTTTTGCGCGGCCAGGTAGCTGAAAACAATACCGTCCTGTGTAATGCGCTCTGTTTCGAGATCCTGCTTCATGCTTTTGCGGGCAGTTTCAAACAGCTTATCGGAGCGGGGAATATCATTCAGCAGCTCGTTCATGCCGGTAATGGCTTCGTTCATCTTATCGGCCTGGCTGCCTACGTATGCTACTACACTGTAGCGGTCATCCTTTTTCTCGGGAGAAACGTAGAAAGCATAGGTAGAATAAGCCAGTGCTTTGGACTCGCGGATGGTTTGGAATACAATAGAGCCCATGCCGCCGCCAAAGTAGTTATTGAATAAAGAAACCACTGCTGTGTTATTTACATCAAACGGCGTGGTGTTACGCACCCAGTTCACCTCTGCCTGCACCATATCGTAATCGGCAAACAGCACCTGGTTGTTGGTTTGGCTGCTCTTTTCAAATTTAACAGCCGGAGGCGCTGCTTTAAAGGCAGCAGGCAGTGTATGCAGCTTTTTCACAGCTGCCGCAGCAGAGGTTAGTGACGCCGGACCGTAATAAATAACGGTGTGCTGGTAAAAGGGCAGTGTGTGCAGCATATCTACCAGCTCTGCAGAGGTTAAGGCATCCAGGTTGGCCTGGCTAAGCTGGTTGTTGTACGGGTTTTTAGGACCATACAGGGCATACTGTACCAGCCCGCGCATAATGGCCAGCTTGCTCAGCTTATTATCCGCACGCGCTTTTTGCAGGCGGCCTTTTAATGCAGCCAGCGCAGCCTCATTGGGCTGGCAGTGTGTAAGCAGGTGCTCAAACAGCGATACTGCCTTGTCAAAATTTTCCTGCAGGCCGGAAATGGTAATAGTGGTGTTTTCCGGGCCTGACTTTACGCTAAAGTTGCATGCAATGTTGTAAAACTCCTTGCTGATCTGCTCTGTAGTGTATTTATCTGTGCCCAGGAACTGCAGGTACTCCGCGGCCAGCGGCAGCTTTTTATTGTTCCAGCTGCCCATATCAAAGCGGTAGTGCAGGCGGAACAGGCCATTATCCTTGTTTTGCACATACAGCATTTCGGCAGGGCCTATTTTGCTTTTCTGAATATCCCTGTTGAAATCGAGCCACTGGGGTTTTACCGGGGTAGCCGGTATAGTGGCTACCTCTTTCAGGAAGGGCGACTGTGCTTCGCGGTTCACCTCTACCGGGGTAATGGCGGGCTTTTCTACCTTCTGAATGTTTTTGTCTTCGCCTTTGCGTTTGTACAGCAGCACATAGTTATCTTTCAGGTATTCATTGGCAAAGTCTACGATCTGCTGTTTGGTAACCTTGCTCATGGCGTCTACCATCTCCACATCATTCAGCCAGTTATCGCCGCGGTGCTTGATAAAGCCGTCCATGAGGGAGTTAGCGCGGTTATTATTGCTTTCCAGGCCCTGCAGCTCGGAGAGCTTGGCATTATTAACAATCGCTTTTACCAGGCTTTCGTCAAACTGGCCTTTTTTCAGTATCTCCAGCTGGCCAAGCAGCAGGTCTTTTACTTCTTCCAGGGTTTGGCCCTGTTTTGCTTTACCGCTCAGGTAAAACACGCTGTAGTCTTTCCACTGCAGCTGGCCTACGCTGGCGCCCAGCACCTTTTGCTGCTTGTTAATGTTCAGGTCCAGCAGGCCGGCTTTGCCGTTGTTCAGTATCTGCGCTACTACATTCAGCAGCACGGAGGACTTTGTGTCCAGCGCGCCGGGCATACGGAAGGCGATGTTCACACTTTCTGCGTCCGGGCCAAATACTTCTTTTACAATAGGCGCTGCAATGGGCTTTTCCTGCGGGGCCTTGTATTCATTTATAGGTTTGGACTGCATGTAAGAAAAGCGCTCGTCTATTTTCTTTATCACGTAATCCGGGTCAAAGTCGCCGGCCATTACAATGGCCATGTTGTTGGGTACATAGTAGGCATCATAAAAATCGCGGATAGCGCGGAGGTTGGGATTTTTTAAATGCTCTATGGTGCCTATGGTTGACTGCTGCCCGTAGTTGTGCGTGGGAAACAGCGCCGCCAGCATGGTTTCATACATTTTACGGCTGTCGTTGTCCAGGCCGCGGTTCTTCTCTTCATACACTGCTTCCAGCTCGGTATGGAACAGGCGGAAAACAGGATCGCGGAAACGCTCGCCCTGAACGAACAGGTATTTGTCAATAGCGTTGGAGGGAATATCTTCCTCATAAATTGTTTCCTCTACCCAGGTATGGGCGTTGGTGCCCTGGGCGCCCATGCCGGCCATCATTTTATCATACTCATTGGCAATGGCGTACCTGGCGGCCAGGCCGGAAACACTGTCTATCTGGTGGTACACGGTTTTGCGGGCGTCTGCGCCGCTGGTGTGGTTGTAGGTGTCGTACAACCCTTCAATTTCGTCGAGGTAGGGCTTTTCCTTTGACCAGTCCAGAGAGCCGAATTTTTCCGTGCCTTTGAACAGCAGGTGCTCCAGGTAGTGGGCAAGGCCGGTGTGATCCTTTGGATCATTGTTGCTGCCGGCGCGTACGCCAATAAGGGTTTGAATACGTGGCTCTTTTTTGTTGACGCTCAGTATAACGGTTAACCCGTTCTTCAGGGTATAGAAGCGCGCCTGCATGGGGTCGTCGGTAACATACCGGTAAGTGTAGCCCCCGGAGGTAGCCTCTTTCCAGCTGTACTTATCCTGTGCGTGTACGCTGCTTAGCGTGCAGGATAACAACAACAGGAGGATGGCTCTTTTAAAAATTGTCATACGTTGGTTTTTGGAAGTGAAATATAGATCATTCAAATATATAGAAAAGGAAAAAGGTAAAAATGGGAGAAAAGGGAAGAAAGGCCAAAAATCGTGAGAAACGAGTGGTGGAGGGCTTAAAAAGGTGCGACAGGGCCGGATGGCAGCAATGGCAGTATGGAAACGGCATATATATGTACCGTATGGCGACGGCGCGGCTTGTTTTTTTTCAAATAATAGCGGCGGTGTGCGTTAGCAAATGCAGCTCGCTGAAGCAGCCCTGCAGGCGGCCTACTGACGGCGGGTAACAAAATGATACCGGGCCTGCAGGCGGGTTAAAAGCGTATCGGCGCCGGGCGACAGGTAATTACGATGGCTCAGGTAGCGGAAGCTGACGAGGTAAAGCTGGGGATGGGAGCCGGCCACGGACAAAGCAGCGGCGGAAAACAATTCTTTCAGGTATTGCTGCTGGTAACCAGTGGATGCGGGTACTGCTGACGGTTTAGCTGTTTCCGTTTCCCAGGCTATGGGGGTAGCGTTTACCCCCAGTATTCTTTTGTCGCAGGAATGTGCCCATATAATAAATCCGGAACAAGCTAAAAAGGTCAAAAAGGTACGCATAACTCCTAAACTTAGATCTGGTTATGAAAAATATCAAAAGCCATTAAAGCGGATGCCCACGGAAAAAGGGTATTGTTCCAACCCATAGTCGTGCAGCGGCGTGAGGGCAAAGTTACCATAAAGTTTTACAGGACCGTAGCCCAGCTCGGTGGTAATGCCAAAGCGCCATTTGTTCAGGTTAAAATCGTCTGTACGTTTCACCTTGCCTCTCTCCTCACTGATCTGTTTAGTGCGCGATTTTACCAGGTAGCCGGCCATTACGCCCATGCTCACATCTACAGAGCGGCCCGGCCTGGCGGGGTTAGAAGTAAAGTTCAGCATTAACGGTACGCTCAGGTACTCGGCAAACAATTTATTCTTGGAAAAGTGTATCGAATCTTCCCGGATTATTTGTGTAGGGTACCCCGGCACATAGGTAATACTGCGGGCATAGCGATAGTTGTTCATTTCAACGCCAATTGCATAAATAAGGTTTAATTTATGCTTATAGATATTTAAGCGCTGCATTAATATCCATATGTTCACGTTGATGGATTTGCCGGGGATCAGCTTAAACTCATCGGGGGTTAAAGGCGCGCTGGCGCTGCGCGGTGCAAAGGTGTTAAGGCCCACAGCGGAATAGTCGTAGCTTTTATTGGTTACGCTTGAATAACCGGGCGATGCATAAGCCATTAAGGCAGCTGCGCCGGCGCCGGCATAGTCGCTGCGGTCAATATAATTATTAAAGCCCAGGTCTATCACCAGCCATTTGGTATGCAGGTTTTTTTTGAGCTTATTCCTGGTATAGGCGGTATCGTTATAGAATTTATAAGTGTTTTTACCCCGGGCATCTTTGCCTTTTATAATAATAAGGCTTTTGATCTGGATGGTATCTGCCGTAGGCGCTGCAACAGCGGCAGGCGTTTGCGCCTGCGTTTTACCTACTACCATCAGCATAATGAATATCAGGTGTAAAATTTTATACTTCATATGTTCTTTCCTGTATTGATATGGTTTCCGTAATTATTTCTGATGCTTTTTCCTCGAAAAGAATTTAGCCACATTCGCCACGCCGTTCAGCAGTTTGCTTTCATTGGTGCTGGTAACCGACATGATCAGCTCACCCTGTATTTCCGGCGCCGGTGCGGCAGCGGACGGCTCAGCTTCGGGCGCCGGCGTATGCGGCAGCTGGGCGGTGGAAGCCAATACCTGGCTGCCGGCAGTAGCAGCGGCATTGCGCTGGGCGGGCTGTATGGCAATGGCCTGTTGCTCCTGTTTTTCCAGGTGTTGCTGTACCACCTCCGCGGAGGTGGCCTTTGGCTGCGGCAGCTGCGCCAGCGCAGGCGGTGTGCTATTATTAGCAACAGTGCTGCCGGTGCCTGCGCTCACCCTGGCGGGCTGGCTGGCGGTTACGGGCAGCTGTTGTGTAACAGTGCGTTTTACAGGGGCGTTATTCTTAGCTATTAACGGGTGCTTTTCCCGAACAGGGGTATGGTTAGCCGGCACCGGGCTTTCGGCGGGCATAACCGGCGGCTGTGCAGCCTCCGTAGTTGTAGGAGGCGCGGGAGCCGGCTGCTGCAGGTTTTCCGGTTGGGATGGGGCGGGCGCCGGCTGCTGCACCGCCGCTATCGGCGCCGCAGCAGGTACATGCCGGTGCAAAGGCAGCAGCCACAAAAGGAAGGCGCCGGCAACTACAGCGGCAGCAGCGCCCCACCAAACCGGCCGCAGGCCGGCGCGGGTAGCGGTATGGCGGTACAGTGCCGCTTTGCCGGGCATATGCATGCCGGTATCTGCCTGCAACTTGGCGCGTTGCAGCAGCTGCAGGGCAGGCTGCAGCCCGGGGTGCTGCTGCAGGAACTGTAACAGGGTTTGTTCCTCAGCAGGTGTTAGCTCACCGTCTATATAGCTTAAGTAGTAGGTTTCGTAATTATCAATGGTTAACGTATCGGCATGGCGGTACAGCATTTCCTTATGCTCAAAGGAAACGGTGTCGCCGGCAGGCAGGCGGGTAGCCAGCCACGTGTCCAGCTCCTGCGCCACATGGGGGTGCTTTTGCAGAAAGGCTTCCAGGGCTGTGGTTTCCGCAGCATTCAGCTCACCATCTATATAGCTTAGCAGGAAAGGTTCATAATTTTCAAGGGTAATAACGGTGCTGCGGTACAGGGAGGTTTTATTTTCAAACACCTCAGCAGCATCCGGTTTCAGCATGGCGGACTTATATACTTCCAGCTCCCTGGCCTGCTGCGGGTGTTGCTGCAGGAAAGCTTCCAGGGCAGTTTTCTCTTCATTGTTCAGCTCACCGTCTATATAACTGAGCAGGAACTCCTCATAGTTCGATATGTTGATGTCTACAGACACGGTTATATAACGTTTTCCATTTTTATCAGATAGTTCTTTAAGTGTATCCGGGCCCGGTGCAGGTACACTTTTACCTGCGAAGGGTTCAGATGCATGATGCTGCTGATCTCCTCATAGCTGTAGCCCTCATAATCTTTCAGCAGTATCAGGGAGCGCTGTACTTCGGTAAGCCGGTTCAGGGCTTTTTCCAGTACATTTTTGGCGTTATGCACGCGCTGCTCCGATATTTTTGTTTCCTCCCGGAACTGGTCTACCAGGGTAATGCGCTTCACCTTTCTCACATGGTCGATCATATTATGGTAGGCCACTGTAAACAGGTATGACTTCGCCTTTTCAAAAGGAACGTCATTACAGTGTTTCCATAATATTTCAAATGCGTTCTGAACTACATCCCTGGCATCTTCCGTGTGTTCAAGGTTTTTTACAATGAACCGGAAGAGATTGTCAGCATACAGATCTACGCACTTATTGTACTCCTTTTCCGTCATCCGGTGTTGCGGGATTTTAGTGCTAAGTTCCGACAAATACCTGAAAACCGATCCTTTCCCGTCATTAACTGGCTGCAGCTGGTGTGCTATTTACCGTTCCGGCCTCTCTCAGCGGCATAAGACTCCCGTTATCTGACGCCACTATTTTCCATAAACGTGCAGGAATGCTTTCATTCAATTTATCGCGTAAATGATAGTACTATGACGTAGGGCCACCTGTAAATGTTACAACCGGGTCAAACTTTTTGGAGAAAACCGGGAAAGGGCGGGCGGGCTCGTGGAATGGTACTACATTTATTCACATAAATTTGTCACATAAATACCAAGTTTATGAACCAGCGCTTTATTACCCGTTTAGAGCAGGAGCTGAACGAGATCCGGGAGGCCGGCCTGTATAAAAACGAGCGGATCATTACTTCCGAACAGGGAGCCGAGATACAGGTAGGCGGCAAAACCGTGGTGAACTTTTGCGCCAACAATTACCTGGGGCTAAGCTCCCACCCGGCGGTAATAGCTGCCGCCAAGGAAGCTATTGACACGCATGGCTATGGTATGAGCAGTGTACGCTTTATTTGCGGCACCCAGGATATTCACCGGGAGCTGGAACAGAAGATAGCGGCGTTCCTGGGTATGGAAGACGCCATCCTGTACGCCGCGGCTTTTGATGCCAATGGCGGGGTGTTTGAGCCCCTGTTCAACGAACAGGACGCTATTATTTCCGATGCGCTGAACCATGCCTCTATTATTGACGGGGTACGCCTGTGCAAAGCGCAGCGTTTCCGTTACGAGCATAATAACATGGCCGACCTGGAAGCCAAACTACAGGAAGCCGCCGGCGCCCGCAGCCGCATTATTGTTACAGACGGCTCTTTCAGCATGGACGGCACCATTGCGCAGCTGGACAAGATCTGCGACCTGGCGGATAAGTATGACGCCATTGTGATGAGCGATGAAAGCCATTCATCCGGCTTTTTAGGCAAAACCGGCCGCGGCACCCATGAGTACCGGGGCGTTATGGGCCGGGTAGATATTATTACCGGCACGCTGGGCAAAGCCCTGGGCGGCGCTTCCGGCGGTTTTACCAGCGGTAAAAAAGAAGTGATAGACATGCTGCGCCAGCGCAGCCGGCCCTACCTGTTCTCCAATTCCGTGGCGCCCAGCATAGTAGGCGCTTCCATTGCCGTGCTGGATATGCTGAGCCAAACCACTGCCCTGCGCGACAAGCTGGAATATAACACCCAATACTTCCGCAGTAAAATGACGGCAGCAGGCTTTGACATAAAGCCCGGCGACCACCCCATTGTACCGGTAATGCTGTACGATGCGGTGTTGAGCCAGCAGTTTGCCGACAAGCTGCTGCAGGAAGGCATATATGTGATCGGCTTCTTTTTCCCCGTAGTGCCCAAAGGCCAGGCGCGTATACGCGTGCAGCTGAGCGCCGCCCACGAGCAGGAGCACCTGGATAAGGCCATTGCGGCATTTACCAAGGTAGGTAAAGCGCTGGGGGTGATAAAAGCCGAAGCAGGAAGTACAAAGCAGGAAATAAGGTAGAAGAGCGGGGGTTTTAAGCGATTGGGAAAGATGATTGGGGCAAAATAGCCGATACTGAACCCCGGGTAGGAAAAGATGTGGGGGTTTATGCAGGGGGGAGTAGTTGCGCAGCAATGGCGCAGCAATAGCTCCCTAGGGAAAACCCCGTTTTTCCGCAGTTGCACCGCAGTAGTGCAGGGGAAAAAGGGCCTTTCCAGGAGGGAAGCATACCAATAGCACCGCAATAAAACCACCATTAAATAGGGATAGTGAAAAAACCCCCTGATATGTTCAGGGGGTTATTTTTTATCATCACATAAGAGATTGATTATTAGCATTAATTATGTTTTCTGAGTGGAAAAAGGTGGAATTGGCTAAATTTGCATAAATTTGAACAGCGTCACATTTGATCGAAAACCCACGCTGAAGTGTGGGAAACCTGAAAAGGTAGCTATCGCGTAGATCATTCGGACGCTTTTTTTATTGCCTTAATTTAAAGTTCCAGATTGTAAATCTTTCGGTTAACCTGGAAGTATTTTCTGTAAGGCCGGGCAGGCCTGCGGAGCGGGCAATATAGTTTACCAGGTCGATTTTTGCCTTTCTTGAATCAGCTAATAACTGGTACCCATTCTTTTGAAACCCGATAGCCCCCAGTATAATATCCACAATCTGTACGATCTCAGACTGCCTGGAGTCTTTAGGTTCTATCGCTACAAAAGCATTGGTTTGAATTCCCAATTTCTTACTTAAGCCCCGGTTTAAAATCACTTTTAGCTCGCCTAAAGAATAAGAAGAGTGCCGATGATCAGGATGAATAATGAATCTTGTCTGCTCGTCGCGCTTATAGCAGGGCAACCCAAAGCAATGCAATAACAGCTGGTAGTAGAACTTATAAAAGCCGAGCTCCTTATTGCCATTATTATATTTATGATGGTTTACCTGGTGGTTATCAATTACAATCGCTTTAAAGTGAAGCTTATCCGTATTATTAAGCGCAAAAAAGTAATCTATGAAGCGCTGGTATTCTTTGTATTTCTGGTTGGTAACTTTTGACCACTTTAATTCCGCATGCATATTCTGCTCTGCTCTATACTGCTGCATAGTAGCCTCAAAATTCTGCACACTCTCTGCGGGAATGATTATACCACCGATGATCATGAAGCGGTCTTTTGACTGACGGCTTTCATCGCAGTAGATATGGTAAAGTTTTCCTTTGGGGTTCATTTCCTAAATATAAGATTACCAAGGCAATCAGACATCTCCTGCATCTTACCACTGATTTATCTACTTTTGCAGCAATTAATCTAACAAATCCATGAAACATCTAGCCTGGATAGGCCTGCTGGCAACCCTACTGGTGAATGCCTGCGCTCCTAACAACGTATCGGAAGAAAAAAGCTGGGAAAAATACTTTACGCAATACAAGGTGGAAGGCTGCTTTATGCTGTTTGACAACAGCAAGGGCGTATTTAAGGTATATAACCTGGAACGCGCCAAGGAGCGTTTTCTGCCGGCATCTACCTTCAAAATATTCAATGCCCTGGTAGGCCTGGAAACCGGGGTTATTAAAGATACCTCCATGGTTATAAAATGGGACGGCATTACCCGGGAAATGCCGGAATGGAACCAGGACCTGAGCATGCAGCACGCTTTTCATGTATCATCCGTACCTTACTTCCAGGAAGTGGCCCGCCGCATTGGTAAGCCCACCATGCAAAAATGGCTGGACTCCGTTAAATACGGCAATATGAAAATCAGCCGTATAGATACCTTTTGGCTGGATAACTCCCTGAAAATCTCACCGGATGAGCAGCTGGGCCTGGTAAAGAAGCTGTATTTCGATGCGCTGCCCTTTCACAAAACCACCATGCAGTGGGTGCGCGCCGTTATGCTGATGGAAAAAACCGGAAAATATGAGCTGAGCTACAAAACCGGCTGGGGCAGGGATGGTAAAAAGGCAATAGGATGGATTACCGGCTGGGTGGAAGAGAATGGGCACCCTACCTTTTTTGTGCTGAACATTGAGTCTGAAGACCCGAATATTGAAATGCGCGGCGCACGTATGAGCATCCTGAAAAATATCCTGAAAGAGGAAGGCTATTTTGAGGGGCGCAAGTAAGCACAGGGTATTATACCGTTAAAAAACTCCTAAATCCCCGGCTTTTCGCTCTGTAAAACGTAGCAAAAAATTTATATTTGACCCATATGTTACGTTTTCAGCATAGTGAATATTTATGGGCACTGGTGTTTTTGCTGGTGCTGCAGCTGGCTTTCATCAGCGTATCGTGGTGGAAACGCCGCTCTATACGCCGCCTGGGCGACCCTGCCCTGGTGGAAAAGCTGTTCCTGGGCTATAGCCGCCGCCTGTTCACCCTCAAGTTCCTGCTGCTGTTCCTGGCTTTCTTTTTTGGCGTGGTGGGGCTGGCTAACCTGCAAAAGGGCAGCCGCATGGAAAAGATCACCCGCAAGGGTGTGGATGTGGTAATTGCCCTGGATGTTAGTAAGAGCATGCTGGCCACCGATATTAAACCCGACCGCCTTACCCGTTCCAAACAGCTTATTACCAAGCTAATGGACAAGCTGGATAATGACCGTGTAGGCCTGGTGGTGTTTGCCGGCAACGCCTACCTGCAAATGCCGCTCACCATTGACTACTCTGCCGCAAGAATGTACCTGAGCACTGTAAGCCCGGATATGATACCTACCCAGGGTACCGCCATTTCCCAGGCCATACAGGCCAGCAATGAGGCCTTTAATAAAAAGGAACGCAAGCATAAAGCCCTTATTCTCATTTCCGACGGGGAAGACCATGATGAAGGCGCCCTGCAAAAGGCCCGGGCAGCCTTTGATGAAGGCGTGGTGATTAATACCATTGGCATTGGCTCTACCACCGGCTCTCCCCTGCCCGACCCCGAAACCGGCGGTCCTAAAAAAGACCGGGAAGGCAATATTGTTATTTCCAAGCTGAATGAAAACGAGCTGAAGTCTATTGCCGCTGCCGGCAAAGGCATTTACCAGCACCTGGACAATAATACCGAAGAAGTGGTGAACAGCCTTGTAAGCAAGATAGACGGCATGGAGCAAAAAGAGTTTGGCGAAAATATATTTACAGACTATAACAGCTATTTCTATTACTTTCTGGCAGCCTGCCTGCTGCTGATAGTAGCAGAATTTTTTATACCGGAAGTAAAACGGCCTAAAGAAGAGGATGTTGTAACCATTGTTAAAGAATGATCATGCTGCAAATGAAAAACACTTACCGCATACTTATCCTGGCTGGCTTGTTATGTCTTGGCAGCACTGCCTGGGCGCAAACCGGCAATAAATATATCCGCAAAGGCAATAAGCTGTACCAGCAAAAGCAGTACACCGATGCGGAAGCCAATTACAAAAAAGCGCTGGAACAAAACCAGCAGTCGGATGTAGGGCGTTATAACCTGGGCAACTCCCTGTACGAGCAAAAACGCTTTGACGACGCCCGTACCCAATATGCCAACAGCCTGAAGCTATCAAAAGACAAAACCGTGAAAGGCGATGCCAGCTATAACATTGGCAACACCTATATGGAAGGCAAAAAATGGGAAGAAAGCATTAAGGCCTACAAACAAACGCTGAAAATGAACCCTGCTGATGAAGAAGCACGGTATAACCTGGCCTATGCGCAAGCCATGCTGAAAAAACAGCAGCAAGGCGGCGGCGGTAATAATAAGGATAATAAAGAGAACAAGGAGAAGGATAAGAAAAAGCAGGACCAGCAAAACCAGCAACAAAACCAGCAGAAAGATCAGAAACAGGACCAGCAGAATAAAGACAAAGAGCAGCAGGACCAGCAGCAAAAGCCGCAACCCCAACCCAGTAAGCTGGATAAGCAGGAAGCCGAAAGACTGCTGCAGGCCCTGAACCAGGAAGAAAAGAAGCTGCAGGACAAAATGAAGAAGGCAAAGGGCCAGCCCGTACAGGTAGAAAAAGACTGGTAGCTTATTTGCAGTGGTTTACCAAACCTGTAAACATGCTAAGCACAAGCGAAATTATTATCCGTTTAGTATTAGCCGCAGTATTGGGCAGCCTGGTAGGCCTGGAAAGGCAGCGGCTGGCCTGGGCAGCGGGGCTGCGTACGCATATGCTGGTATGCCTGGGATCTGCTTTAGCTATGCTGGTTTCGGCCTATGGCTTTGAAGAAATTATCACCCACCCATCCGTAACGCTGGATCCTTCCCGTGTAGCCGCACAGGTAATCAGCGGCATTGGCTTCATAGGCGCGGGCACCATTTTATTCCTGCGGCAGCGGGTAGTGCGGGGGCTTACCACCGCAGCCGGCCTTTGGACAGTTGCCGCCATCGGGCTGGCCGTGGGCGGCGGCATGTACATAGCAGCCGGCGCAACCACCGCCATTACCCTTGTAATACTGGCTGTGCTGAAACCCCTGGAAAAAAAATTCTTTGGCATCAGGAAGGCGCGGATCATCCATGTAAGCCTTACCCACTCCGGCAATACCTTACACACCATTGCCGCCCTGTTACAGCAGCATAATTTACAGTTTGATGAAATTACCCTTCACCCGCTTGAAAAAGCGGAGTCGGACGGGCTGCGGATAACACTCAACAAAACAGCGCAGCAGCCGGCTGTGCTCAAAGCCATTGATGCCCTGCGGCAGGCAGCCGGCGTGCAGGAGGTAAGCTATCTTACACAGTAACCGCCGGTTTTTCTATAGAGGGCGCTTTCCCCGTATGTTTCTTAAATGCTTTGATAAAATGTGCCTGGTCATAATAACCATGTTGCAACGCTATGCTGGTAAGGCTTTGGCCGGGCTGCCCCATACTGAGGTAAGCGTGCAGGAAGCGGGTAGTGTCAATATAGGCCATGGGCGTAATGCCCAGCTGGTTGCGGAAGTTGCGCTCCAGCCATTTATAATTTACTCCCAGGTGGTTACATACAGCGGCCACGTTCACCTGCCCCTCACGGCTACGGATATACTGTACAGCCGCCTGCACCAGGTAGCCTGGCGGCGGGCAGGCCGGTAGCTGTGCCAGCAAAAAGTTATCCAGCAGGGCGGCCTGCGCTGCCTGGCTGCCTGCCCGGCAAATGCTTTCGGCCAGCTGCTGCCCTGCCGCGCCCCATACCGCAGTAACCGGCAGCAGCGGCGCCGCTGCTACCGCAGGCAAAGGTTGCTGCAGTAACCGGAATAAGCCGTTGCAGGTAAACTGCACCACCAGCATACGCATTCCCTTTGGCCAGGCCTGTATATAGGTGTGGTGCAGGCCATAGCAACAAAAGAAAGCATGCTGCAAACACAGGGCATGCCTGCCCGTGAACTGTATGCTGTAAGGCGCATCCAGCAGGAACAGCAGGGCCGGATGCCCGTGCAGCGTAGCCCATACCGGGCGCCCGTTTTGCCCGCTGGTGCACCAGTAATAACCGGCCACAGTTTCCTGCAGGGCCTGTGCGGGCGCTACGGCGCAAAGCTTTTCGCGGAAAATATGTGCAAGTATGTCAACCGGCATGTTGCAAAAATATGTCTAAAATCTACTATTCCGGCGGCCCGCATTACGCTTGTTTTGCAGTATGATATTACCTATTGTAGCTTATGGAGCAGCCGTGTTACGTACACCCGGCCGGCCGGTAACCCCCGCCACCCCTGGCCTGCAAAAGCTGGTGAACGATATGTGGCATACGCTGGAAAATGCCGGTGGTGTGGGCCTGGCCGCCCCCCAGGTAAACCAGCCCTTGCTGCTGTTTATAGTAGACAGCACCGCTGCAGATACCGGTAACGGCATACGGCAGGCATTCCTGAATGCCCGGATATTGAATTATAGTACAGATACCTGTTCAGATACGGAAGGCTGCCTGAGCATACCGGGCATATGGGAGGAGGTGGGCCGCGCCTGCAGCATTACCATCCAATACCAGGATGAAGCCTTTAATACCCTTACCCAAACCTACCATGGCAGCACCGCGCGTATGATACAGCATGAGTATGACCATACACAGGGCAAGCTGTACGTTGATTACCTGCCGCCCCTGCGGCGGCGCCTGCTGCAAAACAAGCTGCAGGCCATCAGCAAGGGAAAGGTAAAAAGCCCTTATCCTATGAAACGTTGAGGGCGAAATGCTGAACACTAAACGCTTGTGGGTTTTATTAGAAAGTGTGCAGCGTTGGCATTAGGCATCAGGCATTTGCATTAGCGTTTCACATTGAGCATTCACCGTTTTGCATTTCGCATTCTGCGTTAGGCCTTTAGCGTTTTGTGTTCCGCGTTAAGCTTTCAGCATTTTATCCCTGAAATCCTGTGGGGCAATGCCGGCATGATTCTTAAAAAAACGGCTGAAGTAGGCCGGGTCTTCAAACCCAAGCTCATAAGTGATCTCCTTTACGCTTTTATGGCTAAACGCCAGCTTGCGCTTGGCTTCCAGCACCAGGCGGTTGTGCAGCAGCTCTGTAATGGTTTTGCCCGTATGTTCCCGTGTAATTTCGTTCAGGCGCTTGGGCGTTAAGGAAAACGCGGCAGCATAAAAGGCAACATGGTGCTGTGTGCGGAAATGTTTTTCCAGCAGGCGCCGCAGCTGCGCCACCCGCTCGTTGCCCGGCAGGGGCGCTGTAGCCTGGGCAGCGTTGCGCCTTTTCTCCCTTTCGGCCTGCAGTAAAAAAGCATTCAGGTAATGTTTAATGATGTTGCGGTTGCTGTTGGGGGCGCTCTTTTCGCGGTACATAAGATTTGCCAGCAGCTCCAGGGCCGCTGCCGTATGCGTGTTGATGTGGATGGGAGCATAGCCGGGGGTAGCATCAAACAGGCTGGTAAAATCATACATGGTACCACGCTCCAGGCGGTTGCTGAAGTAAAACTGCTCTGTAAAGGTGATCACATGCCCCTCCTTTCCGTCGTCCAGCAGCTGGTGTACCTGCCCCGGCTCCAGCAGGAACAGCATGTTATCCTGCAGCTCGTATGAAACAAAATCCACCACGTGCTGCCCGCAGCCCTTTGAGAACCAGATAACCTGGTAATGATCATGCCGGTGCGGCTGCCGGTTAGGTTCTCCGTTAAAGTCCCCCAGGGGGAATATATTAAATTGTCCTACAAAGGGCAGCTGCTGGTAAGGTATATCTGTGTGTTTATGCAGCATACCCGTCAAATTTAAAGAATTGTAGCATGGGTTTGCGCCGCCGGCTTGCAACTTGTCACTATTCTTTACCTTTGCTGTACTATGCAGCTATATTGCCCTTCACTTACCGCATACAAGCGTTTACCCACCCTCGAAGTAAAGGTGGGCGACCTCCTTATCGGGAGCCAGCACCCTATCCGCATTCAAACCATGACCACCACGGACACCATGAACACGGCCGCTACCGTGGCCCAGGCCATCCGTTGTATAGAAGCCGGCGCCGAGCTGGTACGCATTACTGCGCCCAGTAAAAGCGAAGCAGAAAACCTGCTTCCCATTAAAAATGAGCTGCGCAAAAGGGGCTACCACACGCCGCTGGTGGCCGATATACACTTTACGCCCAATGCCGCTGAAATTGCCGCCCGTATCGTGGAAAAGGTACGGGTAAACCCGGGTAACTATGTAGATAAGAAGAAGTTTGAAACCCTGGTATATACCGATACCGAGTACCAGGCTGAAATAGACCGTATTCGCGAGCGGTTTACCCCGCTGGTGAATATTTGCAAAGAGTATGGCACCGCCATGCGTATAGGCACCAACCACGGCTCGCTGAGCGACCGCATAATGAGCCGCTACGGCGATACGCCCATGGGCATGGTGGAAAGCGCTATGGAATTTTTGCGCATAGCCGGCGACCTGCACTACCATAACATTGTGCTGAGCATGAAATCCAGCAACCCGCAGGTAATGGTGCAGGCCTACCGCCTGCTGGTGCAAACCATGCAGCAGGAACTGGGGTACTGCTATCCCCTGCACCTGGGCGTAACAGAAGCCGGCGACGGGGAAGACGGCCGTATTAAATCGGCCATTGGCATAGGCACCCTGCTGGAAGACGGCGTGGGCGACACCATACGCGTATCGCTTACAGAAGATCCTGAGTTTGAGCTGCCCGTTTGCCGCGACCTGGTAAAGCGCTATACTAACCGGGAAGAACATACGCCCATACCGCCGGTTGACAAGCTGCCCTACTCCCCCTTTGAATATAAACGCCGGGAAACCATTGCCGTGGATAACATTGGCGGCAAACAGGTACCGGTGGTGGTAGCGGATTTTCGCGGCATTCAAAACATTCAGCCCAACGACCTGCAGGCCATTGGCTACCAGTATGACGCCATTACCGATAAATGGAATATTGCCGACCAGGCAGCCGATTATATTTTCACAGAGCAGGAGCTGCCTTTTGCCTTACCCGGCACCTTAAAGGTGATAACACCCTACGAAAGCTGGCTGCAGGCAACCGACAAGGAAAAATATTTCCCTTACCTGACGCAGGAAGCCTACCTGGGTAACACAAAACTATCGCCGGTGCTGAACATCATAGATGCAGACAGCGGAAAGCCCTTGCCGGATGCCCTGCTGCAAAAGCTGAAAACAGATACCACGGCAGTGCTGTGCATAACCGCCACTGAAAATAAGCATGCCATGCCCGAAGTAAGGCGCATGTTAATAACGCTGATGGAGCAACAGGTGCAAACGCCGGTAATACTGCTAAGCGCCAGCAAGCAAGCAACGCCGGACGACCGCCTGCTGCAATACGCCATAGAAACCGGCGCGCTGCTGCTGGATGGTTTTGGCGACGGTATTGCCCTGGGCATTAACTATACCCCGCAGCGCACCACGCAGGATCTGGCCCGTATTAATCCCATAGCTTTCGGCATACTGCAGGCCACGCGCACACGCATTTCCAAAACAGAATATATTTCCTGCCCCTCCTGCGGCCGCACTTTGTTTGACCTGCAGGAAACCACCGCCAAAATACGGGCAGTAACCAACCACCTGAAAGGGGTAAAAATTGCCATTATGGGTTGTATTGTGAATGGCCCCGGTGAAATGGCCGACGCTGATTTTGGCTATGTGGGCAGCGGGGTAGGCAAAATAACCCTGTACCGGGGTAAAGAAGTGGTAAAACGGGGATTGAACAGCGAGGTAGCTGTAACTGAGCTGATTAACCTGATAAAAGAGAACGGCATGTGGGTGGAAACCGTAGCGGCAACACAGGCAGGGTAAAAATAAAATGCCCGCCTGGGGCGCGGCGGACATTTTTGCTATAGCTATTTTTTGAGGTTAACAGGATGATTCTGAAAAATGTTTCAGCACATTGCATCAATAGGTGGTGAACGCTTCAGGGGCTAACAGTATTTATTGGACAGTACAAAGGTACATTGCGGCAATGGTGTAAGACAAGCGTATTTCTACTGGTTTTTTAGGGGAAAATACTTTTTATGCGTATCTTACTAATCTAAAACAACTTTTATGAAGCAATTGCTGACAGCTATACTTGTTTTGCTATTAAGCGCTTCTGTAACCCTGGCGCAAACGCCGGCCCATACCAAAGCCAAATCCAAAACGGAGAAGGCGGCCACCGGCACCAGCGGCAGCGGCCCCGTAAAGAAGGACGGTACACCGGATAAACGTTTTAAGGCGAATAAAACCGCGGCCACCCAGGGTCCTAAAAAGAAAGACGGTACGCCGGATATGCGCTACAAAGCCAATAAGGGTACCGCCAAAAAGAAAAGTTAACACTCGTCAAGTCAAGGTTTAAAACTGTTATAGTAAAAATGGGCTTCTCCGGAGGCCCTTTTTTATTTGTAATTTCACCCCATGTTGGACTTCAGATTAAAGGTCTTCTATACCGTTGCCAAGCGTTTAAGCTTTACCAAAGCGGCAGAAGAGCTGTTTATTTCACAACCCGCCGTTACCAAACATATTCATGAGCTGGAGCAGCAGCTGGGCCTGGCCCTGTTTGAACGTATCGGCAACAAAATTACCATTACGCAGGCCGGCCGCATTGTGATGGGCTATGCAGATGAAATATTTACCAGCTACCGTAACCTGGAGTATGATATTAACCAGCTGAAGCACGAAAGGGGCGGGTGGCTGCAAATAGGCGCCAGCACTACTATTGCACAATACTTTATTCCGCCGCTGCTGGCCAGGTTTAACCAGCGCTACCCGGAAATTAAAACCTCCCTTATCAGCGGTAATACCGAGCAGATAGAACAGGCCCTGGTTGAAAAAACCATACAGCTGGGTATTATAGAAGGCAGCTCCCGCAACCCCCAGCTGAAGTATACGGAGTTTTCCAAAGATGAAATTGCGCTTATCGGGAATATGAAATACAGCTATGGCTCCGGTGAGGTGCTTACAGCCGCAGAGTTAACGGCCATTCCGCTGCTGGTGCGGGAGCACGGCTCCGGCACCCTGGAGGTAATAACGGAGGAGCTTAAACGCTTAAAGCTGAAGCTGACAGATCTGAACATTGCCATGCACATGAGCAGCACAGAAAGTATGAAATCATACCTGCACTATGCGCCGGTGGCCGCCTTCATCTCCTTACAGGCCGTTAGCCGTGAGCTGGAAGCCAGGGAGTTTAAAATATTACCGGTAAAAAATTTCAAGCTGGTACGGCAATTCAGGTTCACGCATTTACAGGGCCAGCAGGATAAGCTGGCGCAGCTGTTCATGCGTTTTGCCGGTAAGGAGGTGAAGGAGGAAAAGTAAAATGCTTACCTGCTGCGTTGCAGGGTATACACAATAAATGCGCTGTTGCCCTCAAAATTAACCGGCGCGCGCCATACCATTGTATTACCGTCGTTAGAGCTGATCTCTACCCGGTAACCTTCTGTTACATTCTTGGCCTTTACGCCTTCGGATAATTTCTTGAACTGGAACATGGTAGATCCGGCCTGCTTGTATAACGACCACATAATGGGTTGTGAAACAGCGCTGCAGCCTTCTGCAGTGGAGGATAATGTATAAGAGCCTTTGCCGTTATTGGGTAATACCCAGCTGCTGCCGTTAAAGCAGTTATAGGAAGCTTCGTCAAACACGGTTACCTTACTGTTGGCGGGTATTCCTTCAAACTGGATGTCGGTTATCACCCAATTACCTTTTACACTGCTTTTGGAAATGTCTTGTGTAGCAGTAGCGCCGGATGAGCTGGCGCAGGAAACAGCAAACAGGGATGCTATGATCAGGCATAATGCTGCCAGGGCAAGATTTTTCATCTTCATCTGTTAAAATTTAATTTGAGTGCAAATCTCTGCTTTTGCACCAAACAAAAGCAAGAAATATACCATTTAAACAACAGGGCGGGCTATTTTGTTAAGGAAGGCGGTTGCTGTGTAGTTGGATAGCTGCGCAGCAGCTTATCCTCCAGCTGGTGGTATTTATTATAAAAGTAAATGCTAACGGCCAGCAGCACTACCAGTAACATACAAAGCCCTACAAACACGCAGCGCCACCACAGGTTTACCTGCATATACCGGCGCCGGGGCGGCTCCCGCAGGTTAATAACCGTATAGCGCGGCAGCTCCCGGCGTTTGCTGCGGTGGTTGTGGCGGGGCTCCCATTTTACTTTACGGCTGATGGTTTCCCATACCTCCGCGGGCGGTGTAACCCCGCCGGCCATGGATGCCTGCTGCAGCTTATAGGCCACTACGGAAATTTCCGACTCCAGCTCGGGGTGCAGGTGCCGCATACGGTCCAGCACCGCCTCTTCGTCGGCAGTAGCCAGCCCCAATAAGCAGCATTCAATTGCTCCACTGTTTATGTAAGTTCTGAGATCCAATGACTAATTTTTATGGCGGATAAGCGGAACGTTCCCGTACATTCACGTATCAATATGATCATATATACGTTACCGCTGCAATAAACGTTTTCTCCCGACCGCAAAAAAAATAATCTGCGTGTCAGCGCCGGCGCGGCGCCTTTCCCAGCAGCACCCGGGCTATTTGCCGGGATATGGCGCTATCACACAGCTGATCCAGCCAGAAATACTCCCCCGCAGCGTTTACTTCCAGGAAATAGTATTGGTTATCAGGCGTTAATACCAGGTCTATAGCGCCATAATTAAGGCCATAGCGGTCCATAAAGGCCAGCAGCAGCTGCTGCACCTTTTCCGGCAGGCGGCAGGGTGTCCAGCTATCCACCAGGGTGGCGCCTTCCTTGCGCCAGTCCGTGGCGGCCCGTTCCGATATAGTGGAGTTAACGCTAAAGGCAAATACCTCATACCCTACTATATTCACCCGCAGCTCCAGCTGCTTTTCAATACGCTCCTGGAACACCATGGGGCAGTACTGCACGCTGTCCAGCTCCTGTAAATGGCTTTCTTCCACCACGTTGGTAAATACCACATGTTCCACCCCCTGCCGGTAAATGGCAAAAGCGCTTTGCATTTTGGAGATCACGGGCGCATTTACCGCAGCTACAAAGCGGCGGATATCGTGGGGGTTATTACTAATGCAGGTAGCAGGTATGTTAAGCCCGCAGGCAGCGGCTATACGCAGTTGCTCCTCTTTGCTGTCAAGGCGGCGGTACACGCTGTAGCGCTCCATCTGGAAAATATCCAGCCCCTCAATCATCCCAAACAGAGTGCGCTTGGCCTCCAGCTGTGCTGCCGGCATATATTCCTTATCTATCACTTCGTTCAACCCCTTGCCAATGTTGTAGCTGCGGCGGTACCAGATGCCGGCTGCATCGTGCAGGGTATGGATGCCGGTTTCATTTTCCAGTGTTACCTCCTGCTGCTGCTGCCGGTATACGGAGCTAAGGCGGGTGTATAACGGATACCGGTCTACGTTAAAACGAATGGCCTGGCCGCCTGCTTCTTCCACAAAGCGGCTTACGGTATCTACGGAAATATTGTCTTCGGTATGCGTGAGTATGATCACCTTTGGTTTAGCCATGTTGTATCTTATTTACAAGTTTTTCTGCAATGGTTTCGGCAATTGGGTAGCCCAGGTATTTTTGCAGCATGCCCCATTCGCCCTGGGGGTTTACTTCCAGGAACACATACGCGCCATCGGGCCGGCGTATCATATCTATCGCTCCAAAGGAAAGGCGCAGCCGCTGCATAAGCCTATGTATACTGGCTTCCACTGCAGGCGGCAGGGTATAGGGCGCCCAGGGTAAGGCAGCGTTGGCGGCACGCCAGTCCGTTTGCCCGCCGGCATCCTGCGTGGCATTGATTTTACCGGTATAAAAGGCGCCGCACACATATACTATGCGCAGCTCATAGGCTTTGGGCACCAGCTCCTGGAAAATCATGGGGCAATAGGCCAGTGAATCTAACCCCGGTAAATGCTGCGCGGTAACGCGGGTGGTGGGAAAAAAAGCGCCGGCGCCTTCCATACTGCGGCTAAGGGCGCCGTGCAGCTTCATTACTATATTGCCCTGGCAGCGGGTATAAAAATCCCGCACCTGTTCAGGATTGTTGGTAAACAGGGTGCGGGGTACCTGCAAACCGCTTTGCCGGGCCTCCTGCAGCTGCAGCAGCTTGTTGCCACATACAGCATGGTCAGCATCCAGGTTATTGATCCAGGGCACGTGCTTCAGTGCATCAAAAAAAATATGCAGGCCGGTACGGTACTCCCTGTTAAATACGGGCAGGTAAGCAGTATCAAGCGCGGGGGGAGTTTGCAACGCCCATAGCTTACGGTACCATACGCCGGTAATACCGGCGGCGGATATACGTTTTTGTTCAAGCTGCAGGTACAGCTGCGGGGTATCATTATCCAGTTCATACTGCAGCCGGTAGCGGGCGCCCAACTCGTCGGAGTTAAGGCGCCAGGAGGGATAACCCAGCTTTTCGAGGTGCTGCTGCACACGGTCTATCGTATAAAAATCCTGTG
>NZ_DASTRI010000286.1:0-109126 GCF_035761305.1 Chitinophaga sp. | reverse complement strand
GTTACTCCAAAAATTGTTGTATGTGCAATGGCAACCCTGCATGCTGCTTTATTGCTTACGGCATAAAGGCGTATGCTCATTTTCACTGTTAACCGGCTCTGAAAGGTGAACGGTTGAATGGAAGGGCAGTGCCCTTAGGCTGCACGGTTTACGCGCCGCAAAAATAAAGCGCCGGATGTCATATTCCAAATTCCGGGGAAAGGTTATTTTACCGGTACAGGCGGCATTAAGGTATCGGGCTGCATCATGTTGCTGGAGTCAAAGCTGGCAGGTGGTATGTAGTTAGGGATAATACTCTCGAAGGTGAGGGATATTTTCCATTGGCCATGCTCTTTGATCAGCTGCAGCATTTCCTTTTGTTTAGAGGAGGAGTTGAGCACGGTAACCGTGGCTTTATCGCCGTTCTCCTGGCTGTCAACCACCTCTATATGGGCGTTTTTGATCTTTTCCCGTTCTGCTTCGTTACGGCGGGCATCAAAGAAAGAGTAGAGCTGAATTACCTGTTGCGACTCTTTGGTGGCGTAATCCCTGGCCTGTTCAAAGTTGGATTCCTGGATGGCATGCATAAACTCAAGCGCCACCTCCTGGGGTGAAGCCCGTTTTTTACAACCGCTCAGCAAGTATCCTGTTATGAACAGAAGGGTAAGAATTCGCAAAAATTTGGTCATGCAGTTGCTAAATTAAAAATATATCATTAACAAAAATAGGGGGAAAGTCTAAATCTACAAAGAAAGCAATACGTTCAAACGTATCAACTGCAAACCATACGCAAGCGTCCCCGTATTCAGGCGTTGAACTTACTATAAACGCTGTTAAGGAAGTGTTAATTGTGACCTTAGCCGGGAGGGGCTTTGGGCTGGCTGCCAAAGGCTAATTGCCGGTAAGTGATTACATTAATGTTCTTCCCGCTCCTTGGCGCCTTCATAAGCCCGGATAATGGCTTTTACCAGGCGGTGCCTTACCACATCTTCCTCATCCAGCTGCAGGTAGCCGATACCGTCTATATGCCGCAGTATACGGGTGGCTTTTTCCAGCCCCGATTTCTGGTTCTTGGGAAGGTCAATTTGCGTGAGATCGCCGGTAATAATGGCTTTGGCGGAGGCGCCGATACGGGTCAGGAACATTTTCAGCTGCAGGTCCGTAGCGTTTTGCGCCTCATCCAGGATAATGAAGGAGTTGTCCAGCGTACGGCCACGCATATACGCCAGTGGTGCTATTTCTATTACGCGGTTGGTCATAAAATAGCTCAGCTTGTCGGCCGGTATCATATCGTCCAGCGCATCGTACAGCGGGCGCAGGTAAGGATCTATTTTTTCCTTCAGGTCGCCGGGCAGGAAACCCAGGCTTTCGCCGGCTTCCACCGCGGGGCGGGTGAGAATGATCTTACGTACGGCCTTGTTCTTGAGGGCGCGTACGGCCAGGGCAACGGCGGTATAGGTTTTACCGGTACCTGCCGGCCCGATGGCGAATACAATGTCGTTCTTTTCCGCCAGTGACACCATTTTCTGCTGGTTGGCCGTGCGGGCCCTTACGGTACGGCCGTTGGGGCCAAACACCAGCACATCATTCGGATTCCGGTCTGTAAAGTTGTCTACCTTTTCCTCATCACCCAGTATCTGTTCAAAATATCCTTCTGAGAGGTTGCCGTTACGTTCCAGGTACTTCACAATCTGGCCTATCTTATCTTTTGCGGTGGCTACCTCTTCAGGCGCACCGGACAATTTAAGCTGCGTACCGCGGGAAAGTATTTTTAGCAGCGGGAATTTCTTTTTGAGCAGGTCCAGTTTTCCGTTATTAACGCCGAAAAACTCGATAGGGTTAATGCTATCTAAGTTGATAATTGATTCTGTCAAATCTAGTCTGATTTTAGCTGTTCAGCTGTAATATAAATGTTTTCAGTCAAACCGGCCTGGCAGAATTGTTAAGCAATTACTAAATCCGGTAACCGTTTTGCTTAAACGCTTCAGCCCGTTCAGCAACAGCCGGATCACCCGGCGCCGGTATGCGTGCTGCCAGTATAGCTGCGTTGCGGGCGCCTGCCTTGCCTGCCGCCAGGCGTTTGTACAGCCGCCATACCAGCCGCGGCAATGATCACGCCAAAGCCGTTCTTTTGCGCGTTCATAAATAGTTCCCGTAACTTGCCGGGGAGGCCGTAATAATCATTACTTTCATGCTTTCTACTTTTAGTCGCTCAAAGATATTCAACCTTTAATAAATGTTGAAATAGGAAAATCCACAATCGTGGAAAAGTGGCTGGTAATAAACAACGTATAACCATTCAAATAATTATTTCTTACATTTAAGCTTGAATATTCCCCTACTATGAACCGGCTCAATTTGATTTTCATTGTGGATGACGATCCTATTCATCAGCAGATTACACAGATTATGATAGACAGGCAGGGGATCAGCAATGCGATGCAGACGTTCTCCGACGCACAGGAAGTGCTGGATTACCTGCAGGGACACCAGGAGGATTACAATGCTTTGCCGGATGTGATATTACTGGACCTTAACATGCCTGTGATGGACGGGTGGGACTTCCTGGCTGCGTATTCCAGGCTGCACAACGCGCTTTGCAGGAACGTGCTGATCTATGTGCTGACTTCTTCCATTGATGAAAGCGACCGTGAAAGGGTAAGCAGCTATTCTTTTGTGAAAGGATACCTTACCAAGCCTTTATCCAGGGACACGATTTTACAGCTAGGACTGGATTGATAAGTTTTTACAGCACAGCGGCAGCCCTGTACTTATTTAGTTCCCCGATTGTTTCAGCTGCCTGATCACCGCTTCGGGGTCCGGGGCGGAAAATACGGTATTGCCTGCTACCAGCACATCTGCGCCGGCTGCTACTACTGAGGCGGCGTTGGCTACGGTAATGCCCCCATCTACCTCAATCAATGCCTGCGAGCCGTGCTGCTGTATCAACGCCTTCAACTGCCGCAGCTTGGGCAGTGTTTGGGGAATAAATGACTGCCCGCCAAAGCCCGGGTTTACGCTCATCACCAGCACCACGTCAATATCCGCGATTACATTTTCCAGTATCTGCACCGGCGTATGCGGGTTAAGCGCCACGCCGGCTTTCATGCCCAGCGATTTTATTTGCTGTATGTTGCGGTGCAGGTGCACACAGGCTTCGGCATGTACGGTAAGTATATCGGCGCCGGCCTTTTTAAAGGCTTCGGCATACTGTTCGGGATGTTCTATCATCAGGTGCACATCGCATACCTTTTGCGCCCGCTGCGTTACCTGTGCAATTACAGGAAGGCCAAAGCTGATGTTGGGTACAAACTGCCCGTCCATTACATCCAGGTGCAGCCAGTCGGCTTCGCTGCGGTTTACCATATCCACTTCTTTACCTATTTCCAGGAAATTAGCGGCCAGCAGGGAAGGAGCGACGAGCGGAAAGCGAGAATCCATGAGAATTATGAGTTAATTACGAATTGTCAATTACGAAATGCGAATAATTACGAATTGCACAAGTGCCGTTTTTAATTAGCGGTTACCTGGCATGCAATGCATTATACATGCTGCTGAAAATAACTGCACTTACAATTATAAGCACAAATTTATGAAAGCGCATAAATAATCTTAATCCTAATAAGGCAGCTTTAATTACTTTCCTGGTAAAAGCCGCGGTTACAACCGGTATGCTGCATTTGATCCTGTTATCTAATACCTAAGTTGCTCACTAAGGCAGCTGCTCCTGTCGCACATCCATCATTCGTAATTATTCGCATGCATGATAATTTTCAAAGGCACTTTCGGTAAGGAGGAACAGGCAATGCTCCCCTTCGCGGAGTCGTAATTGACCATTACTTCACTCTTTCCAGCGCAGCTTTTGCTTCGGGGTAGCTTTTACGGAAGGTAAGGGCTTTGCTGTAATCATCCCGGGCAGCCTTTTTATTGCCCAGCTGCTCATAGCAAAGGCCGCGGTAGTAGTAGGCTTCCGCATCAGTAGGCTTGGCCCTGGCTGCCAGGGTAAAATAATTAAGGGCGGGCTTCCACTGCTGCTGCTGCGCGTGCAGCCTGCCCAGCGCTATGTAGGCAGCGGCATACCCGGGGTCTGCTTCTATACATCGTTTATACGTAGCTGTTGCTTCCTTTATTTTTTGCTGTTCCTGGTAATACTGCGCCATGTCATACAGGGGATCGGCATTGGTGGGGTCCTGGGCAAACGCCATTTCATAATATTTCACGGCTGCCTGGTTATGGTGCGCCCGCAGCAGGTCGGCCAGCTCCATTACCGCTTCATACTCGCTTTGTTTGCCGGCTTTGGCTACAGCGGTTTCCAGGTGGCCGATGGCCTGGGCAGTGTCGCCATGATCCTCTGCCATGCGGGCTTTCAGGTAAAAGGCCTGTGCAAAGGCATCGGGTTTTTTTTGCATAACGGCGGCCAGGCTGTCGGCGCGCGGGTATTGCTTTGTTTCTATCCAGGCCATGGCCAGGCGGTATTGCAGGTAAGTATTTTCCGGGGCGGTTTGCAGGGCTTTTTCAAAATAGTCGCCCGCAGCTTTGTAATGTCCGGTTATAAGGGCGGCTTCG
Organism: Chitinophaga sp.; assembly: GCF_035761305.1. GTDB lineage: Bacteria > Bacteroidota > Bacteroidia > Chitinophagales > Chitinophagaceae > Chitinophaga. The sequence goes on along the minus strand of NZ_DASTRI010000286.1, from coordinate 104,581 downwards.
CCGGCGCCTGCCCAATGATCGGTAACCGTTGGCTGCAGTTGTGCGGCCTTTTCAAAGTCAGCCTGGGCCAGGGCGGGATCCGTATTAAACAGCAACAGCGCCCGGCGGAAGTATAGGTTGGCATTGCCGGGAAACCGCTGGATGGAGTCGGTAAGCGGGAGGATAAGCGGTGAGTAAAGCACGGAGTCTTTTGCGGCTTTTTTGACCGGTGTGGCGGTATTGTTACAGGCAAGGCAGCCGGCAAATAACAGGATCGGCAGATATTTCATGCTGCGAAAATAAGCATGCTGTGCATAAATAGCTATAGCAGCTGCAGCGAGCCTGCTGTAGCGGTTTTCAGCGCGGCCATACCGGCGGAAGCAGGGTAAAAGGGCAGTCATAGTAAAGTTTTTATGCAATTGTAACGCTAGGAACTACCAATAGATTGTGGACTTAATGTGGACTTGATACGGATATGACGCGGGGTAGATGTATAGAAGACGGCAAAAAAGTAGGAGCCGCGAAGGCTCCTTTCCTGAAAAATGATAGTGTTGGATATTGTACATTTAACGTATAGGCATTAGCGCTGCATCATCCATTCCTTTAGCGCGCCGTATTCTGCCGGCAGCAACACCGCCTGCTTTTGCAGCTTGTACAGCGTTTGTACGCGTTCCGGTATTGTGATGGCTGCTTGCAGGCCGGCCGGCGCGGTATCGGCAAACTTAACCGGGTGGGCGGTTTCCAGGAAAATACCGGTAGCCGGGCCGGGGTTGTTTTGCAGGTACTGCTGCAGGCCAAGATAACCCACAGCGCCGTGCGGGTCCAGCATATAGCCGTGCTGCTGCCATACCTGCTCCATAGCAGCCACGGTTTGCGCGTCTGTAAAGCTGTACGACGACATTTTCTGCTGCAGTGACGGCAGGTTGTTGGCAAATAACTGCAATATCCGTACGAAATTGCTGGGATCCGCCACATCCATGGCATTGGAAAGGGTGGGCATGGCCGGCTGCGGCGCATACCGGCCGTTTTGCATAAAGCGCGGCACTGTATCGTTTATATTGGTGCTGGCCACAAAATGTTTTACAGAAAGCCCCATGGCAGCGGCCATAATGCCTGCGCAAATGTTGCCGAAGTTGCCGCTGGGCACCGAAAATATAATACCAGGATCGGCCCCCATCATTTTCACCTGTTTGGCGGCCAGCAGGTAATAGAACATTTGCGGCAGCCAGCGGGCTACGTTAATGGAGTTGGCAGAGGTAAGCAGGGAGTGCTGCTGCAGCTCCTGGTCCAGGAAGGCGGTTTTTACCATGCGCTGGCAATCGTCGAAAGTGCCCTGTATTTCCAGGGCGGTAATGTTGCCGTTGAGCGTAGTGAGCTGCTTTTCCTGCAGCGTGCTTACCTTGCCGCTGGGGTACAGGATTACTACCTGCACGCCGGGCACATGATGGAAACCATAGGCCACGGCGCCGCCGGTATCGCCCGAAGTGGCCACCAGCACGGTTACCGGGCGGGCGTCGTTCCGGCGGAAGTAGCCCAGGCAGCCGGCCATAAAACGGGCGCCTACATCCTTAAACGCCAGGGTAGGGCCATGGAACAGCTCCAGCGCATATACATCCTTTTGCACAGGATGCAGTGGAAAAGGAAAGCTTAATGTGTCCTGTATGATCTGCTGTAATTTAAGGGAGGGGATCTCACTGCCTACAAACGGCTGAATGGCGCGGTAGGCAATATCAAAATCGTCGTAATTATCCAGGAAATCCACCAGGTCTTTTTCCAGCGCAGGAATATGCTCAGGGAAATAAAGCCCTTTATCCGGCGCCAGCCCCTGTACAACGGCTTGTTCAAAAGATACGTGGTGTTGTTTGTTCTGTAAGCTGAAATATTGCATCTCTGTTAAATTATGAAGTAAGCGGTTGGTCTTACTTCGTTCATCCTATTACTTTTACGCCTTCTTTATTAATGGGCGATACGTGTACTTTATAATCCACGCCCAGCGGCGCATACACGCTGTCCATGGTATCGGCCACCTGGCGGGCAACGGCTTCGCCTTTGCTCAGCATGAATACAGACGGGCCGGAGCCGGAAATGCCGCCGCCCAGGGCGCCGGTTTCCTTACACTTCAGCTTCAGCTCATAAAAGGCCGGAATGAGGATAGCGCGTACCGGCTCCACAATCACATCTTCCAGGGCGCGGCTGATAAGACCATAATTTTGCTGGTACAAACCGGCCACCAGCGCGCCAACATTGCCCCACTGGCGAATGGCGTCTGTCATCAATACTTTTTGTTTCAGTATTTCACGGGCATCGGAGGTTTTTACCTCTATCTGCGGATGTATAACGGTTACCCATAAGTCGTCCGGCGTATGCAGGCCGGTGATGTCCAGCGGCTTGTAGCTTCTTACCAGGGTAAAGCCGCCCATAATGGCAGGGGCCACATTATCCGCATGGGCAGCGCCGCTGGCCAGCCGCTCGCCTTCCATGGCAAAGCGCACCAGCTGCTTGGGCGTGAAGGGCTGTCCCAGCAAATGGTTGGCGCCTACCACTGCGCCGGCAGAGCTGGCGGCGCTGGAGCCTATACCGCTGCCGGGTTGTATGTTCTTGAATATCTCTACCTCAAAGCCTATATCCGGGTTGTCATATTTCTGCAACAGGGCCTGCAGGGCAACGCCGGCCACATTTTGCGCGGGGTCGGTAGACAAGCGGGCGCCATGCACTGCGCTGATCTGCACGCCCGGCTGCTCGCTTCTGCGGATGATCATCTCATCGCCCGGGGCATCCATTGCCAGCCCTACCACATCAAAGCCGCAGGCTACATTGGCTACGGTACCGGGTGCGAATACTTTTATTGAGTCCATGAGTTAATTAATTACGGATTATCAATTACTAATTACGAATTGGAATGCAGGTGTTCTTCCATCTGCCAACTCATTATCTGTAATTATCAATAGTATGTTGTGTTATGCTATGTTGTGATGAAAACTATCACCATATAATTATCAATTACACTTGCCAATTACAAATTAAGTCTTTGCTGTTACAGTTAACAACTTTCAGCCACCGCACAAAATTCGTAATTGCCTCTATCTCGCTGTTCTGATAATATCCGCGAAAATGCCGGATGCCGTTACATCTGCTCCTGCGCCGGCGCCTTTTACAATCAGCGGCTGCTGCGCATAGCGGTTGGTGGTGTACAGCACAATATTATCCTTGCCTTCCAGCTGGTAGAACGGGTGTTCCGGGCCTACTGCCTGCAATCCTACGGAAGCTTTGCCGTTGCGGTAGGTGGCCACAAATTTCAGGCGTTTGCCTGCTGCATCGGCATGCTGGCGCAGCTGCCGGAAATGGTTGGCATGCACATCCAGCTGCTCGTAGAAGTCTGGTACAGAGGGCGCTTCCAGCGCGGCTTCGGGCAGGAATGAGTTGTTTACAATATCTGTAAGCTCCATCACAGCGCCGCTTTCGCGGGCCAGTATCAGTATTTTGCGCATTACGTCGGTACCGCTCAGGTCTATACGCGGATCGGGCTCGGTGTAGCCTTCATCCTGCGCAGCCTTTACCACTTCCCGGAAAGAAACGTCGTTCACAAAGTGATTGAACACGTAGTTCAGGCTGCCGGAAAGCACGGCCTCTATGCTGTTCACCTTATCGCCGCTGCGTACCAGGTCGTTCAGGGTATTGATCACCGGCAGGCCTGCGCCTACATTGGTTTCAAACAGGAACAATGCATTATAGCGGCGGGCCAGCTCTTTCAGCTGTTTATAATAGGCGTAGTCGGATGCGCAGGCTATTTTGTTGCAGGTAACCACGGATATGCCGTGCTGCAGGAACTCGCCGTATACCGCCGCCACGTCGCCGCTGGCGGTGTTATCTACAAATACGCTGTTGCGCAGGTTCAGGGATTTTATTTTCTGTACAAAAGTCCAGATGTCGGTGTTTTCGCCTGCTGCCGCCAGCTGCGCTTTCCAATCGGTAATATTAATGGTTTCATGGCCAAACAGCATTTTTTTGCTGTTGGCAATACCGGCTACCCTTATCTGCAGGCCCAGCTCTTTTTCGAGATAGCTGTGCTGCTGCTGCAGCTGCTCCAGCAGCTTGCTGCCTACATTGCCTACGCCGGCAATAAATACGTTCACCTGTTTCAGCGGTGTTTCAAAAAAGGCTTCGTGAATAACGTTCAGGGCCTTTTTAATATCCGGGCGGTTAATTACCGCCGAAATATTTTTTTCCGTAGAGCCCTGCGCGATAGCGCGCACATTCACCCCGTTGCGGCCCAGGGCGCCAAACAGCTTGCCGCTGGTGCCGTGGTGGTTCTTCATTTTGTCGCCTACAACGGCTACAATGCAAAGGTCGCGCTCTACGATCAGCGGCTCTATCTGCTTTTCCTGTATTTCCTGTGCAAACTCGCTGTCAACGATTGTTTTTGCCTTCAGCATATCTGTTTCGTGTATGCCTACTGTTATGGAGTGCTCGGATGAGCTTTGGGTAATGAGTATAACGTTAATGCGCTCCTGCAAAAGGGCGTCGAACAGGCGGCGGGAAAACCCGGGAATGCCTATCATGCCGCTGCCTTCCAGCGTTAGCAGCGCAATGTGCTGTATGCCGGAAATGCCGGTTACCGGGTAGCTGCGGTTATGGCCGTCGTGCACATGAATAAGGGTGCCGTGGTCTTCCGGCGCAAAGGTATTTTTGATCCAGATGGGAATGCGTTTGGTCATTACCGGTTGTATGGTAGGCGGGTAAATCACCTTGGCGCCGAAGTGGGAAAGCTCCATGGCTTCCTCATAGCTGATGTGCGGAATGGGAATGGCCTGCGATACCAGGCGCGGGTCGGCGGTCATCATGCCGCTGACATCTGTCCAGATATCCAGCACTTCCGCATTTACGGCTGCGGCAACAATAGCGGCGGTATAGTCGGACCCGCCGCGGCCCAGGGTAGTGGTTTCCCCTTCGGCGGTGGCGGCTACGAAGCCGGGTAGCACCACGTAGTCGGCCTTCTCTTCCTGGAAGTACTCGGCTACCTGGTGGTTAGTGGCCAGGAAATTAACATGGGCGCTGCCAAAGTAGGCGTCGGTCACAATCAGCTCCCGGCTGTCTTTCCAGGCGGCGGGTGCGCCCAGCTGTTTCAGCTTTTCGGCCAGCATATAGGAAGATACCAGCTCCCCGAAGCTCATGATTTTATCCAGGGAGCGCTTGCTCAGCTCTTCCACCTGGAAAATGCCGTCGCACAGGGTTTCCAGGGTATTCAGCTTTTTCTTTACCTGGCTTATAATGCCGCTTTGGGCGGTAATCGGGAACAGGGTGCGGATGGTGTTGAGATGAAGGGTTTCAATTTCCTGTAATACGGTTTTATACTGGTCCTGGCCTTTGGCAGCAAGCTGTCCGCACCGGATCAGCTTATCTGTAACGCCGCTCATGGCAGAAGCCACAATAGCAAAGCGGCCCTGGGGTTTCAGGTGAAGGATGATATTGCAAACCTGTTCTATAGCCCTGGTACTGCCCATAGACGTACCGCCGAATTTTAATACCTGCATGGTGAAACTTTGAATTGATGGATGCGTAGAAAAAGTGTGTTCCCTTTGCGGGACCTGCCACCGGAGTGGTCGTGGGACGATATGTTTTCATTAACCCCTCACAGGGGTTGTAATGGTGGTTGTGGTAATAGTGCTGATGCCAGCCCCGGAGCCAGGGCCTGCTGTAATAATAAAGTATGTAGATATTGGTAGCACTATGGTAGAAAATTTACTTTCCGGTAACAAAAGTGGAAATTTTAAGTTTAAAAAGCAACTTAATTGTCAAATTTTTGAAATAATTAAAATTACATTGGATTATTAAGAAGAAATACGAAATATCAGGCGGTTGTGGATGGGTTTGTTAATGGGATGGCGGAAGCGGGAGAAGGAATGATTGGAGCTGTTGGGCGGATAATGGCGTAAGCATTGAAAGCAGCAGCGAGGATAATTTGCGTGGGTGAGTGAGGGAAAAGTTGGACGATATTACCGCAATAGGCTATTTTTGATATATAAAGGTGCTTTTATGCCTTACTTCAGGAATTTCACGTATTATATTGATAAACGGAAATGGAAATATTATTTCCTGCTGGCAACACTTGCCATGGACTCGTTTGTGTAAACGAAGCAAAAAGTAAAAGGGAAAAAGCAAAAAGAAAAATATTAGCGGTTGCACATCCGGGCGCTTTATTTCCATATCCTGCTTCTTAATTCAATCATCTTACTTCATTTATCTTACTTCAAAAACGGTCACATGCCTCAATACTATAAGCTGGGACAGATCCCGCATAAACGCCATACCCAGTTCCGTAAACCCAACGGCTCCCTGTATTCGGAGCAGCTTTTTTCTACAGAAGGGTTTTCATCGCATTACTCGCTGTTGTACCACTGCCATCCGCCCACGGAAATCATTAAGGTAGATGAACCTTATGCTGCCGCACCCCGCATAGCAGAAGAAAAAATGCTGAAGCACCGCAGCTTCCAGGGCTTTAATATTAAACCGGTGCCCGATTTCCTGGCCAGCCGCAAAGCCGTGCTGGTAAACAGCGATTGCCAAATTGTGCTGGCCGCGCCGCAGCATGGCATGCAGGACTATTTTTACAAAAATGCCGATGCCGATGAAATGATCTTTGTGCACGAAGGCTCCGGTGTGCTGCACACGCAGTACGGGCAGCTGCCTTTCGATTATGGTGATTACCTGGTAATACCCCGGGGCACCATTTACCAGGTTAGCTTTACAGGCACCAACAACCGCTTGTTCATTGTAGAGTCGTTTAGTCCTATCCGTTTTCCCAAGCGGTACTTAAGCCAGTACGGGCAACTGATGGAGCATGCGCCTTTTTGTGAAAGGGACATCCGGCAGCCGCAAAACCTGCAAACCATTGACGAAGCGGGGGATTTCCTGGTCCGTATAAAAAAGAAGGGCATGATGTACCCCATCCACTACGCGCATCACCCGTTTGATGTGGTGGGCTGGGATGGCTGCGAGTACCCGTTTGCCTTTTCTATTCACGATTTTGAGCCTATTACCGGCCGTGTGCACCAGCCGCCCCCGGTACACCAGACCTTTGAGGGCAAAAACTTTGTAGTGTGCTCTTTTTGTCCCCGCCTGTTCGACTATCATCCCCTTTCCATACCTGCGCCCTACAACCACAGTAATATTGACAGCGATGAGCTGCTGTATTATGTAGACGGGGATTTTATGAGCCGCAAGCACGTAACCCGTGGCATGATTACCTTGCACCCCGGCGGCATACCGCACGGGCCGCACCCAGGCGCTGTAGAAAAGAGCATTGGGGCAAAGGAAACAAAAGAGCTGGCCGTAATGGTAGACACTTTTCATCCGCTGCAGATTACGGAAGATGCGCTGGCAATTGAAGACAAAGGCTATGTAATGAGCTGGGCCGAGTAAGGCTTGGGCAATAACGGGCCGGTTATTGCGGTAACAGGCACATGCTTGCATTAAAACGGCCTCATGTACCGGCTGTTATGGCCGGTTTTGCAGCATTTCCCTGGCCCGTGTTACCGTATCTACCGCCTGCTGCCGCAGCTGCGGGTTGCCTGCGGTCATAACGCGCAGCAGCTGTTGTGCTTCGTGCAGGAACACTTTTGCAAAGGAGGGATCCTGCTGCGCTATTTCTGTTGAGTTGTCGATAATATCCGCGTACTTAATGGTTTGCGCTTCTGTCGGTGTATGAGCCAGCCGCTCTGCCTCCCTGGCTTTGCGGGCCCGCCGGTTCATATGCGGGTAGCTGGCTTTTACGTACACATCTGTGAGGGCCTCTACCAGCTCAATGGTTTTAACTGCATTGCCATCGCCCATGATCGGTAACAGGAAGTTGTAAATGGTTTCTTTGGTAACGGGGGTATCTTCCAGCACATCGTGCAGCAGCGCTGCGGAGAGCACGGTCACATCTGCTGTATAGCTCCGGCAAAGCGCCATTACCCGCACGGGGTGCACAATGTAGCGGTCCGGCGTGTATTTGCGGGTTTGTTCGCCATGGGCACGGTCTGCAAAATCTCTTACCTGTTCCAGTATTGTTTCCATCATGCGCAGCTATTCAAAAAGATATAAAGTAATAGCAAAAAAAATACCTGCTTTGCCTTTTATTTACTTTTATCTTTGGTACCTTCTAAATCAGTCATCATATGGAATACAGGCAACTAGGAGAGAGTAATTTAAAAGTATCGGCCATTACATTTGGCGCATGGGCCATTGGCGGTTGGATGTGGGGCGGCGCAGAGCGGAAAGACGCGGTGGAAGCCATTCATGCGGCTATTGAGCACGGCGTAACGTCTATTGACACCGCGCCTATTTACGGGCAGGGATTGAGTGAGGAGATCGTAGGGGAAGCCATTAAAGGGCAGCAGCGCGACAAGCTGCAGCTGCTCACCAAGTTCGGCATGCGGTGGGACCTGACCAAAGGTACCCTGGCCTTTAAAAGCAAAGACAACAGCGGCAAAGACATTGACATTTATAAGTATGCCGGCAAAGAAAGCATCATAGAAGAATGTGAGAACAGCCTTAAAAGGCTGGGCACAGATTATATTGACCTGCTGCAGATACACTGGCCGGATGTAACCACGCCCATAGAAGAAAGCTATGAGGCCGTACTGCGCCTGAAGGAGCAGGGCAAAATAAGGGAGGCCGGTGTTTGCAACTATAATGTGGAGCAAACGCAGGCAGCAAACAACGTGGTGAAGCTGGCCTCTAACCAGGTACCCTTTAGCATGGTGGAAAGAAGTATTGAAAAAGAGCTGGTGCCGTACTGTATAGAAAACAAGATAGGCATACTGGCTTACAGCCCGCTGCAAAGGGGCATTCTTACGGGCAAAATAAAGCCCGGCCACCAGTTTAATGAAGGCGATACCCGCGAAGGCAACCGCTTTTACCAGCCGGATAACATTAACCGCATTAATGCTTTCCTGGATGAGCTGCGGCCTATGGCGGAAAGTAAAAACGCTACGCTGGCGCAGCTGGTGATCCGCTGGACCATTGAGCGCCCGGGCATTACCGTAGCCCTGGTAGGCGCCCGCGATGCCAACCAGGCCATACAAAATGCCAAAGCCATTAATGTAAAGCTGAGCGCAGAGGAGATTGATTATATTAATGAGCGGCTGTATAAGCTGCAGCTGGCGTAAAGATGTTTATATACGATAGAAGACCCGGGAAGGTAAAGCGCTTTCCCGGGTTTTTTGTGTCAGATGATCAATGCTATAAATCCTTATATTTGTGATTATGGGTTTAGTTTACGCAGAAATAGAACTTATAAATGGCGGAGATTTGGAATTAGTCCGCCGTGGCTATATGGACCAGGATGAAGTAAAACGGATGTGGGTGAATGCGCTGGTAGATACCGGCTCCTATATGCTGGCTATCAATGAAAACATACAGGAACAGCTGCAGCTGCCTGTTGTTGAGAAAGGAAAAGCGCAGCTGGCCAACGGCCACATTGTTGAATGTGATGTGGTAGCGCCGGTGGAGCTGCGTTTCAAGAACCGCCAAACTACCTGCCGCGCCATGGTGTTGCCAGGTAATTCCGAGCCCTTACTGGGCGCCATTCCCCTGGAAGATATGGATGTGCTCATCCATCCGCTGCGGCAGGAGCTGATTGTCAACCCCGATCATCCTTATTTCGCCCAAATGAAAATGAAATAATCCCGCTCAATTCCCAAATACTTCGTATAATTGCGTTAGCAACCATTTCATGCATAACCTGCATTCATATTACTTCTTAATGGCTACTCTGGCCATGGATTCGTTAGCCGCCTGATGCCGGCTGTTACTGCTGACTATTACTCCAACGGTATTGTGTACAAGCCCGCAACGTGTGTTATACACGGTATTCCTCATTGAATGTATTCATAAACCAATCACATACACCAAAACTTTCTAAATCCATAAACATGCATACAGCTACCGCACCTGTAGCAAACACCAATGCACAGGACTTTTTACCGCTGAACGGTACCGATTATGTTGAATTTTATGTAGGCAATGCCAGGCAGGCCGCGCACTTTTATAAAACCGCCTTCGGCTTCCAGTCGGTAGCTTATGCCGGCCCTGAAACCGGCGTAAAGGACCGCGCCTCTTACGTGCTGGTACAAAACAAGCTGCGCTTTGTGCTTACCACGCCATTAAAGCCCGGCAACGACATCTCCCACCACATTGAAAAGCACGGGGATGGCGTAAAAGTGCTGGCGCTGTGGGTGGATGATGCCCGCGCGGCCTTTGAAGAAACCGTGAAAAGAGGCGCCCGCCCCTTTATGCAGCCGGTAGTGGAAAAAGACGAGCATGGCGAAGTGGTGCGCAGCGGCATACACACCTATGGCGATACCGTACACATTTTTGTTGAGCGCCGGAACTACAACGGCCTCTTCCTGCCGGGTTACAGGGAGTGGAAAACCGCCTATAACCCCACGGAAACCGGTTTACAATATGTTGACCATTGCGTGGGCAATGTAGGCTGGAACGAAATGAACACCTGGGTAAACTTTTACGCCGAAGCCATGGGCTTTCACAACCTCATTTCCTTTGACGACAAGGATATTTCCACGGAATACTCCGCTCTCATGAGCAAGGTAATGAGCAATGGCAACGGCCGCGTAAAATTTCCCATCAACGAGCCGGCAGAAGGCAAAAAGAAATCGCAGATCGAGGAGTACCTGGATTTTTACGGCGGCCCCGGCGTACAGCATGTAGCCATTGCCACCAACGACATTATCCATACTGTTAGCGAGCTGCAGCGCAGAGGCGTGGAGTTCCTCACAGTACCGGCCTCTTATTATGATGAGCTGCTGGAGCGGGTGGGCAAAATAGATGAAGACATTGCCCCGCTGCGGGAGCTGGGCATCCTGGTTGACCGCGATGAGGAAGGCTACCTGCTGCAGATATTCACCAAACCCATACAGGACCGTCCTACCGTATTTTTTGAGATCATACAACGCAAAGGCGCCAAATCCTTTGGGAAAGGCAATTTTAAAGCGCTGTTCGAGTCAATAGAAAGAGAGCAGGCGCGCAGGGGTAACCTCTGATCCCATCTGTGAAACAGGACCGGGCTGGGGCGGCCAGAAGGAATGTAAAATCATAAATGTAAAATCTAAAATGTAAAAGTAAAACTCACCTGATACATTACTGTACCTGGTTTTGGGGCATTTTACTTTTACATTTAGTATTTAAAATTTTACATTTATGATTTTACATTCCTTCTGGCCGCCCCGGCCCTTATTGTTTATGCCGCTGCTTGCACATGCGCCCGGCCTGCCGTAATTTTGACAATAATCCACAACTTTAGCACGTTTGTTTTATGAGTACACAAACAATATTCGGTATCTTGTTCCTGCTGGGGGGAATTTTTCAATCCATTACAGCCTACCTCATTTACCAGGGGCATGAGCATTATATAATGAGGTTAACCAACCGCAAAATTGGTATTGTTATATATATTATTTTTGCATTATTATTATTCCTGCTGGCGTATATTAACCTGTTCGGCAGGGGGCACCAGCCGGGATAACGGGACTTATGTGGTATAAAACTTTGTTAAAAAATATATGAAGCGGATCATTGCAGCGGTATTATTAGTGTGCAGCGTGTCAACAGCATGGGCGCAGCAATCATTCCTGGAGAACCAGAAGCTGTTTCCCAAGGTAGGCACCGCCTACCGGGACAAGGAGGAAGCGCTGAAAAAGGAATTTGAGAAAAAAGGGCTTACTTACCCGGCCAAATATATTTTTTTACGTTCCTTTAAGCTGGATAGTGAGCTGGAAGTATGGGTAAAGAACAGCGTGACCGATACCTTCCGCCTGTTCAAAACCTACCGGGTATGTACCCTTTCCGGCAAAATGGGCCCCAAACGTAAGGAAGGCGACCGCCAGGTGCCGGAAGGATTCTATTACATCAACGATTTTAATCCTAACAGCAACTACCACCTGTCACTGGGGTTAAATTATCCCAATTATTCCGATAAGATACTGAGCGACCCTAAAAAACCGGGCGGCGAGATCTATATACACGGCAGCTGCCTTACTGTTGGCTGCATTCCTTTAACCGACGAATACATTGAGGAAGTGTACATACTGGCCGTAAACGCTAAAAATGCCGGGCAGGATTTCATACCCGTGCATGTTTACCCGGTAAAATTCGGTAATACCCGCTCTATGGACTACCTGGGCGGCGTATCCCTTACGGATAACAGCTCCCAGCAGTTTTGGGTAGAGCTGAAAAGCGCCTACGACTATTTTGAAAAGCACCACCGCCTGCCGGTAGTGCTGGTAGATAATAAGGGTAAGTATATAATGTAACGGTACTACATTGTATATAGCGAAGCGGCTGTTCTTTCCCGGGGCAGCCGCTTTTTTATTGCCGCCATCCCTTTTCAGGCGCTGTTTATCTCCCCCCGGGACGTTATAATATTGTTAATCTGCAACCGTTTATGATCATAGCCGGCCGGTTACCGCGTTTTGTAGTACATAATTATCCACTTATTGATTATTTTAGGGACGGTGTTTGTTTTTTGCCATATTTTTCAAAACTTGAGCCGAAAGGTCAAATCAATTTACCATTATGAACAGAAGAGATGCTATTAAGAACGTTGCCCTGCTAATGGGCAGCGCCATTTCTGCTTCCACGTTAGCGGCCCTCGAAGGCTGTACAAGCTCCGCGCCTAAGAACTACGCCCTGAACGCGCCGGAAACCAAATCCGCGTTAGCCGAAATTACGGAAACCATTATCCCGGAAACCGATACGCCAGGTGCAAAGGCGGCCAAGGTTGACGAATTTATTGTGATGATGATGAACGACTGCTATGAGCAGAAAGACCAGCAGGTATTGCTGGACGGCCTGAAGAAGATAGATGAAGCCAGCAACAAGCAGTACAAAAAGCCTTTTGTTAAGCTCACCGCCGATCAAAAGACCGCCCTGCTCACTGAAATAGATAAAGAGCGCGTGGCCTACAATAAACGTGAGAACAAAAAGAAAGAAGACCCTGTGCATTATTTCCAGCTCATTAAAGAGCTTACGCTGTTAGGCTACTTTACCTCCGAACCCGGCGCCACCAAAGCCCTGCGCTATGTGGCCGTACCTGGTAAATATGAAGGCTGCACCCCGTACAAGAAGGGCGAGAAGGCCTGGGCTATGTAAAACCAACAGTAAATGTATTCACTACAAAACGTAAAAATTCCATGAATCTGAATATAAAGGCAAAGGAACAGAACACCTACGATGCAATTGTGATCGGTTCCGGCGTAAGCGGCGGATGGGCCGCTAAAGAGCTTACTGAAAAAGGTTTGAAAGTGCTGATGCTGGACCGTGGTAAAAAGCTGGAGCACGTAAAGGATTATGATACCGCCACCAAAGCGCCCTGGGAATTTCAGCACAGGGGCCGTATTACCAACGAGCAGCGCGAAACGCATCCCAAGCTGAAACGCGACTACCCTTACAGCGAGCATAACGAAAAATTCTGGATAAAAGACAGCGACAGCCCGTATAACGAAGTAAAAAGGTTTGACTGGTACCGCCCGGATATTGTAGGCGGTAAATCCATTATGTGGGGCCGCCAGTCGTACCGCTGGAGCGACCTTGATTTTGAAGCCAACCTGAAAGACGGCATTGCCGTAGACTGGCCTATCCGCTACAAGGATATAGCTCCCTGGTACGATTATGTGGAGCGCTTTGCCGGTATCAGCGGCCAGGCCGAAGGGCTGCCCCAGCTGCCGGACGGACAGTTTATGCCGCCGATGGACATGAACTGCGTGGAAAAGGAAGTGAAGAAAAGGATAGAAGAGAAGTTTAAAGGCCGTACTATGACCATAGGCCGTGTGGCCAACATTACCAAGCCCCTGCCGGGCCGTACCAACTGCCAGTTCCGTAACCTGTGCAGCCGCGGATGCCCGTTTGGCGCTTACTTCAGCACGCAGTCATCTACCCTGCCTGCAGCAATGGCCACCGGTAACCTTACCCTGCGCCCCGACTCTATTGTGAACTCCATCATTTATGATGAAAAGCAAAACAAAGCCACCGGCGTACGCGTAATAGACTCGCATACCAAGGAAATGACCGAGTATTACGCCAAGATCGTTTTTGTGAACGGCTCTACCCTGGGCTCTACTTTTGTGCTGATGAACTCTACGTCGAACCGCTTCCCCAATGGTTTGGGCAACGACAGCGGCGTACTGGGCAAATACCTGATGGACCACCACTTCCGCACCGGCGCATCCGGCACTGTGGAAGGTTTTGACGATCACTACTACTTTGGCCGCCGCGCCAACGGCATTTACATACCCCGCTACCGCAACATTGGCAGCGACAAGCGCGATTACCTGCGCGGCTTCGGCTACCAGGGCGGCGCCAGCCGCAGCGGATGGCAGCGCGGCATTGCCGAAATGGGTGTAGGCAAGGACTTTAAGGATGCCATCTCAGAACCCGGTACCTGGACCATGGGCCTGGGCGGTTTTGGCGAGTGCCTGCCCTACGAGGAAAACAAGGTAACGCTGGATAATTCCGTAAAAGACATCTGGGGACAGCCGGTGCTGAAGTTTGATGCAGAGTTCAAGGAAAATGAAATGAAGATGCGGAAAGATATGATGAACGATGCGGCGGAAATGCTGGAAGCAGCCGGCGCCAAGGATATACGCACCTTTGATAACGGTTCTTACCCCGGTATGGCTATTCATGAAATGGGCACCGCCCGTATGGGACGCGATCCTAAAACCTCCATCCTTAACAGCTGGAACCAGATGCACGCCGTAAAGAACGTGTTTGTAACAGACGGCGCCTGCATGGTATCTACCGCCTGCGTAAACCCGTCGCTTACCTACATGGCGCTTACTGCCCGTGCGGTAGATTACGCGGTAAAGGAAATGAAGAAAGGAAACATATAAGTCAATTACGAATTGGTCAATTACGAATTACGAATTAGCCGCGATGGTGAACAGCATAACATGGTTAACTGTAACGGCGAGGTTTGATTTGTAATTGACCATTTGTAATTTATAGGGATAATTTTTCACCACAACATTAATGTTACGGTTGGTTAATTCGTAATTAACCAATTCGTAATTGAAGCTTATGAATCTTAACATTAAGGCCGTAAAGGACAATACCTATGATGCAATTGTTGTAGGTTCAGGCATCAGCGGGGGATGGGCCGCCAAGGAGCTGTGCGAAAAAGGACTGAAAACACTGGTGCTGGAAAGGGGGAACGACGTACAGCATATTAAAGACTATACCACAGCCATGATGGCCCCCTGGGAGTTTAAGCACCGCCTGCAGCTTAGCAATGAGCTGAGAGAAAATTATCCCATACAAAGCCGCTGCTACGCTTTCGATGAGTCATCCAAACAATATTGGGTAAACGATAAGGAAAATCCTTACAATGAAATAAAGCCCTTTAACTGGCTGCGCGGGTACCATGTAGGCGGCCGGTCCCTTATGTGGGGCCGCCAGTGCTACCGCTGGAGCGACCTGGATTTTGAAGCCAATATGAAAGACGGGCACGGGGTTGACTGGCCCATACGCTATAAAGACATTGCTCCCTGGTACGATTACGTGGAAACCTTTGCCGGCATCAGCGGCCAGGCAGAAGGATTGCCACAGCTGCCGGACGGCAGGTTTTTACCGCCCATGGAAATGAACTGCCTGGAAAAACACGTAGCTGCCCGCATCAAAGAAAAGTATAACGACCGTATTATTACTATAGGCCGCGTAGCGCATGCCACCAAACCCATGCAGCATGGGCGCGCCTGCCAGTTCCGCAACCTGTGCCACAGGGGCTGCCCCTTTACCGGCTACTTCAGCAGCAACGGCGTTACGCTGCCTGCTGCCGCAGCTACCGGCAACATGACCCTGCGGCCGGATAGTATTGTAACGGAAGTAATTTATGATGAGCAAAAAGGCAAAGCCACCGGCGTACGTGTGCTGGATGCGCATACCCTGCAAACCGTGGAGTATTATGCCAATATCATTTTCCTGAACGCGTCTACACTGGGCACTGCCTTTGTGCTGCTGCATTCCACCTCCAACCGTTTTCCCAACGGCCTGGGTAACGACAGCGAACAGGTAGGCCATAACCTGATGGATCACCACTTTGGCGTAGGCGCCGATGGGGAGTTTGACGGTTTTGAAGACCAGTATTACAATGCCGGCCGCCGGCCCAACGGCATTTATATACCCCGGTTCCGTAACGTAAACGAAGCCACGAAAGTGAAAGATTATGTGCGTGGTTTTGGCTACCAGGGCGGCGCGGGGCGCGGCCGCGGCACCGGTGCAGAAGGAGTAGGCGCTGCCTTTAAAGCATCACAAACAGAGCCGGGCAAATGGTCAATGGGCATTGGCTCCTGGGGCGAGTGCCTGCCGTATTATGAGAATAAGGCCACGCTGAACAAAGACAAAAAAGATAAATACGGTTTGCCCACCCTGGATATTGATTGCGAGTTCCGTGAAAACGAGCTGGCCATGCGTAAAGATATGCAGGCAAGCGCCCGCGAAATGCTGGAAGCAGCGGGTTTAACCAACGTGCGGAGCTATGACGATATGCCGCCTCCGGGCCACTGCATTCACGAAATGGGCACCGCGCGTATGGGGCACGATCCCAAAACATCGGTGCTCAACCGCTGGAACCAGGTGCACGCTGTAAAGAACGTGTTTATAACAGACGGTTCGTGCATGGCGTCATCCGCCTGCCAGAACCCATCTGTCACTTATATGGCGCTTACCGCCCGCGCCTGTGATTATGCTGTAAAAGAATTAAAGAAGGGGAACGTTTAACGTTTCCCTTCTTTTCAACTATTTTCGCTCTTGTCTATACGTTTTTAACCATTACATGTTTTACCCTGCTATCCTTTTTTCAGAATGTTAACTTTGACCCTGACTTTTTTAACAAGAGCAATGAGAATACATTTACTGGCCCATTTGTTATTCATCGCCTGCTGCTTTACGCAAGGCGCTTACGCACAGGAAAAGCACACCTTTGCGCTTTCAAAAACAGATTTTTTACTGGATAGCCAACCCTTCCAGATCATCAGCGGAGAAATGCATCCTGCCCGCATTCCCCGGGAGTACTGGAAGCACCGCATACAAATGGCGAAGGCCATGGGCTGTAATACCATTGCCGCCTACGTGTTTTGGAACTACCATGAGCAGGAGCCCGGCGCCTTTGACTTCAGCAGCACCAATCATAATGTTGCCGAATTTATAAAAATGGTGCAGGCGGAAGGCATGTGGGTGCTGCTGCGCCCCGGCCCCTATGTATGCGCTGAATGGGAGTTTGGCGGGCTGCCGCCTTACCTGCTGCGCACACCGGATATTAAGGTGCGCTGCATGGACCCACGGTATATGGAGGCGGTAGAGCGGTATGTAAAAGCGTTGTCGGCACAGGTAAAACCGCTGCTGGTAACCAATGGCGGGCCTATACTGATGGTGCAGGTGGAAAATGAGTACGGCAGCTATGGCAACGACAAGGCATACCTGAACCGCCTGAAAGCATTGTGGGAAGAAAACGGCATTAACGTACCTTTTTATACGGCAGATGGCCCGGCGGTTCCTAACCTGGAAGCAGGCACCGTAGCCGGCGCCGCTATTGGCCTGGACTCCGGTGGTTCTGACGCCGACTTTAACCTGGCGGCCAGCCTGTACCCGGGTGTGCCCGTTTTCAGCAGCGAGTCGTACCCCGGCTGGCTTACCCACTGGGGCGAGCAATGGGCCCGGCCCAATAAGGAAGGCATATTACGCGAAGTAAAGTACCTGCTGGATAACGAGCGTTCCTTTAACCTGTATGTAATACATGGCGGCACCAACTTTGGCTTTACCGCCGGCGCCAACTCCGGCGGCAAAGGTTATGAGCCGGACCTTACCAGCTATGATTATGACGCCCCTATCAGCGAGCAGGGCGTAGCCACGGAAAAATATATGGAGCTGCGCAGGATCATCGGTAACCACCTGCATAAGGCGCTGCCCCGCATACCTGCGCCCATACCCACAGTAAGCTTTTCCGCGGTGCCGCTCATACCATTCACCAGCATATGGGAGCAGCTGCCCGAAGCCGTGCACTCCGCGCAGCCAAAGCCCTTTGAAGCTTACGGACAGGACTATGGCTTTATGCTGTACCGCACCCGGCTGGTAGGGCATAAAAGCGGCAAGCTGGTGATCACAGACCTGCATGATTATGCCACCATTTACCTGAACGGGCAATATATGGGTAAGCTGGACCGCCGCCTGGGCGAAAATACCTTTGAGCTGCCCAAAACCGATGTAAAGGAGCCGGTGCTGGAAATACTGGTAGAAGGAATGGGCCGCATTAACTTTGCCCAGCACATTATAGACCGCAAAGGCATTACCGACCGCGTTACGCTGAACGGCATGACGCTTATGAGCTGGGATGTGTTTGGCCTGCCCATGACGGAAAAGTACATACAGGGGCTGCATGCCACCAGCGGCACCACCGCCAAACCCGGGCAGTTCTTTAAAGCCACCTTTAAGCTGTCGCGTGTAGGCGATACCTATATTGATTTTACCCGGCTTAAAAAAGGCATCATTTGGGTGAACGGGCATAACCTGGGCCGCTACTGGGACATAGGCCCGCAAAACCGCCTGTATTGCCCTGCAGGCTGGCTTAAAAAAGGCAATAACGAAATTGTGGTGTTTGACCTTCACCAGGTAGGGCCATCATCCATCAGCGGGGCAAAAACACTGGAATAGGTTTTGTTGAGCCGCCGTGGTTTCCAGCTGCGGCAGGTCGGTGCGTAACGCGCCGGTAACAGGGAAAGGCACGCCTGTGCGATAGTCACGGGCTGTAGGGTTGTTGCTTTTTTCCCTTATCACCCGGTAAATGCGGTCTTTCCCCGGGTGAAAGTTATCAAAGCTTTGTTCAAACGCCAGCACCAGGAATATCAGCAGAAAGGCGCTGAACCCTATTGCCAAACCTGTAATGTTTACAAAGAAATGTGTCCTGTTGCGGAGCAGATTCCTGAAACCTGTTTTGTAATAGTGGCTGAACATGGCGCGCGGCTTATTTGTTAGGAAAGCGGAAAGGGTTCAGCTAACAAGGTGCCATAGTTGGGAGGCGGTGAAAATCAATGCGCTACCATACCGGTAAGCAGATGGAATGTGCGATTTTGCAACAGGGCTGTCCGCTTCCGGACAATAAAACCGGTTACAATATACCGCTGCCGTGGCTGCCTTGATTTTTCAGTATAAAAACCTTAACTTACAATAACTGGTTTTTCATATTTCTTCATTTTTAAAAGGCCTCGTTATGGGAACTGTACGTAATATCCTGCAGGCCAAGGGTCATGCAGTATACTCCATTAATCCCGACAGCAGCGTGTTTGAAGCGCTGAAAGTACTGGTAGACAGGAATGTGGGCGCTTTAATGGTCGTTGACGACCAGGGCAAATTCCTCGGCGTTTTCTCAGAACGTGACTATGCCCGCAGGGTGATCCTGAAAGGAAGGGCGTCCAAAGAAACCACTATCCGCGAGATCATGACGGAACGGCCCATCACCGTTTGCGAAAATGACTCTATTGAAGACTGTATGGTAAAGATGACGGATAAACGCATCCGCCACCTGCCTGTAACGGATGAGCAGCAACGTTTAATAGGATTGATCTCTATCGGTGATGTGGTGAAGTTTATAATCGATGAGCAGCGCTACATTATCAACAACCTGGAAAGCTACATCAGCGGTACACACACGTGATTTACCATGGCACAGATTTACGGTTGCAGGTGCTATGAACGCAGCTTAAAGGCGGTTATACATCTAAAATCGTAAATCTGGAATCAATTGATGTTTGGATTATATTTTTTTTGTAAATTCATATCACATATTCTTCACCGTAAGAGATCTTCGCCTGCCGGTTAGCAATTAATATATGAACAGGCGACAGGAATAGCGGAACGTAGCATGTAGTTTTTTTGACAGATTAACAGACTGACTTTTAAAGCTCGCTTGGAGGGCGTTGACACTTGAAAGCATCAGTTACTGAAACGGCTCCCGTTTGGCCCTTTGTTGTTTTTGGGGCTATTGTATTGGCACTGGTTATTGCCATACTGGGGCTGTCTTATGTACTGGGGCAGCGGCATAAAGACCGTGCTACCGGTGAGGCCTATGAATCCGGCATTCTCTCTACAGGCTCTGCACGCCTGCGTTTCCCTTCTCAATTTTACCTTATTGCCATGTTGTTTGTGATCTTTGATATTGAAACTGTTTTCATTATCTCATGGGTCATTGCGTTTGACGAGCTGGGATGGGCAGGTTATATAGGCGTAAGCGTATTTATTTTCATTTTACTGGTAGTGCTTATTTACGAATGGCGCAACGGCGCGCTGGATTTCGGGCCGGACGGCAAACGGATATTAAGGGCGTACAGGAAGCTGCGGCGCAGCAGCAAAACCACGGTGAGCATGCCATTGCCGCCGCCGCAACCGGCTCATTAACACCACAGGAAAGTATCGTTACAATTATATCGGACTATCTGAAAAAAAGAACGGTATTTATTCACTCCACGGATCTAACAGAAAGACTGGCGCAGTCAATTACGAATTATCAATTACGAATTACGAATGATGGAAATGTAGCTTTTCATCGGTGTGTAACAGCATGAAAGTTGTATTGATATTCGTAATTACAAATTTTCCTATTCACCATTTAATTGATTGCTGAATGCCGCCTGGCATGCAGTGTGGCGGCGCTTTGTCCAGCACATACTAATAACCGCTGCATTTTAATTATTCATATCGCAGTTAATTTTCAGAGGCATTTTCCGCAGAGCAGAACAGGCAATGCACCGCTCCGCATTCGTAATTGATAATCCGTAATTCGTAATTAAACATGGGTTGGTGGTTAACAAACACACAGGATCAGGCCGGCAAAGTAGCCGGTAACACATCACTGGAACAGGTGATGCAGCAAAGCATGGTGCTAAGCTCTGTAGACCGGCTGCTGGCCTGGGGCCGCAAAAACTCCATGTGGCCGTTTCATTTTGGGCTGTCGTGCTGTTTTGTGGAAATGGCCACTTCCATGACGCCTAAGTATGACCTGGCGCGTTTTGGCGCAGAAGTGATACGCGGCACGCCCCGCGAAGCAGATGTAATGATCATCGCCGGCACCGTATTCATTAAAATGGCGCCCATTATCAAACGCCTGTATGAGCAGATGATGGAGCCGCGCTGGGTAATTTCCATGGGCTCGTGCGCCAACTCCGGCGGCATGTACGACATCTACAGCGTAGTACAGGGCGTTGATAAATTTTTGCCTGTTGATGTATATGTACCGGGCTGCCCGCCCCGCCCGGATGCATTCATGCACGGCCTGGTAATGCTGCGCGATGCGGTGGGAACGGAAATACGGCCCCTTAGCTGGATGATAGGGGAGCAGGGCGTAATAAAACCCGAAAAACCGGCCATGAAAGACGTGCTCTACGAAAAACGCCAGCAGATGACACAATTTAAAACACCGGATGAAATATGACGGGCGCAACAGATGATATTAAAACCGCGCTGGACACCCGTTTTGGAGCGCAAACCTGCGAACCGCAGGTAACCTGCGACGGCATGCCCACCTTTTGGGTGCCGCAGGAAAAGCTGGTGGCCGTGCTGCAATACCTGAAATCAGACATTACACAGCCTTACCGCATGCTCTATGACCTTACGGCCATTGACGAGCGTGCGTTTAAAAGGTCGCAGAACGGCCATATTCCTTTTGACTTTACCGTGGTGTACCACGTGTTCTCCTTTGAACGCAATGCTTTCCTGCGCCTGAAAACAGGCCTGCGGGGCGAATATCCTTCCCTGCCTAGCATCACGCACGTTTGGCCCGCCGCCAACTGGTATGAACGGGAGGTGTATGATATGTTCGGCATCCGTTTTAACGGGCATCCTTTGCTGAAACGTATTTTAATGCCCCCCACCTGGCAGGGGCATCCCCTGCGCAAGGAGCATCCTGCCCGCGCCACCGAAATGGGGCCTTTTAAGCTGTTTGATGATAAAATGGATAAAGAGCAGGCCGCGCTGCAGTTTAACCCCGAAGAGTGGGGCCTGAAGCGGCACAGCGACGATGCTGATTTTATGTTCCTGAACATAGGCCCGCAGCACCCCGGTACGCACGGCGTGCTGCGCATTATTTTACAGCTGGACGGGGAAGATATTTTAGATGCCGTGCCGGACATCGGCTTTCACCACCGCGGCGCTGAAAAAATGGGCGAGCGGCAGTCGTGGCACACCTATATTCCCTATACCGACCGTATTGATTACCTGGGCGGCGTTATGAACAACCTGGGCTACCTGCTGGCCGTGGAAAAGCTGGCCGGTATTGAGGTGCCGCTGCGCGCGCAGGTGATACGCGTTATGCTGTGCGAGCTTTTTCGTATAGCCAGCCACCTGGTATGGTACGGCACCTTTGCGCAGGATGTGGGGCAGCTGTCGCCGGTGTTTTACATGTTCACCGACCGTGAGCGCGTATTCGAGATCATAGAAGCCATTTGCGGGGGCCGCATGCATCCTAACTGGTTCCGCATTGGCGGCGTGGCCCAGGACCTGCCCAATGGATGGGATAAGCTGGTGCGCGAATTTATCCGCTATTTTCCGCCCAAGCTGCGCGAGTATGATAATATGGTGATGAAAAATGCCCTGTTCAAAGCGCGTACCGTGGGCATTGGCATTTATACGCTGGAAGAAGCCATTGAATGGGGCGTTACCGGCCCCGGCCTGCGCGCCTGCGGCCTGGAGTGGGATATGCGTAAAATGCGCCCCTACAGCGGTTATGAGAATTTTGCATTTGAAGTACCTACAGCCGTTAACGGCGACTGTTACGACCGTGCCCGTGTGCGCGTGGAAGAAATGCGCCAGAGCCTGCGCATTGTAGAACAATGCCTGGAACATATGCCGGCAGGAGAATTTAAGTCGCACCACCCGCTGGCCACCCCGCCGGAGAAGCAGCATACCATGCATGATATTGAAACGCTCATCCACCACTTCCTGAATGTTAGCTGGGGACCGGTAATACCGGCTGGTGAAGCCATGAGCTGCATAGAAGCTACCAAGGGCTGGAACAGCTATTACCTTATCAGCGACGGCAACACATCGCCTTACCGGGTGCGCGTACGCACGCCATCGTTTGCGCATATGCAGATGGTGCCTTACATCAGCCGCAGCTATACAGTAGCCGACCTGCTGTCTATCCTGGGCGGTATGGACTATGTGCTGGCAGACATAGACCGGTAGATGTGCGGATATGCAGATGTGCAGATGTGCAGATGGATTGGAGCGTAGTAGTAAGCTAGTAAGCGAATACAATAGATAGCATATGCTTACAGAAACAGAAATAACGAAGATAACGCACGAAGCAGCGCTGGTGCCGGTAAAAAAGGCAGCAGTGATAGAGGCGTTAAAGATAGTGCAGGAGCAGCGCCGGTGGGTATCTGACGAAAACGTGGAAGACATTGCCGCCTTACTGGATATGAGCGCCGATGAAGTAGACAGCGTAGCTACTTTCTACAACCTCATATTCCGGCAGCCGGTAGGCAGGCATGTGATACTGGTGTGCGACAGCATCAGCTGTTGGGTAATGGGCTACGAACAAATAAAAGAAGAGCTGATGTCGCTGCTGCAGATCCGCTACGGGCAAACCACGCCCGACGGGCGTTTTACCCTGCTGCCCAATGCCTGCCTGGGCACCTGTGATCATGCGCCGGCATTGATGGTTGACCAGGATCTGTACCGGGATCTGCATACCGGCATGATACGGCAGATATTGGATAAGTATGAATAAATGCGGTAAAGAAGTATTTCAAAAATAAAAACTATGGAGGCTCCGCTTACATCGGATATTAAACCCGGCTTGTCGCTGGACCTCAGGGCTTATGAAGCCCTGGGGGGCTACCAGGCATTGCGCAAGGCATTTCAAATGGCGCCGCAGGATATAACGGCGCTGGTAAAAGAAGCCAACCTGCGGGGCAGGGGCGGCGCAGGTTTCAGCACAGGAATGAAGTGGAGCTTTGTACCCATGAATATAAAAGGCCCCAAATACCTGGTGGCCAATGCCGATGAAATGGAGCCAGGCACCTTTAAAGACCGCTGGCTGCTGGAAGGCAACCCGCACCAGCTCATAGAAGGCATGCTTATTTCAGCTTATGCCATACAGGCCACCACTGCGTTTGTATTCCTGCGCTGGGCATATAAGGAGGCCGCACAGGTAATGCGTAAGGCATTAAGTGAAGCTTATGCCGCCGGTTACCTGGGTAGTAATATACTCGGTAAGGATTTTTCCCTTGAAATGTACCTGCACACCGGCGTGGGCCGGTATATGTGCGGTGAAGAAACCGCCCTGCTAAACTCCCTGGAAGGCAGGCGCGCCGTGCCCCGCGCCAAGCCGCCCTTTCCGCAGGTAAGCGGTTTGTTTGGCCGCCCTACCATTGTGAATAATGTAGAAACCCTTTCATTCATTCCCCACATCGTTAGCAAGGGCGCTGCCTGGTTCCAGTCGCTGAGCCGTACCGGCGACGGGGGTACGAAAATATTCGGCGTCAGCGGGCGCGTTAACCGGCCCGGCGCGTGGGAGCTTCCTATGGGCGTTACCATGCGCGAGCTGC
This sequence comes from Chitinophaga sp., assembly GCF_035761305.1. Taxonomy (GTDB): domain Bacteria; phylum Bacteroidota; class Bacteroidia; order Chitinophagales; family Chitinophagaceae; genus Chitinophaga. The sequence continues at coordinate 80,009 of NZ_DASTRI010000286.1, read as the reverse complement.
TGGATGATTACGCCGGCGGCATGCAAAACGGCTACCGCTTCCGGGGCGCCCTGCCGGGCGGCGCTTCCACCGATTTTTTAACAGCAGACCACCTGGACACGCCCATGGACTTTACCGCTATCGCTGCGGCAGGCAGCCGCCTGGGCACCGGCACCATGGTGGTGCTGGACGACCATACCTGCCCGGTGGGCTTTGTACATAACCTGGAGCATTTCTTTGCACAGGAGTCCTGCGGGTTTTGTACGCCCTGCCGGGAAGGGTTACCGTGGACAGAAAAAATATTATATGCCCTGGAGCAGGGCGAAGGTACGGAAGACGACCTGGAGCAGCTGGAGCTGCATACCCGGCTGCTGGGCCCCGGCAACACATTTTGCGCGCTGGCGCCCGGCGCTATGGAGCCCCTGCAAAGCGCGCTGAAATATTTCCGGGAAGATTTTGAACAGCATGTGCACGAAAAAAAATGTCCCTATGGCAATCATTCACATTGACGGTAAGTCATACGAAGTAAAAGAAGGCAAGAACCTGCTGGAAACCTGCCTGTCGCTGGGCCTGGACGTCCCCTATTTCTGCTGGCACCCGGCATTAGGCGCCGTGGGCGCGTGCCGGCAATGCGCCGTAAAATCGTTCAGGGACGAAAAAGATAACAAGGGCAAGCTCATTATGTCGTGCATGGAGCCGGTGAAAGACCAGCTGCGTATATCCGTAAGCGATCAGGAAGCCGCCCGTTTCAGGGAGCAGGTAATAGGCTGGCTGATGACCAACCACCCGCATGACTGCGCCGTGTGCGATGAAGGCGGCTCCTGCCACCTGCAGGATATGACGGTAATGACAGGCCACAGCTACCGCAATTACCACTTTAGTAAGCGCACTTACAAAAACCAGTACCTGGGCCCTTTCCTGAACCACGAAATGAACCGCTGCATACAGTGCTACCGCTGCGTGCGTTTTTATAAAGATTTTGCCGGTGGTAAAGACCTGGATGTTTTTGCCGCGCACAACCATGTGTATTTTGGCCGCCACCAGGATGGTACGCTGGAAAGCGTGTTCAGTGGCAACCTGGCGGAAGTATGCCCTACCGGCGTATTTACAGATAAAACATTAAAGCAGCACTATACCCGTAAGTGGGATATGACCTCTGCGCCTTCTGTTTGTCAGGGCTGCAGCCTGGGCTGCAACATTATTGCCAGTGAGCGTTACGGCTCGCTGCGGCAGATCAGCAACCGTTATAACGGCGCGGTGAACGGCTATTTCCTGTGCGACCGCGGCCGCTATGGGTATGAGTTTGTGAACAGTGACCACCGCATACGGCAGGTAGCTATCCGTGGCCTTACAGACCGCACCATTGACCATAATGCCGCATTGGAGTACCTGCGCGATAAGCTTACGCCCGGGCGCACCATTGGCATTGGCTCACCGCGCGCATCGCTGGAATCAAACTTTGCATTGCAGCAGCTGGTGGGGCCTGACTATTTTTACCTGGGCATGTCCGATACAGAGCAGGACCTGGCTACGCAGGCGCTGAAGATATTGCGTAACGGTCCTGTACGCACACCGTCCATGCAGGAAGCAGCTACGGCAGATGCGGTGCTCATACTGGGCGAAGACCTGCTGAACACCGCACCCATGATGGCGCTGTCGGTAAGGCAGGCCGTAGGCCGGCAGCCGGCGCAGGAAGCCATGAACACCGCGCATGTGCTGCCCTGGCAGGATGCGGCCGTGCGCGAGGCAATGCAGGACAAGCATGGGCCTTGCTATATACTGAATGTACAGCCTACGGGGCTGGATGAAATAGCGGCGCGGACCTGGCATACCGGGCCGGAAAACATTGCCCGTATAGGCTTTGCCGTAAGCCAGCTGCTGGGAGCGCCTGTTCCCGTAATTACCGGCTTAACAGCTGAGGAGCAGCAGCTGGCGCAGGAAATTGCCGCCGGCCTGCAGGGTTCAGCAAGGCCATTGATCATTGCCGGTTACGGCAGTGGAAGCGAAGGCGCCATGCGGCAGGCCGCCAACATCAGCTGGGCATTGCAGCAGCAGGGCAAGCACGCCATGCTGGTGCTTACCCTGCCGGAATGTAATACGCTGGGGCTGGAAATGCTGGGCGGGCACCGCCTGGAGTCCGCGGTGGACGCGGTGCTGCACGGGGAAGCCGATAACCTCATTATCCTGGAAAATGATCTGTACCGGCGCCTTGACCGGCAAACAGCCGAACAGCTGTTTGCACATTGTAAAGAGGTGGTGCTGCTGGATCATCTGTACAATGCCACAGCAGAAAAAGCTACGGTGCTGTTACCGGCCGGCACTTTTGCGGAGTCGGACGGTACAATGGTAAATAATGAAGGGCGCGCGCAGCGTTTCTTCCAGGTGTTTGCCGGCAGCAGCGCAGTACAGGAAAGCTGGCGCTGGCTGCTGCAGCTGGGCGCTGTTACCGGTAATGCGTGCTTAAAGCAGCTGACGGTGCTGGACGATGTAACACATGCCCTGGCCCGCACGCATGCCGTATTTGCAGGCATTGAGGAGCTGGCGCCGCCGGCGGATTTTCGTATAGCCGGGCAAAAAATACCGCGTGAGCCGCACCGCTACAGCGGGCGCACCGCCATGCTGGCGAATGTAAATGTAAGCGAGCCCAAGCCGCCGGAAGATGTAGATACGGCCCTTTCCTTTACCATGGAGGGCTACCGGGGGGAACCGCCATCTTCCATGATCCCGTTTTTCTGGTGGCCGGGCTGGAACTCGGTACAGTCGGTCAACAAATTCCAGGCAGAAGTGGGCGGCTCCCTGCATGACGGTGATCCCGGCCTGCGGCTGATAGCACCCTCTACTGGTGCAGCGCCTTACTTTACAGATGTGCCGGAACATTTTGTGCCGCTGTCCGGGCATTTATTGCTATTACCCTTATATCACATTTTCGGATCGGATGAATTAAGTGTGTATACGCCGGTCATAGCCGAACGTATGCCCGCCCCTTATATTTTACTGTGCCCCGAAGATGCGCAGCGCTACCAGGTAGCGGAGTCGCACCAGCTGCAGCTGGCGGTTAACGGGCATGCTTATACGTTTACAGTAAAGGTGCACCCGGCGGTGCAGCAGGGCATGGCCGGCTTGCCGGCAGGCCTGCCCGGCGTGGAGGTAGCAGGTATGCCGGTGCTGGGAAGATTATAAAGCTTCAAAACTTCTTTTTTATGAGCGCAGGACATTACTGGTTAGTTATTGGCGTGGTGCTGTTTGTACTGCTGAATACAGCTGCCGGCCTTATTTGGCTGGAACGCAGGGTGCTGGCACTCTGGCAGGACCGCTACGGTCCTAACCGCGCCGGGCCTTTCGGTGTACTGATTGTGCTGGCCGATACGATAAAGCTGTTCTTTAAGGAAGACTGGATCCCGCCGTTTGCAGACAAGGTAGTGTTTGTGTTTGCGCCGGCAGTGGTGGTGGCCAGTGTGCTCATGAGCTTTACCGTAATACCGTTTGGTCCTAACGCGGTGGTGGCGGATTTTAATGTAGGATTAATGTTCTTCCTGGCCATGTCGTCCATGGGTGTGTACAGCATTGTGCTGGGCGGCTGGGCATCCAATAACAAATATGCATTGCTGGGCGCTATGCGCGGCGCTTCGCAGATGATCAGCTATGAAGTATTTATGGGCCTGTCGTTAATGGGCGTGGTTATCCTGAGCGGCTCTTTTAACCTGGGCGAAATTGTGACGGCCCAAAAGAACGGCTGGTTTATACTGCCGCAATGTGTAGGCTTTTTTATTTTCCTGATTGCAGGCATTGCAGAAACGCACCGCCTGCCTTTTGATATACCGGAAGCGGAAAGCGAGCTGGTGGCAGGCTTTCACGCGGAATATTCCAGTATGAAGTTCGGTCTGTTCTTCATAGGCGAGTACCTGGGCATCACCCTTATATCGTCTATGGTGGTAACGCTGTACTTCGGCGGCTGGCTGGGGCCTGCTTTTCTGCCGCCAGTGATCTGGTTTGTACTGAAAACGTTCGCATTTATCCTGCTGTTCATATTGCTGCGGGCGTCCATGCCGCGCCCCAGGTATGATCAGCTAATGGAGTACGGCTGGAAGATATTGTTCCCGTTATCGCTGCTAAACCTGCTGATAACGGCGGCTATTAAATTACTGATCTAAAACTGCAAATTATGTTTAGCCTGTTGCGCAGCATGTGGCTGGTTTTTCTGCACATGTTCCATAAAAGGGAAACCTACCAGTACCCTGAAGAAAAGGCGCCGCTGCCTGCGCGGTGGCGCGGCCGCATAGCGCTTACCCGCGATCCTGACGGGGGAGAGCGGTGTGTGGGTTGTTACCTGTGCGCGGCCGCCTGCCCGGTGGACTGCATTTCTTTACAGGCTACTGAAGATGAGGACGGGCGGCGCTACCCGGAGTTTTTCCGCATTAACTTTTCGCGCTGCATCTTTTGCGGCTTTTGTGAGGAGGCCTGTCCTACCTACGCTATACAACTGTTACCCGATTTTGAAATGGCGGAATACAACCGGCAAAACCTGGTGTATGAGAAGGAACATTTGCTTATTAACAGCCAGGGCAAATACCCGGGCTATAACTATTACAAGGTAGCCGGCATGGCCATAGGCGGCAAAGCCAAGGGAGAGGCGGAACATGAGGAGCCGCCGGTAGACATTAAAAGCCTGTTGCCGTAAAGGCGCTAAAATCAATTACTATGGGCATTGCATTTTACATAGCGGCGGCTATTGCCGTTTTTTCCACCGTAATGGTAATTACGCGGTTTAATATTATGCACGCGCTGCTATACCTGATCGTATCGCTGCTGTCGGTGGCCGTGATCTTTTACCTGTACGGCGCGCCGTATATGGCCGCGCTGGAGGTTATCGTGTATGCAGGGGCCATTATGGTGCTCATCATCTTTTTTGTGATGATGCTGAACATGGGGCCGGAAAGCACGCGCCTCGAAAAACAGTGGCTAAAGCCCGGCATGTGGCTGGTGCCTGCCCTGTTTTGCTGCGTGCTGCTTATAGAGCTGGTGTACCTGATTGCGCAAAACCATACGCCGGTAAGCGGCATTGAGCAGGTAGAGCCGAAAGCAGTGGGCCGCAGTCTGTTTGGCCCTTATATACTGGCAGTGGAGCTGAGCGCCATGCTGCTCATGGCCGGCATTGTGGGCGCTTACCACTTAGGCAGGCAGAAACCTAAAATTGCGCACCGTTTTTTTGAAACCAAAGCATCATGAACATACATCCTACAACCGCGGGTATGACGCTGGCCGGCATCCTGTTCGTGCTTGGGCTCATCAGCATGCTCATACGCCGGAACATGATATTTATGCTGCTGTCTGTTGAAATTATGCTGAACGCGGCGGGGCTGGCCTTTATTGTGGCATCGTCCCACTGGTCGCAGCCGGACGGGCAGGTAATGTTCATGTTCATACTCGCCATGGCCGCCGCAGAAGTTTCTGTAGGGCTGGCGCTTATCCTGCAGCTGTATCACCAGCTGAAATCGCTGGACAGTGATGAGGCCAGCCGCATGAGAGGGTGAAGATTTTTAAAACACAAAACATCGTTTATGCTTTCTCTTATACCGGCATTACCGTTCTTTTCCGCGCTGGTGCTCATACTGGGCGGGCGCGCCTTCAGCAGGGGGGCGGTTTCCGCAATTGCATGCGGAAGTATAGGTATAGCGGCAGCCATTACCCTGCTGCTGGGCATCCCGTTCGTGCAGTCCGGTGAAAGCAGCATTGTGCAGCATTTATGGACCTGGATGCAGGCCGGTAATTTCAGCGCGGGTATTGACCTGCGGCTGGATGCCCTGTCGCTGGCTTTTGTATTTGTGATCACTTTTGTAGGTTTTCTTATTCATGTATATTCTACCGGTTACATGGCGGATGATGCGGACTACACCCGTTTTTTTGCCTGCATGAACCTTTTTGTTGGCGCCATGCTGCTGCTGGTGCTGGCCGATAACCTGGTGCTGCTGTATTTCGGATGGGAGGGGGTAGGCCTGTGCAGCTACCTGCTCATAGGTTTCTGGTATAAAGATCCTGCCAACGGCTATGCAGCACGTAAAGCATTTATTGTGACGCGTGTAGGCGACACCGCTATGGCCATTGCGCTGTTCATGCTGTTTCAGCACACCGGCACATTACAGATACCGCAAATACTGGCGCATGCGCCTGAAATATGGACCACCGGCAACGCTATTATTGTGCTTATTGCCTTTTTGCTGCTGGGCGGGGCGGTAGGTAAATCGGCCCAGCTGCCGCTGCAAACCTGGCTGCCCGACGCCATGGCCGGCCCTACGCCCGTTAGCGCGCTTATACATGCCGCCACCATGGTTACCGCAGGTGTTTACCTGGTTGCCCGTATGCATGTATTGTTTACGCTGGCCCCCGCCGCGCAAACAGGCGTAGCCGTTATAGGCGCCGTTACCCTGTTGCTGGCCGGCTGCAGCGCATTGGTGCAAACAGACATTAAGCGGGTGCTGGCCTATTCCACCATCAGCCAGATAGGATATATGTTCCTGGCATTGGGGGTGGGCGCTTGGTCGGCCGCTATCTTCCATTTTGTAACGCATGCCTTTTTTAAAGCCCTGTTGTTCATGGGAGCGGGCGCGGTAATAGTAGCCATGCACCATGAGCAGGATATGTTTAAAATGGGGGGCCTCCGTAAGCAGCTGCCCGCCGTGTTCTGGACATTCCTCATTGGCGCTGCGTCACTGTCGGCCATACCATTCGTAACCTCCGGTTTTTACAGCAAAGACCAGATTGTGTGGCTGGCCTGGTCGTCGGTACAGGGACATACATTTTACTGGATAGCAGCCATTGCCGGCGCTTTCCTTACAGCCATGTACACCTTCCGTATGGTGTTTCTTACCTTTTACGGCGCGCCTGCCACGCATCATACGGCGCATACGCCCGGCAACCGTATGATGATACCCCTGTACATACTGGCCGCATGCAGCACACTGGCCGGTTTTGTTGAGCTGCCGCATACGCTGGGGCATGTAACCCTGTTCAGCAGCTGGCTGCAGCAGGTGCTGCCCGCCGTACAGCTGCAGCAGGAGTCCGTTGCGTTGGAATGGACCTCACAGCTGCTGGCAGCGGGGCTTACCTTCACGGGTATTTACATTGCCTGGACGTGGGTAGTGCAAAAGCCCGACGGGATGGTGCGTTTTTCACAAATGCCTTTTATGCGCTGGCTGCGCCGCCTGTGGTTCAGCGGCTGGGCCTTTGACGGCTTTTACAATATGCTGGTGGTACGGCCGTTCGTACGCACTGCCCGCATGAACCGGCGCGATATGATAGATCGTATATACACTGCCGTAACGCGTATCACAGAGTGGTGCCATGATGTGCTTTCCCGTACCCAAAGCGGCATACTGCGCTGGTATATAATGGGGGTGGTGCTGGGCGCAGTGGTGATATTAAGCGTGCTTATATGGCGGGTATCTGTATAGAAAAAAATAGCACTAAACTCATACACCAATGGTCTTGTTATACATCATACTAATACCCATGTTGGGCGCTTTGCTTTCCTGGCTGCTGGCAGCCAGGAGCACAGCGCTCTGCCGCTGGATAGCGCTGGTAAGCCTGTTGGGCAGCCTGGCGCTGGTAGCCGGCATATGGGTAATCAGCGCCGCCGGTAATGTTCCCCCTGATCGCTGGCTGTATAACTGGCAGCAGCCCTGGATACCGCATTTCGGCATTAGCCTGCACCTGGCTGTTGACGGGTTAAGCCTGGTGATGCTGGCGCTTACCTTTTTACTGGGCGCTTTATCCGTGCTTATATCGTGGCGTGAAATAACCTTCCGGGTAGGGTTCTTCCATTTTAACCTGCTGTTTGTAATAGCCGGCATTGCCGGTGTTTTCCTTACCATGGACCTGTTCCTGTTCTACTTTTTCTGGGAGGTGATGTTAATACCCATGTACTTTCTGATAGGCATATGGGGGCATGAACGGCGCGAATATGCGGCCTATAAATTTTTCATTTTTACCCAGGCCGGCGGATTGCTGATGCTGCTGGCTATACTGGGCTTGTACTTTACCCATGCCGCTAACACCGGCGTATATACGTTCGATTATTTTTACCTGCTGAACACCCCTATGCAGCGCGCTACCGCGCAATGGCTGATGCTGGGTTTCCTGGCAGCCTTTATGGTAAAACTGCCGGCCATTCCTTTTCATACCTGGCTGCCGGATGCGCACACCGAAGCCCCCACGGCCGGCAGCGTAATACTGGCCGGGCTATTATTAAAAACGGGGGCATATGGCATCCTGCGTTTTGTGTTACCCCTTTTTCCGGCAGTGGCTCAGGGCTTTGCACCCTGGGCCATGCTGCTGGGCGTGGCCGGTATACTGTACGGCGGACAGCTGGCCTATTCGCAGCCCGATCTGAAACGGCTGATTGCCTATACCAGCGTAAGCCATATGGGCTTTGTGCTGCTGGGGGCTTTTGCTTTTAACGAGCTGGCCTACAAAGGCGTGGTAATGCAGATGATTGCGCACGGCATCAGCACCGGCGCATTGTTCATAATAGCGGGCTTGCTGTATGAACGCATGCACACCCGGGCACTGGCCCGCATGGGCGGCTTATGGACCGCCATGCCGGCTATGGGCACGGTAACCATGGTGTTTGTAATGGCGTCGCTGGGCTTACCCGGGCTGGGAAATTTTGTAGCGGAGTTTTTGATATTGCTGGGCAGCTGGCAGGCCAGCCAGGTGTTTACCATACTGGCCACCATTGGCCTGGTAATAGCCACCGTGTACTCACTGCGCATTATGCAAAAGGTATTCTTCGGGCAAACGGAAAGGCAGTATGCGCTGCCTGACCTGCGCCTGCGGGAATGGCTGATTGTTACGCCGCTGATAGCTGTGATACTTTTCCTGGGCGTTTACCCGCAGCCGGTGATAAAGACAATTACGAATTACGAATTGCGAATTACGGGGCCCGAAGCGACTACCAGCCCGGATGCGAATAATACGCGGGCAGCACCGGTAACGGATTCGTTATTTGTAATTAAATAATAAAAGTAAGCGCCGGCTATAAGAAACGGGACGCTGCCGAAGATAGTGCTCACCTGCACGAACGTTCGCAGCATTTAATTATTCACCATCCTATCTAAATTTCAAAGGCGTTCATGAACGCTTCGCGTTTCGTAATTCATAATTGACAAATTCGTAATTCCCAACTGTGTTATTATGACATTCAATGATCTCCTTGCTCTCGGTCCTTTATTCAATATCTGCGGTGCAGCCGTATTGTGTATGCTGTTGGTAGCCATCTGGCGCAATCACCGGCTGGTGTATTTTGTAACGCTGGCGGCTTACGCGCTGGCGCTGATGTCGGTAGTGCCTGTTGCCAGGCTGCTGCCGCATATCATAGCGCCCCTGGTGGTAATAGATATGTTTGCGCTGTTCAACAGCGGCGCCATTGTAGGCTCGGGGCTGATCATTGTGCTGTTATCCTACGACTATTTTGAAGAGCGGGAAGAAAGGAAGGAAGAATATTACCTGCTGCTGTTGCTGGCTACGGCCGGTGCGCTGGTGCTGGTGATCAGCCGGCATTTTATGTCGTTTTTCCTGGGGCTGGAAATGCTCAGCATCAGCCTGTACGGCCTTATTGCCTACCTGCGGGCGCGCCAGCGCTCGGACGAAGCGGGTATTAAATACCTGATACTGGCAGCGCTGTCCTCTGCCTTTTTATTGTTTGGAATGGCATTGGTGTACGGCTTTACCGGGCATATGGATTTTCCCGGCATAGGCGCCTACCTGCGCCAGGCCGGTACTTTTCCGCTGCCGGTGATAGCCGGTTTCGGGCTTATGCTTATAGGCATCGGGTTTAAGCTGGGCATAGTGCCTTTTCATATGTGGGCGCCGGATATTTATGAAGGCGCGCCGCTGCCGGTAGCTGCGTTTGTAGCTACTATTTCCAAAGGCGGCGTGCTGGTGGTGCTGATCCGCTTTTACCAGGATATTGGCGGGCGCGATTATAACATGCTGTGGTGGATCATGGCTATTATTGCCAGCGCCTCTATGTTTGTGGGTAACTGGCTGGCCCTTACCCAGCAGAACATCAAACGTATGCTGGCCTATTCATCCATTGCGCACCTGGGCTATTTGCTGGTGGCCTTCCTGAGCGGCGCGCAGTCGGGGCTGGAAGCCATTGCCTTTTACCTGGTTGCTTATTTCCCGACCAGCATTGGCGCTTTTGGCGTGCTCATAGTAATGAGCAGCAGCGTGCAGGACGCGGAAACAGTAGCCGATTACCGGGGCCTGTTCTGGCGCTATCCCTGGGTGGCGCTGGTGTTTACCGTAATGCTGCTATCCCTGGCCGGCATTCCGCTTACGGCCGGTTTTATAGGCAAGTTCTATATTGTAATGGCAGGGGCCGACGGCCATCATTGGCTGCTGTTGCTGATGCTGGTGATCAACAGCGTAATTGGCTTATATTATTACATGCGGGTAGTAACGGCCATGTTCCGCACCACTGAAACGGATAAACGTATATTCATTAAGCCTTCCCTGCCGCTGGCAGGCAACATTACCCTGGGGATGCTGGTGGTGCTGCTGCTGGGTTTGGGCGTATACCCCACCGCTATGATGCAGCTGATACAGCAAATGATGCAGCTGATAAAATAATGCAAATGTGCAGATATGGAGATGTGCAGATGAAAATGTGTGCGAATAGGAAGGTGTGCAAATGCAAATTCAGGTGTAAATGAATTGATGCATTGCGTTGTATAAAATGTGAATGTGCAAATGGGAATAATAGCAGATCATTCATCTGCACATCAGCGCCGCGCCCTGTATGCTACGGGCAAACCTATCATTACAATAATAATGGCCATGCCTGAAAGCGCAGGCGCCCAGCGCAGGGGCGCCTGCGGAAAATTGGAGAGGGGCAGCACGGCCAGGTTCATTACCAGCCATACCACTGTACCGAATAATACGCCGCTCAGCACCCATTGTTTATGTAAAAAGGGCAGGCGGGGGTACAACAGGTAATACACTGTTGTAACTATCAGCGCAATGGCATAATGGAAAACAAGGCCGGTGAGGGCCATGGCTATGCCGCCTGTAAAGGCCCGCATGCCAAATACGCCGCTGGCAACGCCCTGTAGCAGCCGCACCGGGGTAACTTTGCCCATAATAAATGCATACACGATAATAGCGGTAAGGATGTCTAAAGTACCGGCTATTAAACCGGTGCGTAAAACAGCATTTACGCGGGATGCTACAGAATACGCTGACATACAATTGTTCGTTTGTTTAAAACATGGTTCCCGTTTAACGATAGATATGTATAACTATTGTTGTAACCTTTTGTGGCGGAAGGAGCCGGGACATACGTTTTGGCTGAATTCACATCAAATGTAAACAGGAAGCGAAAAGGGCTGTTGTAAAATCAGCAGGGGAGGTTTCAGCGGCTATATACAGTATACAGCAACGGCAGAAAGGCATTGGTAGGTTGCAAACCGCCGGTGGTTGGTTGTAAACGGTTACTGCTCCAGCACCCGCATTACCAGCTCTTTATAGCTGCGGCCAATGGGAATGCACTTGCCATTGATCTCCACATCTGTTGCAGTAAAGGCGTCTATCTTTTCTTTAGATACAATAAAGGAACGGTGCACCCGCAGGAAGTTGTTCCTGGCCAGCAGCTCCTCTATCTGCCCCAGCTGGAATTTGGTAAGAATGGTTTTGTCCCGCGTAACAATGCGGATGTATTCTTTCAGGCTTTCGATGTACAGGATTTCATCCAGGTACACCTTTACCATTTTTTTGCTTACGTTAAAGAACAGGTATTGCCTTTCAGGCGCTGCTGCGCCGGCAGCCGGTGGAAAAGCATTTACGGGCTTCTTTACTTTATTTACCGCCATCAGGAAGCGGCTGAACTCAATAGGTTTCAGCAGGTAATCTACCACATTCAGCTCATAGCCCTGCAGGGCGTACTCCTGGTAAGCAGTGGTAATAATAATCTGCGGCGGCGCTGAAAGCGCTTTTACAAAATCCATTCCCTTGAGCTTGGGCAAATGAATATCCAGGAACACTACATCTATCTTTTCTTTTTGCAGTATTTCCATGGCATAAATAGCGTCGCTGCAAATGCCCTGCAGCTGCAGGAAAGGCACCTGCTGAATATAATCGCTCAGTACTTCGGCGGCCAGGGGCTCGTCTTCTACAATAAGACAGCTATATTTTTGCATGGCTATCCAGGTTTATGGTAAGGTGTACTTTAAAGCGGCTGTGCTGGTCGGCTACATCCAGCCGGTAATCTTTATACATCAGCTCCAGCTGGCGGCGCACATTCCCTAACCCTATGTTATCCGTTACCGGTTGTATGCTGCCGTTCTCCTTGGTATTTTCTATCAGGAAGGTAAGGCGGCTTTGCCGCAGGCTGATATGAATATAGATAAAAGAGTCAAAGCGCGACTCGCTAACGCCATGCTTAAATGCGTTCTCCACAAAAGGCAGCAGCAGCAAAGGCGCTATGGGGCAGGCGCCGTTATCAATATCCTTTTCAAAGGTAATGGTAAGCCGTTCGTCATAGCGGATCTTTTCCAGCTCCAGGTAATCATCCAGCATTTTTATTTCTTCGGCTACTGTTATAAAAGGCTTGCCGGTTTCATACAGCATAAAGCGCAGCAGCTTGGAAAGCTTCATTACAATTTCCGCCGTGAGGTCCGATTTCTTGCGGGCCAGCACATAAATATTATTTAACGTATTGAATAAAAAGTGCGGGTTGGTTTGGTTGCGCAGGAACTTAAGCTCCGTTTCCAGTTTTTCTTTTACCAGGTTCTTTTCCCGTTCTTTGCTGGTAAGCTGTTTGCGCAGCAGGTGCAGGGTAACGGCAGTGCCGCCCACAAATCCAAAATCCATAACAGCTACCAGCAGGCTGCTGGGATTGAACAGGGGCGAACGTGTTAACATGCCGCTGTACACATGCGGGTACACGAAATAATAAAAAGCGGCCCGGTACAGCACAATTACAACGGCCAGCAGCACCACTATCTTGATGGTTTCTACCCATATGCGGGCGCCTTCCAGTATTCTGTCTACAAATACGCCCAGCAGGAAATATACAAACACCATTTTGGGAATGCCTGCCGCAATGGCGGCCTGCAGCGCCATTACAAAACGTTTGTCTTCCGGCACCTGCGATATGGCAGGGCCTACCCACAGGAATTCCAGTAAAGAGTCCTGCAGCAGGTACACTACCCAGAATAAAATATGCAGTAACAACCGGCTCATGCGATTTCAAAAATCGTAAAAAAGGCGGTTATTACTGCATAAACGTATGAAAAACCATTACCGAAGGACGAAAACACTGAACGGATGTGCCAACAGACAAAAGTGTTGGAATGTGCAGATGTGCAGATATGCAAATGTGCAGATGAATGCCTGGCTATGAGCCATTGGCACACCTGCACATTTACACATTATTCAAATATGCACATCTGCATCTTATATGCACATTTCTGTATTCGCACACTTATCATCTGCACATCTGCACATTTGCATATCTGCACATTTAATCGATCAGCTCCATTTCCCTGAGCCTGGCGGCAGCTTCCAGCACCATGGTGCCGCTTAGCTGCGTGGTAAGGTCAGGATTGGTGAGTATGCTGGTCCAGTTGGTGCTGAACAGCACCTCCGGGCGGGCAGTACCCTGCAGCCACAGGGTTTCTGCATTCAGCTGCAGGAAGTTGGCAAACTTCGTTTTGTCTGTGCTGTTCAGGTCACCGTCGGTGATCAGCAGCATCAGGTAGCGTACCAGTATGCCTTTGAAAAGGCCACCGTCGCCCTGGCCTTCATCCTTCAGGATGTTGTTTTTGGTAAAGTCGCCGCCCAGGGAGTTGTTGGCTGTACGCAGCGCATCGTTTATATACGCCTGCTCGCCGGTTAGCTTATACAGCTCCACTGCTGCACCTATGAACACGCCCTGGTTATAGGTGAACTTCCAGTCTTTGTTTACCTGGCCGCTGCCATCCTGGTTAATGCCATCGTATACCAGGCCGGAGGCCGGATCGGTGAGCGTGGTTTTTTCCCACTGGTATATTTTTTTAGCCCAGTCAAGATCCGCAGGGTCCTGCGTTACGCCGTACATGCGGGCGGCAATAATGGCTGCGGGCGCATTGGCGGGCGTATTTTTGTAGTTCTTTGACTTGTCTTTATTCCAGTGAATGCCGCCGCCCCATACATCGTCCCAGCCGCCTTTAATATCACTCCACAGCTCCTGGGCCACGGTTTTGAAACGGTTGTCGCCGGTGGCTTCATAAGCGCGCAGGCAGGCAAGCGCCATCCACTCCATATCATCATAAAAATGATTGATGTAGGTGTTGCCGTTCTTGGCCTTTACGCCGTCCAGCAGGTCGGTCATACGGGTTTTAATGTCGGCGTTGTTCGTACGCAGGTAACCGTCTGTAAGCACATCCAGCGCGTGGGCCTGGGGCCAGTAGTTAAAGGTAAGGTCGCCGGCGTTGTTCTTATTGAAATACTTTTCATTGCTGTTATAGAAATTACCAACAAGCGATGCCTGCGCAGAGTCGGTAATAGCCGTCCAGTCGAACTTATAGGTGGCTTTGCCTGCACCGGGGCCGGGACCGTCATCCACAGGCTCCTTCAGGCAGGAAACCCAGGTAACGGACAACAGCAGCATGCAGGGCGCCAGCAAACGTTGTAATGAGATCATGAGCTTGTTTTAAATGTTTTTGAAACGCGCTTTACAGCACAATCACTTCATGCGTATAAGGCTTATCTGTATAGAAATACACTTTCACATCACAGGCATTGGTATCTACTTCCGTCATAAACTTATAGCAGTAGTTCCACTGGTCGTTATTGGCAATGGGATAAAGCTGCCAGAAACTGAGCGGTGTGGCGGCGGTAGGACGGGAGTTGTCGGCATTGGAGCTGCCCATCCATTCCTCACCGGTAGTGCCGTCTGCCGCCTTCACATTCATGCGGAACTTGTAGCGCTCATCGCGGCCCCATGACTCCTGTTTAAAAGTAATTACCTGGTTGCTGGCTACAAAGGTGCCGTTGCCTGCATAGGTAAGATCAAACAGTATTTTGTTATCCGGCGCAAACCACAGCCCCATACCGGTTATCTCCGTTACGGTAGCGGTAGTGTTGTTAAAGTCGAGCCGTATGCGGTACACCTTGGTGCCGGTTTGTGTGCTTTCCCCGCCTTCTTTCAGCACTGCGCCGTCTAAAGAATAGGTGGCGGGCGTGCCGCTGTTGTGGTCTACAAACTTGTAGGTACCGTCTTTCAGCGAAGTGTAAATTTCAAATACGCCGGCGGTGATGCTTTTCATGTGCAGGGCTTTGGAAAGATCGTCGCCGCCTTCGGTGGCGCTGCCGGTCAGGAATACATCCACGGGTATTTCCGCAAAGCCGTTGGGCCGTTCTACTTCCAGGGTACGGGTTTCCGCAGCCTTTTGTACGTTATAGCCTTTGGCGGCCAGCACGGTCCATTTAATTTTACCGGTTCCCAGTGCAGGTATGCCGGCATTGTTGGCAATGCTGTTCAGGTCTTTGTGGGAGAGGGTAAGCTTGTTTTGCACGCCGCCGCCATCGGAAGTGTATTTGGCAATGGGCTGTGAAAAATCGCCGTCTTCTTTGTCAAAGGCTACTTCATACAGCACCAGGGAGCCGTCTTCCGCGCGGGCCTGGTCCCACTCAAAGCTAACAGTGGCGCTGGTGGCGGGCTGCAGCTTCACAAATTTATTGTCGGCCGGTGCGCTCAGGTGCTCTACCGGTTTAATATTGGTGTTCAGTTTGTAATCGTCCTTTTTGCAGCTGCCCAGGAACAGGGAAGTTACGATGGGCAATGCGGCGGTTATAACAGCTAAACGTTTAAGCATATACGGGAATTTTAAGATCGTTAATAGTTTTACCATCCCTGGTTTTGTGACAGATTTTTGTTTTGATCGCGTTCAAATGTGGGCACCGGCCACAGGTAGTGCTTTGGATTTGTGAAGGTGCGGGTAGCCACAATGATATAGCCATTGGGATCCTTATTGAAAGCACCGGAGGTAACTTTTATGCCCCTTACCGGTTTGCTCAGCACCTGGTCGGCAATTTTCCAGCGGCGGATGTCGTACACACGCAGCCCTTCAAAGGCCAGCTCGGAACGCCGTTCGCGGCGTACAATTGTACGCAGCTGGTCCTGGGTCCAGGCGGCGTTAAATTCCGTGGCGCCGGCATCGGTAAAGCCGGCCCGTACGCGCAGCGCGCGGATGGTGTTGTTCCATACGCCGGCATCCAGCTGTCCCAGCTCGTTCTTGGCTTCTGCATACATCAGCAATACATCGGCGTAGCGGATGAGGATGAGGTTCAGGCCCGACTGGTAATTGGTGGCGGTACGGTCGTAGTATTTATAAAAATAGTAACCGGTAGGAGAGGCGCCCTGGTCGTCCACGGTATTGGTGGCCGGGTCAGAGCCGGGCTGTGTGAGAATGGTTTGCACCGCGCCGTTAAAGTCGGTTACCGTAGAGCCGTGATGCAGGATGGTGGCGTTAAAGCGGGGATCGCGGTTGCTGTACGGATCGCTCTCGCTGTAGCCCGAGCCGGTTTCTTTAATGCCTTTGCCATTCAGCATAATGTAATCATCTACCAGGTCCTGCGTGGGTACCAGCACGCTTCTGAGCAGGGCTACGGTTTGCGGCATAAAGCTGCGCAGCACATCGTAGGTGCGGCCGCCGCCGTACTGCAGGTCCAGTATCACTTCCTTGTTATACTCATTGCCTACGGTAAAAATGCCGGCGTAGTTGTCCATGAGGCCATAGGCGCCGTTGTCTGTTTTGTTGATCAGCTGCTCGCAGTCGTTCACAACATCCTGCCACTGCCCGTTGTACAAATGCACGCGGGCGCTCAGGGCAATAGCGGCGCCACGGGTAACGCGGCCTTTGTCCTTATCGGCATAGCCGCCGGTACCGGAATAGTTATTTACCGGCAGGTCGGCGCGGATCGCATTCAGCTCGCTGAGCACAAACTGCAGCACGGTATTTTTATCGGTGCGTGCAATTGTGCGGGAGTCGTCTATAGAGATCACATTGGTGAAAAAAGGCACATCGCCGTACCAGGTGGCCAGCTGAAAGTAGGCGTAGGCGCGGATAAAACGCGCTTCCGCTGTGATGCGATGCTTTACGGTGCTGTCCAGCGCCGGTACCTTGTCAATGTTTTCCGTTAAAGTATTACAACGGCGAATGGTGGTGTAATAATAGCTCCAGGTGTCGGTTACGCGCCCATTGGAGGGATCATACCCGCCGTTTGCAATGGCTGTTACGTTCTGGAAGCCGGTGCCGTTTACATAGGCATCGTCGCTCAGGCCATTATCGCCAAAGAAATAATCTGTTTTGGATAAATGCTCGTAGCAGGCAGAGAGGGCGTCCAGCGCATCCTGCTCATTACGCCAGTAGGCCGTTTCCGTAAAGTCGCGCGTAATAGGCTGGTCCAGCTTCCGGCAGGAAAACAGCCCAATTGCGCAAAGTGCTATGATGAGTGTTTTTTTCATTGATTTTTGTTTTTGTACCTACATCAGAATTTCACATCCACCCCAACCGCAAACGTAGCGGCATTGGGATAGTTACGTCCGGCAATCGGGTTGTAGTTTGAAAAATTCAGCTTGTCATCAAACTGTGTGAACTCAGGATCCATTCCCAGCTCGCGGAAACGTTTAGGCATAATAGTGATCAGGTTCTGGCCGGTAAAGTAAATACGGGCGCTCTCAATATTAACCGTTTGCGTTACTGCTTTTGGCAGGGTGTAGCCTAACTGCAGGTTTTTGAGGCGCAGGTATTTGGTGTCAAACATCCAGTAATCGGAGTAAGCGAAATTGTTGGCATCTGCGGTACCAATGGTCAGGCGCGGATAAGTGGCGTCCGGGTTGGTGGGCGTCCAGCGATCCAGGTGCTGCACAAAGGCGTGGTCTTCGTTATTATGGAAAGCTTCCACAATATCGCCGCGCAGGAACTGGGAGCGCTTGCCCACACCCTGCCAGAACATGTTCAGGTCAAACCCGTGCCAGGTAACGTTGTAGGTAAAGCCAAATGTATAACGTGGGAAAGGATTGCCAAAAACATAGCGGTCGTCTGCGTCTATTACGCCATCGCCGTTACGGTCTACATACCGGATGTCGCCGGGCATTACCTGCTGGTTGTAGGCAAACGGCACTTTAGGCGCGTTCTTGATATCGTCCAGGTTCTGGTAAAGGCCGTTAGACTTATAACCGTAATAAGAGGAGATGGGGAAGCCTTCCTTAATAATGTAAGAGAAGTCGGAGCCGCGGATCGACTCCTGGCCAAAGGCTACCACCTTATTCAGGTTATCCGCCAGGTTAAAGCCAAAGGCATGGTTAAACTTGCCGGTGGTGAGGCGGTAGGTTAATGCCAGCTCCCAGCCCTTGTTGTTTACCTTACCCACGTTTTCCAGCGGGGCCGCGGTACCGGCGGTGCCGGGCACGGTTTGGAACAGGTATATGCCGGAAGTATTTTTGTTAAAATAGTCAAAGGAGGCGGTAAGCGCACCTTTGAAGAAATCCGCATCTATACCGTAGTTGGTCATGGCCGAAATTTCCCACTGCAGCAGGTCGTTATAGGTGCTGAAGGTGGCGCCGGTTACCGGGCTGTTGTTAAAGGAATAATAACCCTGGTTCAGCGTTACCCGCGCCAGGTAGTTAAAGCCGCCGATGTTGGAGTTACCCACCTGTCCGTAAGAGAAGCGGAATTTCACATTGCCGATATTATCCTTTACATACTGCATAAAATCTTCTTCGGTGATACGCCAGCCCAGTGAGAAGGCCGGGAAGAACTGCCAGCGGTGGCCGGGGGCCAGCTTGGAAGAGCCGTCGTAACGCCAGGTGAACTCTGCCAGGTAACGGTCGTTATACGCGTAGTTCAAACGGCCGAACAGGGAGTTAAGCGCATACAGGTTGGGGTTCACAATATCATTGTAATCCCCTATGCTGCCATAGTCAAAAGTGCCGTCGGGCTTGGGGCGGTAGCCGCCGCCAATGGCCCAGTCGTTATCCAGGTTAGTGGTGCCGAAACGGTCGGCGCGCAGGCCGTACCCTTCGTTAATAGCATCGCTGCGGGCGCCTACCTGGGCTTTTACGTAATGCTTGTCAAAAGTGTTCTCATACTCGGCAGTGGCATACACGTTGGTGCTTAAGTCTTTGAAGTCCCGGCTGTGCAGCTCATCGTACTGCGGCGGTGCGGCCGTAGTGTAGTAAGGCGCGTAGGTGAATGTATTAATGCGGCTTATTTCGTTATTGATGTTGTACACGCCGGAGGCGTTAAAGTTCAGCTTGAAGTGGTTAATGGGCGTAATGGTTACATCAATACCGCCCATCAGGTTATCCTGCTCGTTCATTTTATAGCCGCCTTCCGCCAGCTGCGCAAATATGCTGTTGCTGGTAAGGGAAGGCACCACCCAGTTGCCCAGGGAGTCTTTTACGGGATAAATGCGGGGAACGCGCATGGCGTCGCGCATCATAATGCCCATATCAAACGGGTGGGTGCGGGTGTATGATTTGGTGTAGGCCAGGTTGGCGGCCACCTTTACATACTTGCTAACGTCTATGCCTATATTGGCGCGCGCATTATAGCGTTTGTAATAGAACTTCTGGTCGCTTGGCAGCCAGGAGTTCTGCAGCATATTGCCCTGGTTAACATAGCCCAGGGAAATCAGGTAGCTGCTGCTTTTGCCGCCGCCGGTCACGCTCAGGCTGTGGTTCTGCTGCGGCGTGGTGTTGCGTATCAGCTCATGCAGCATGGCCGGGTACGAGCCGCGGTTATGCCAGTACTGTATTTCGTCGGAGGAGAACTGCGGCGTTTTACCGGAGTTTACCAGCGCCTCATTTTTCATGGTCATGTACTGCCAGGCTTCTACCTGCCGGGGCAGGGTAGTAGGCGTTTGCAGGCCGTACATACCGTTGTACTGTACGCTGGGCTTCTCATCTTTCTTACCTCTTTTGGTAGTGATGTATATCACGCCATTGGCGGCCTGTGAGCCGTAGATGGCGGAAGATGCGGCATCCTTCAGCACGGAAATGCTTTCCACATCGTACGGGTTCAGGTTCTGCAAGCCAGTGCTGCCTGCCTGTACACCATCTATAATAACCAGCGGCGCATTGCCGGTTAAGCTGCCCACCCCACGGATATTCAGGTTGAGCGCAGCGCCGGGTTCCGCGGTGTTCTGCTGTATGGTAAGGTTAGGCGCCAGCCCCTGTAATGCCTGGAACATGTTGGCAGCCGGGCGGCTGGTAATGTCTTTGGTAGCCACAGTGCTGATGGCGGCTGTTACCTGCGCTTTCTTTTGCGTAGTGTAAGCTGTTACCACAATCTCGCCCAGGTCTTTTGACTCGGCGTCCAGTATTACGTTAATGCTGGTACGGCTGTTGATCCCCACTTCCTTTGTAACGAAGCCAATGGACGAGCATACCAAGGTACCATTGGCTTGCCCACTGGGGATCTTTAGCGTAAAAAAACCGTCTTCCCTCGTAGTGGTACCGGTGCTGGTATTTTTCAGGCGAACGTTTACGCCGGGAATGCCGTCGCCTTTTTCATCCAGCACATAGCCGCTGATGGTAACGGTTTCCTGCTGCCGGAATTCGGCGGCCGGCTCGGTGCCCTGGCGCAGTATGATCTTATTGCTGATAAGCTCATAGCTTACGTTCAACGGCGAAAGCAGCATGGGCAGCACTTCCGACAGCTGCTTATCCTTTACATCCAGGCTTACGCGCTGCGCGGTTTTAATAATGTCGTTTGAGTACACAAATACATAGGAGGTCTGCTGCTCAATTTTTTCGAGCACCTGATCCAGGTTTTCATTTTTCACCTGCAGGCTAATGCGGCTGCTCAGCGGATTACTGCCTGTAGTTTTTACCTGCTGCATGCCACCCGGAGGCGGCATGCCATATGCAAGCGCAACCTGTGCTTTAAGGTCCAGCATGCTCAGTAAAGCCATGCAAATGACAATTGGAAAGCACCATGAACGGAAAGCGGACAAAAGGGAACCTTGTAGAGGTCTTTCTTTCATAGCGTGGATCTTTGGTTTAAATAATGAACAATTGTTTTCTTTGGTTTATTACTCACTGATTAAAAGTGTGCTGTCGGTAATCTCATAATGGAAGGCCCTTGACCTGGCCAGGTAATACATGATATCCTGCAATGAGTTGTGCTGGAAAGAGCCGGTAAGGCGGTATTGGCGCGGCGCATCGGAGAGAAATGCTACTTTCTTTCCAAAGGTGCGTTCCAGCTCTGCGCCAATAGCTTCGAGCGTGGCATTCTTGAAAACCAGGCGCCCTTCTGTCCAGGCCCTGTCGTCGGCGCTGGTGGTGGCTTCTTTTACTACCTTGCCGGTGTTTTGCGCATAGGTGACTTTTACATCCGGCGTAATCAAAAAGGTATCGGGCCTGCGCTGGTTGTTTTCATACAAGGGAATGAACGCCACCTTTCCGGTAGTTACGGATGTTTGCACCGGCTCATTCTCATACGCGCGTATGTTAAAAGAGGTGCCCAGCACCTGTATGGTGCCTTTACGCAGGTGAATGATGAAAGGCCGGCGGGTATCATTGGCTACGTCAAAAAATGCTTCGCCTTCGAGATACACTTCGCGGGAGGTGTTGGCAAATACTTCGGGATAGTTAAGTCGGCTGTCGGCATTCAGCCATATTTTACTGCCGTCCGTCAGCTCTATCACTGCTTTGGTGGCTTTGCCGTTCTGCCGTTTCATCCACTGGGCGGTATCTGGCAGCACGGCGGCTATTTGCTTCACCGGCCGCGCGCGTTGCCGTGTACCGGTTATGTAAAGCACCAGTACTACGGCGGCGGCTGCGGCCGATCCGATGAGCAGGGTACGCAGCAATGCCCTGCGCCTGCGCCGCGCGGCAACGGGCGCCTGTACGGCAACAGGTTGTTCCGGGAGCTGCAGCTTTTGCAGTGTGCGTTGCAGGGCCTGTTCCGTATTGGAGGATGAATAATAATGCGATTCCGTAAAATGTTTTTGCAGGATGGCAGCACGCTCCCGTAACGCTGCATGTGCCTGCAACAGGGCTTCCAGTTCCTGCAGTTCCTGCGCCGTGGCTTCGCCTGCCAGTTTCCTGGAGATGAGTAAAACAAATAATTCGTCGTTCATAAGTTGGAGCTGTTGTAATGGAGAGGACAGGTTGAAAAAGGTGAATTACTTACAAGGGAAAAATTTTTTTTCCGCCTTCCCTGTTATTGGGCAGGTAAGGGCCTATTGCTTCATTCAGGCGGCGCATGGCGCGCACCAGCTGTGTTTCCACGGTGCGTGGCGATATGTTCAGGATCTCCGCCACCTCCTTATACTTGAAGCCTTCTTCCTTTATGAGCTTAAAAACTTTGCGGCACTGGTCAGGCAGGCGGTCTACCTCCTGGTCCATTTTAAACAGCAGCTCTTTCCACTCCATTTCCCGTTCGGGATCTACAGGGCTGGTAAGCTGCGATAAGCCGTTATCTGTAAGTGGTGTAACACGTAAGTTGGAGTATTGCTGTAAATAGTTCAGCGAGTGGTTTTTGATAGCCACAAAAAGATACACTTCCAGGTTGTGAACGCCCTCCAGGGCTTCCCGGCGGTTCCAAACCTTTACAAATACGTCGGACACGATTTCTTCGGCGGCTTCGCGGGCCTGTACATATTGCAGGCAAAACCGCAGCAGCCGGTCATAAAAATGCCGGAACAGCTCCGCGAAAGCCTGCTCATTTCCGTAACGTGCAATCTGATGCTGCCACTCTGTAATATTCACATTGTTCATAGCGCGCGCGGGATGATAGAAACGTAGATTTTCCCCCTTTTACCATATAGGACAGAGATTTCCGGAAAAATACGTACAAAGAGGGAGAAAATAATTACGAATTATCAATTAGGAATTACGAATTGAATGCAGCGAAGGAGGGGGAGTGGCAGGAAGGGCAGGCAGTTACCAATTACGAATTACGAATTGAGTGCAGCGGAAAAGGGCCTTCTGTACTGGAATATCTGTTGAAACAAGAATTGGCAGGGTGATAAAAGGCAATAAAAAAGTCCTGCATTCAAAATGCAGGACTTTGGTTGAAATGAACCCACGAATGGCGGTAAGTGCATTCATATTAAACGAGCGATTTATTACGGGCTGAGAACGGCGGTAAGCAGCCTGTAATATATTATCCCACTTATTGCCGGCAACCACCGGCTGATTAAGAACCTATAATGCTATAAACCGGGTAATCTCTCTGTTAACATTCACTTCACTATCCTTCAAATGCACTTCCCGCTACTAAGAACAGACCCGCTCTACGGCCACACCCCATTCGTAATTCGTAATTCGTAATTGACTCAGTTTCCCGCGCGCTGCAGCTCGTTTGTATTGCCGGTTTGGCGTTCCCGGGCAGCTTTAATATTGCTGTTGCCAAAACGGTAGCTGATGGAAACCGTGTACACCGGCGAGTTCCAGGTATTGTGGATGCGCGTGTCTACATTCTGGTACTGCGCATATCCCAGGAACTCGTTGCCGCGGCGTATCAGGTTGGCGGCGTTGAGCTTCACCGTAAGGTTTTTACGCATCAGCTGCTTTTGCAGGCCCAGGTTTATATCGTACTGCGCTTTGCCCCTGAATATGCCTTCTATAAAGGGAGAAGAGTAGTAGCCGCCTACCTCGGCCTTCATATCATAGGGCAGGGTAAAGGTGTTGGTGGTGTTAAAATAGCAGGCCAGCTTGTTGGTTTGCACATTCAGGCCATAGGTTTGCAGGTCGTACGAGATGTAATACATATTCAGCGTATTGCTGGTATTCCACCATTTGGTAACGTCAAAGGGCAGCGTAAGCGTCAGGTTGTAATTCTTCCGGTTGTTGTAGTTCACGTTGGTGCTCAGGGTAATCTTGGTGCTGTCGTTCTGGGTCAGTATTTCATCAATTACATCCCGGGTATAGGAATAGCCCAGGGTGAGAATATACTTTTGCTTAAAGGTGTACGACAGCTCTGTATTGTCCGTGTACTCGGGCCTCAGGTAGGGGTTACCCTGGGCATAGGTATACTTATCCAGGAAAAACAGGAAGGGGTTTAACCCGTTGTAACCCGGGCGGTCAATACGGCGGGAATAGGACAGACCGATTTTGTGATCTTCACTTAATTTATAGTCGGTGGCCAGGCTGGGGAAGAAGTCGAGATAGCTGCGCTTTATCTTGCTGCCCAGGCTTATGGAGTGGCCTTCAGAAATGGTTTTTTCCAGGCGCAGGCCGGCCTGCACATCCCACTTGCGCCATTGCAGCTTGTAGGTGCTGTAGGCGGCCAGTATATTCTCTTTATAAATAAAGCGGTCGCTCTGGGAGGGGGCATACACATATTCCTTGCCTTTCAGCGAGTCGTAGCGAAGCCCATTATCCGTTTCCACAAAGCTGGCTTTTACGCCGGCCTCTATTTTGGATTGTTTGTTCAGGGGCAGCACCAGGTCGGCCTTAATGCTTTTAATGGTTACGGTGGTATTGCCCTGGTTGCGGATGGCGTGCGGGTCGCGCACCGTTTCCTGGTGCCGG
The DNA here is from genome assembly GCF_035761305.1 of Chitinophaga sp. GTDB lineage: Bacteria > Bacteroidota > Bacteroidia > Chitinophagales > Chitinophagaceae > Chitinophaga. Next base: position 55,504 of record NZ_DASTRI010000286.1, on the reverse strand, counting down.
TCGTACAGGCTGTCGTACAGGTTCAGGCGGCGGTTGTTCTTAAACCGGGCATAATCCGCATCCATGCTGATCTCTGTACCGCTGGTATCAAGCTGCCCTTTATAGTTCAGGTTCACGGCCACATTATTGAAATGATTATTGTTGGTGGTAAGGGTGTTCAGCACAGAGTCTACCTCTCCGGTTTGTTTGCCTATATCGGTAGCGCTGTAAATGCTGTTGCGGAAAGCGTTGTTATACCCGTTTACCAGCACGCCTATGGTGTGCTGCTTGCTGATGAAGTAGTCCACACCGGCTTTATAGGTGCTGTTCGTAAACTGGTTGCGCTGGAAAATATCCTGGAAAAACAGCATGGGATCATCGGGCGTATTAATATTACGCCATAGCTGCCGCAGGGTAAAAAAGCGGCGGTTGCCATTGTTGTAATTGCCAAACAGGTTGAATTTGGTGGTGCGCCAGTTAATATTGCCGCCTCCATTGAAATTAGGATAAAAGCCCTGGCCCATGCTGGCATTAAGGGTGCCGTTAACGCCGGTGAGCTGTCCTTTTTTGGTTTTAATGTTAATGATGCCGCTGTTGCCGGCCGCGTCGTACTTGGCGCCCGGGGTGGTGATGATCTCTATCTGCGAAATGGTTTCGGCAGGCGTGCTTTTCAGCAGGTTAGCCAGCTGGTCGCCGGAAAGGTAAGTGAGCTTGCCGTCTATCATTACCGTTACGCCCTGGTTGCCTTTTATTACAACGTTGTCATCTTTATCTACGGTAACACCGGGCGCTTTGCGCAGCAGGTCCAGCGCGTTCTGCCCTGCGGAAGATACGCTGCTTTCCACGTTCAGCGTGGTTTTGCCGGCGCTGTGCTCAATAAAGGGTTTTTGTGCGGTTACATTAATGGCCTGCAGCTCCCTGGTTTGTTTTGTAAGTATAATAGCGGGTAAGGAAAGGGCCGGGTGATTAGCATCAATGGTGAAGGCCTTGCTGGTGGTGGGGGCGTAGCCCATGAGCGTACACTGTATATAGTAATGACCGTAAGGTATATTGTTAATGGTGCAGTTGCCCTGTTCATCACTCAGCTCGCCTTTTACCAGTATGCTGTCCTTTACGTTGCGTACAAGCACGTTGGCAAAACCCATGGGCTGGCGGTTGGGGTCTGTGATGCGGGTTGTTATTTTCCCTTGTTTAACGGTTTGGGCCCATGCGCTCAGTGTAAAGAGCATAAAAAGCCCTGTAATACTAATCCTGTTCATATTACCAGATTGGCCCGCTGCTGCGACGGAACAGCGGCGGCATGAAATATTTAATATTTATTGACGGTTTTAGAAAATGCCTACAGTTCAGCTATTGCGGCATGCATTATTGCGGCATGCGCTGTTGTTTTGTTTTGGGTGTATGAAAAACTGCTGTATGCCGGAGGTAACCAGGTAAAAAGGCACCATGTCGGGGCGCAGCTCTACTTTATCCACATCAGATGACTTTGCAAGGCGGTTTCCCCAGCTGCATAATGCCAGCACGATCACACAGAACATTAGGAGGAGGATGACCTTTTTCATTTTTTATTACTGCTTTATTCTAAAGACGAGCAAGATAAAGAAAGGTTGCACGCGGAAATATAAAATGTGACGTAATGCACAATTTACGGGACGCACGCACTCATTTACAATAAGTTACAGCCAGGGGGTGTGGGTGAGCGGCAGTGTTTTACTTTAAAATTCTTTGTACGGTCGTATGTGAGCGCTGCTCCAGTAAAATGGTTTTGCCATTGCACAGCTCATCCAGCAGCCCATCCTGGTAATAGCGCATGGTAAGCAATTGCAGTGATTCGTTGTACGATAGCTTAAAATCCTGGTGCATGGCCTTTATGAGCAGCTCTATCTTTTCCGGGTTATTATCAATACAGCAGGAAAAGCTGATGGCTGCATTCTGCATAAGATTGATTTTTATTTTAAGGCCGTGGAATATGTCATATATATCACTGATCTTATCTTCCGTGATAAAAGCATAGTCGCGGGAAGTAACCGTAATAAGCACCTGGTTCTGCTTCAGCACAATAATAGGCGGCAGCTGCGTATGGTCTGCTTCTTCCTTTATAACAGTGCCGGGAAGGTCTTTGTTCAGGAACGATTTTACATATAGCGGTATCTGCTTGTTTTGCAGGGGCTTTATGGTTTTGGGGTGAATAACCTGCGCCCCGTAGTAGGCCATTTCAATTACTTCGCTGTAGCTGATCTCGGGTATGTTAATGGTGTTGGGAAACAGCTTGGGATCGGCATTTTTGAGCCCTTCCACATCTTTCCAGATGGTTTGGCTTTCGGCGTCGAGCATGTTGGCAAAAACAGCAGCGGAGTAGTCGCTGCCTTCGCGGCCCAGCGTTACGCTTTCATTCTGGTCTGTGCTGCCGATAAAGCCCTGGGCTATTACTATGTTGGTGGTATTGAACAGGGGCAGCACCTTTTCGGTAACATTGCGCTGTGTAGCTGCCCAGTCGATATTGGCATCGCGGAAATTATCATCGGTGCGGAAAACATCGCGTACATCTATCCAGGTGTTCTGGATGCCGGATTGGTTAAACCAGGCGCTTACAATGGCGGTGCTCAGCAGCTCGCCCAGGCCCACCAGCTGGTCGTAATAGTAATCAAAGGTGCGCAGGGGCTTTTCGCCCAACGTCCATTCCGCCTCTGTAAAAAACTGCTGCAGCTGCTGAAATACGGGATGCTCGCGGTTGCCCAGCAGGGCAGCGGCAGTTTCCATATGGGCCTGCTCTATATTATATAAAAGCTGTGCGGCTATTTCCCTTTTCCGCAAAAAGAAGTTCTGGGCCACCTTCTCCAGCTCGTTGGTTGTTTTGCCCATGGCAGATATAACAATCAGCAGCTTGTCATCCGGGAACGACTGCACAATGGCGCCTACTTTATGTATACGTTCAATACTTTCTAAACTTGCTCCGCCAAACTTGAAAACCTTCATAAGGTAAAATGTCTTCTGTTAAAAAAAGTTCCGGCAAATTACGGCAACTTTGAAATTGTTTTAAAATATGTTTGGCAGGAAATGACAGTTCCGTTAAAATAGAACTATTTTAGTTTATATTCGTTAATACCCAAAAAATCAATAACCATATGAACAGCAAGCAAAAGGTGATGACCTTAGATGAATTTACCATCCAGGAGCTCAGGAATTACCCCGGCGCTACGGGCCAGCTATCGGGGTTATTACGCGATATAGGCCTGGCCGCCAAACGGGTGAATGTAGAAGTGAACAAGGCCGGTATTGCCGATATACTGGGCGAAGTAGGAAAAACCAACGTACAGGGCGAGTCTGTAAAAAAGCTGGATGAATTTGCCAACGACCAGTTCATCAACTCCCTTCAAACCAGCATTTACTGCTGCGGCATGGCATCTGAGGAAAATGAAACCTTTATTGCGTTTGACGATGAGCATTCCAGGAACTCAAAATATGTTGTTTTGCTGGATCCCCTGGACGGCTCCAGTAATATAGATGTAAACGTTTCCATAGGCACCATCTTTTCCGTGTACCGGCGTTTAAGCCCGCTGGGCAGCCGTTGCGAGCTGGAAGATTTTCTGCAGCCGGGCACCCAGCAGATAGCGGCCGGGTATATTATTTACGGCTCGTCCACCATGCTGGTGTACGCCACGCGCCGCAGCGTGCAGGGCTTTACGCTGGACCCCTCCATAGGAGAGTTCTGCCTGTCGCACCCCAACCTCAAATGCCCCGCTGAAAGCGATATTTTTTCGGTGAACATCGGGTACTACTATATGTATGAAAACAGCATCCGCGCGGCCATTGACCACTTCCTGGCCCGTAACGAGCGCGATAAGCTGTACCGCCACCGCTTTGTGGGCTGCATGGTAGCGGAAATACACCGTACGCTTATACAGGGCGGCATTTTCATGTACCCGGCTTTCGGCAAGTATTCCTCCGGCCGTTTACGGCTGTGCTATGAGTGCAACCCCATGTCGTTCATCATGGAAAAAGCCGGCGGCGTATCTATGGCAAACGGGCGGCAACGCCTGCTGGAGCTGAAGCCCGCGCAGCTGCACCAGCGCGTGCCCATTTTCATAGGCTCTAAATCCATGATGGAAACCTGGCAGAAAATTGTAACCAACTATCGCCCCCAGGCGCATCATTAAATTGTATTATAAATTAAAAATAGGTACAATACTTGCTAAACCTGTGTCGTTTTAAATGGTCTAAGGTTAGTTCCTTTATTCAATTATTACTAAACATATGGTTATCAGCAAACGACACAAGATTGTACTATTATTTTTCTCTTTTTTCCTGAGTATGCAGGCGTGGGCCTGCCACCGCAGCGCTATTGGGGCCGACAGCACCGTGGCGGAAAAGCGCATGGACGAGCAGATCCTGTATTACACCAATAAGTTCCGCAAATCGCAGGGCAAACCGCCCCTGCAGCTGGTAGACATCATCAGCCGGGAAGCCCTGGACCATAGCCAGGATATGGCTAAAGGCCGCACCGGCTTCGGGCACGAAGGCTTTGAGGAAAGGGTAGATCATGTTGGCAAAAAAATAGGCCGTGTGGCTGCCGCCGCTGAAAATGTGGCCTATGGTAACCTGGATGCTGAAGGCGTGGTGAACGGCTGGATCAAAAGCCCGGGCCACCGCCGCAATATGCTGGGCGACTATAACCTTATTGGTATTGGCGCTGCCCGCGGAAAGGGCAACATCATCTTTTTCACCCAGGTGTTTATTAAGCATTAGCCGGTAGCGTTACCGCTATCTGATTATAGCCGCAGGTTGTAAACGTTGTACAGCCTGCGGCTTTTGTTTGGCGTAAGGCATTCCGCGCAAAGCCCTAAAACGCCCTTTCACCGGCCAGGCGCCCCTGTTCGCCGCTATTTTTTAATTTTTGCCGTTTGCCTGTTACCTTTGATGCATGGAAAAGAGAACGATCATTACCGTAAAGGACCTGGTAAAGCAGTACGGCGATTTTACTGCGGTTAAAGGCATCAGCTTTGAAGTATATGAAAACGAGATATTCGGCCTGCTGGGGCCTAACGGCGCCGGCAAGTCCTCTACGCTGGAGATCATAGAAACCCTGCGGGATAAAACATCGGGCCAGGTAACGGTAGACGGTATGGACCTGGACGCTAACCCCGAAGGCATTAAAAAGATCATAGGCGTACAGCTGCAAAGTTCTGGCTATTACCCTAACCTGAACCTTACAGAGCTGGTAGCCTTGTTCAGCGGCCTGTATAACCAGCCGGTAGATGCCAGAGAGCTGCTGCGGCGCTTTAACCTGGAAGACAAAGCCGCCGCCAAATACAAGGAGCTTTCCGGCGGACAGAAACAGCGCTTTTCCATAGCCACCACGCTTATCAATAAACCCAAGATCATTTTCCTGGACGAGCCCACCACCGGCCTGGACCCCCAGGCCCGCCGGAACCTGTGGGAGCTGATACAGCAGGTGCGCGCCCAGGGCACCACGGTAGTGATCACCACCCATTATATGGATGAAGCCGAGTTCCTGTGCGACCGCTGCGCCATTGTAGACCGCGGCCAGATCATTGCCCTCGACTCTCCCGATGCTTTAATAGACAACCTGGTAGCCAGCGGCTTTGAACGTAAAAAGGAAGTGAAGCAGGCTAACCTGGAAGATGTGTTCCTGCATTTAACGGGAAGGGCGCTACGGGAAGAGTAGGAGTCAATTACGAATTGAGAGGCGGTGGGCACGCAAATAATGTTGGCTATGAAAGGCATTGTTATAATAGTTAGCTGTGAGTGAGTTTTGGCCTGTACAGATCCTTAATTATCCGCATTCATAATAATTTTCAAAGGCACTTTCCAAAAGCGGAACAAACAATGCTCCGCTTTGCGGAGTCGTAATTCAAAAATTCATCATTATGCTCGAACAGCTCCAATATCCCATCGGCCGGTTTGAAGCGCCTATGCTTATTAAGTCCGATGACCTGAAAATTTATATCAACGACATCCGTTATTTCCCCTCCCTTATTGAGCTGGCCGTACAGGACCTGGACGCCTGGCAGCTGAACACCCCATACCGCCCCGGCGGCTGGACGGTGATGCAGGTGGTGCACCATGTGGCCGATAGCCATATGAACGCCCTCATCCGCTTTAAGTTGGCCCTTACAGAAGACAACCCTGTTATAAAACCCTACGACGAAGGCGCCTGGGCCAGGCTGGGCGATGTGGAACGTACGCCCATAAATGTATCTATTACCCTTTTGCACGCCTTACATACCCGTTGGGTGAACCTCATGGAGAGTATGACGCCCGAAGACTGGGAGCGCACTTTTGTACATCCCGAACATAATAAAACCTTTAACCTTAAAACCATTGCGGCGCACTATGCCTGGCATGGCAAACACCACCTGGCGCACATTGAAAGGCTGAAAGAGCGCAATTTTGATGCGGAATAACAGTTCCGGGCTGCCCATACCGGCGGCCACTGTGCTGAGGCTGCGGTGCTTTATTAGTAAACTTCAAATTATCTGGTTATGGCTTCGTTAGACTGGAAACTGCTGCATTCCGAGTACTTATACCGGGATGAATGGCTGACTGCGCGTAAAGACCGCTGCATCACTCCTGCGGGTAAAATAGTAGACCCTTATTATGTACTGGAATATCCCGGCTGGGTAAATGCCCTGGCTATCGGGGAAGACGGGCGCGCGATCATGGTAAGGCAGTATCGCCAGGGTTTTGGGCAAACTTTGCTGGAAATACCCGGCGGCGCCATGGACCCTGAAGATGCATCACCGGAAGTGGCCGTACGCCGCGAGCTGCTCGAAGAAACCGGGCATACTTTTGACAACGTGGTTTACCTGGGCGAAACATGTCCCAATGCGGCCTCCAGCAATAATGTAATGCATATGTTCCTGGCTAGCGGCGGTAAACTGGTGCAGGAGCAGCAGCTGGACCAGAATGAGGAAATAGAGATCGTGTACCTTACGCTGGAAGAGGTGAAGCAGCTTATACTGAACAACGGTATTAAGCAAAGCCTGCACGTTACCTGTGTTATGTATGCGCTGCTGCATATGCAGCAGATGAAAATGCTGTAATGCTTACATGGCTTCTGATACGATGAAGAAGCTGCCGCATACCAGTATCATATCGTCTTTATGGGCGTGTTGTTTGGCTGCCTGCAGGGCTTCCTGCACAGTGGCATAGGCGCGCCCTTTAAGACCGTGTGCAGCCGCCATTTCGGCCAGGGTTTGCTCATCCAGCGCGCGCGGCAGCTGCGCTTTACAAAAGTAATAGGTGGCTGCGGGTGGAAACAGGGCCAGCACCGCATCTACCGCCTTATCTTTTACAAAGCCGGTTACTATATGCAGCTGCTGGTACTTTGTATGCCGCAGCTGCTGTATAATTTCTGTAATACCCGCTTCGTTATGCCCTACATCCATTACCAGCAGCGGGTTTTCGCCCATTACTTCCCAGCGGCCCCGCAGCCCCGTGAGCTTTTTTACGTGTAACAGGCCCTCGTGCAGGGCTGTTTCCGGGATGCTCCATCCCTGGTGCTGCAATACTTTTATGGCGCTGAGCACCGTCATAATATTCTTTTCCTGGTATTGCCCGCTGAGGCCCAGGGTAATATGCTTTACCTGCTGCTGTTGATGGTGCAGCAGCTGCATTTGCAGGCCGGCGCCGGGGTGCGCGGGGTTCAGCCTGCTCTCCTGCACCAGCCACTCCTGGTCGGCAAAGTGAATGGGCGCCTGCATTTCAGCCGCTTTTTGGATAAATACGGATTGTACGGCGGGTTGTGTTTCACCTATTACTACCGGCACGCCATGTTTGATAATGCCGGCTTTTTCTGCGGCTATTTCAGGCAGGGTGTTGCCCAGTATGTGCATATGGTCATAGCTGATGTTGGTAATGATGCTCAGCTCTGGGGTAATAACATTCGTACTGTCCAGCCGCCCGCCCAGGCCCACTTCTATTACGGCCACATTTACCTGCTCCAGGGCAAAGTAATGGAACGCCATGGCTACTGTAACTTCAAAAAAAGATGGCTCAATGGTGGTAATGGCGCCCTGGATTTGCTGTACAAATTCCACCACAAAATTCTCCGGCACCATTTGCCCGTTTACCCGTATACGTTCCCTGAAGTCCTGCAGGTGCGGCGATGTATACAGGCCGGTTTTGTAACCTGCCTGCTGCAGCACAGCGGCCAGCATATGGCTCGTAGAGCCTTTGCCGTTAGTACCGGCTATGTGTATGGATTTGAATTTATGCTGCGGGTTATCCAGCAGGTTACACAGCGCCATAGTGTTGTGCAGGTCGTTTTTCAGGGCGGCTGCGCCTAGCCGTGTAAACATGGGCAGGTGCCGGTAAAGATAGTCAACGGTTTGCTGGTAGTTCATAAAAGCTTGTATTACGGAAATGCCATTCTGTAATGCAAACTTCGATAAAAAAACGGAATGAAGATATTTTATCCTCAGTTGGGCGGGCAGGATACCTGTTTCAGCTGGTTGCCGTAACGGCCGCCGCGGCTTTCACCGCCTTTCAGGCGGATCAGTGGTACGCGCAGGGCTATAAACCCGTCGGCGCGGTTAATGGTAGAGCGAAACAGGTTGGTAATAATACTGGCAGAGCCTATTACCAGCGGGCCGGCGCGCAGGCCTATGCCGGCGTTTGCCTGCCCGAAGCGGTTTATCACCAAAGGCAGGTAAGCGCCGAAGTTGCGTATATCAAAGTGCGGGGTTACCTGCAGCTGTGTTACCACGTAATTCTTGCTGTCGTCTTTTGTGCCGGTTAAAAGCCCTACTACTGCATTGGCGCTGATGAAAAAGCGTCCGTCGATATTATAATCGCCGGAGAGGTGCACGGCAGCAGGGGTAGCCATAAAAAATCCGTCGTAAGTAGGAACCGGGGTAAAGTAGTCGCGTACGCGGCGGTAATAACGCTGCCAGCCTTCGTTCTTTTTGTATTTAAGCGAGTCGGGGCTGATATGGTCGATAGTGAGGTCCACGTCTGAACTGGCCGGCGCCTTCTTGTAAAAGATACCGCCAATATCAGTAACGGAGGCTCCTATACGTAATTTATAAGTGCTGGCGTCGGGGTTCCAGGCATCAGCATCGTAGTCGGCAAAACCATCGCCGCCGTCGGGCCGCCATTCGTATATAACGCCCAGGTCCAGCCCTACGCCGGGGTTTCCAAACAGCTTAAAGTTTTTGTAATCCGGTTTTTCCCAGTTGTCTACCGCTTCACTATAGCCCACTCTCAGCGTACCGCGGCTAATAGTGGCATCCCGCCGGGTGTTCATAACAAAAGTGGCATCGTCTACCGCGCCGTAACCGGCGGCAATGCCGCTCAGGTATTTAATGGTAACGCCGGCTTTCCACCGGTTTTCGCCGTCGTCTTTAATAACGCGGGCATAGCTGAAGCCAAACTCGTTCCACGATTGGCCGGCAACGCTTGCATAATCAATGTTATAGTTACGGCCTGTGTAGCGCGGGTTGGGAAAATCAATACCAAAAAAGTTGGCCACCGGTGTTTCCACATTGCCGGCATTACCTACGCCGCGTATGCGCCAGGTAAAGGCAACCGACTGCCTTTCGTCAATGGAATATAATACGGAAGGCATCATTATTTCACCAATGCCCCAGCCATATTGTTTACGGGAGGCGCTGGTGTCCAGGAAGTAATCACGGTTGCGTACATACGATTCGGGCTGGTGCAGTAAAGCCGATTTGGTGAAGCTGGCGTAGGTATTTCCCGCTCTCACATCTGCCCCAATAATATTTACATCCCATTTATAACGGGTGCCTGCGGCAGCTGCTGGGTTCGTGGACACCCCATAAATGCCGGCGTAATTACTTGTATGAAAGCCTGCAAACGACTGGGCTTCTGCTAATTGGCATAGCAATAGCAACCCTGAAGCGGCAATAACGATTTTTCGCATAAAATCATTGATAGAGCTGATAACGCATGTTTCACCCTATGGATTATGGATGTGCTTACTTTCTTAGCATTTATTATGCCAGTGTTGTCCGCTGTGTATTACTGTACTCTGAAATAAAAACGGATGGTGCCAAACTGTACTTCGGGCGCATCCGGGCTGGCATTGTACTTAATTTGCCGCGCTGCCCTTTTTGCAATCTCTATCAACCGCGCATTGTTAAGGGTAGAGCCTCTGAGGCTGTGGGAAGCTTCAATTACATTCCCCTGCCTGTCTACTTTTATATTAATGGCAATATAGCCGGTTTCATCTCCGTCATAAGTAGGCTGGGGGCGGCTTACCAGCGATCTGCCGTGCAGGCGGAAATCGCTTCTGCCTCCGCCTAACCCGCCGCCCGTATAACCGCTGGCGTTAGGGTCGCCGTTAATTTGCCCACGGTCGCCGGGCCTGCCGGTATTTCCCTCACCGGTAGCGTTGTTGCTGCCGTTGGCATTATTGCCGCTGTTGGCGCTGTTGGCGGTGCCGCCGGTGTATACCGCCTTGGGCTTGGGTGCGGGCGGCACTGGCGCCGGCGGGTTCTCGGATCTTTTTTTAGTTGTTTTGGCGGGCTTGGGCTCCAGGTTCTTTGGAATTTCTTTAGGTTTTTCCACCGGTTTTTCCGGTTTGGTGATCTCCGGCGCATCTTCTTCATCCTGGGTAGCAATATCCTGCGCTGTAGCATTGTCCTGCGTAGGCGTGGGCTGGTTTTGCGGCGCAGAGGCATTGGGAGCGGCGCTGCTGGGCGGGTTGGGATTAAGCGGTTGCTCATTACCCATACCTTCGTCGGAAGTGCCTAGGTTCACCTCCATGCCCAGGTCCTGGTCGGGCAGGGGCGGGGGCGCAGAAAAGCCGGCAAACATCAGCGCTACTAACAGTAACGCGTGCACGCCAATGGTTACGCCTAATGCTTTAATACTTTTCTGATTATCCTGCTCCTGCATAATAGTTTCAAATGTAATGAATTTTTTTAGTAGGTATTCCTTACCTGCTGCTTACTTCCACAACTCATATGCAAAACGCAGTATAGTGCCGCACACCACCAGTAAAAAGAACCTGCGTACCAGGCTGTTACCTTTTAAAATGGCCAGGCGGGCGCCAAAAAAAGAGCCGGTCAGGTTGCTCACTGCCATTAAAATAGTTACCGGCCATAGTATGTGCCCGTGCGTGGCAAAATACAGGATAGAGGCCATGTTGGTAGCCAGGTTCACCACCTTGGCATGGGCGCTGGCATGCAGGAAATCGAACCCGGTAAGGCTAATAAAAGCCAGTATCAGGAAGCTGCCGGCGCCGGGGCCAAAAAAGCCGTCGTAAAAGCCTAATACTATTCCAATAACGACGCCCCATACCCGGGTATTGCGCACATGCCCCGCAGGATTATGCGCCTGTTGCCCGAAATCTTTTTTCAGGTAGGTGTAAATGGCCACTGCTATGAGCAGCACCAGCATTACCGGCTTTAAAAAATAATTGGGCAGGTAGCTCACCAGGGACGAGCCTGCCATGGCGGCTGCAAATGCCGTGGCAGCGGTAATCAGCAGCAGGGGCTTATCAAAATCTACCCGCTGCGCATATTGCCAGGCAGCCATGCTGGTGCCGGAAAAAGAAGGAATTTTGGTAGTGCCCAGCAGCGTGGCTACCGGGTATTGCGGAAAGGTGAACAGGATGGCGGGTGTTTGAATTAAGCCGCCACCGCCTACGATTGCATCTATAAAGCCGGCGCACAGGGAAAAGCCGCACAGCAGGGCCAGGTCGGTTGTCATTGCGGGTGCAAAGGTATAAGCAAAAGCTAAAAGCAAAAAGCAGAAAGCAGAAAGCAGAAAGCAAAAGGCAAGAAGCGGGAAGCACAGGGTTGAAAACAAAATATAGCAGGCAAAACTGAATGGTGAAGGAGGAAAGCGAACAGCTAACTCATAACTATTCTTTACATTTGCGCTCCCAAACCCGGTTTTCCTTGTTTTCATTATACAAAAAGGCCTTTTCGGGACTAAGCCCGTCTACCTGGCTGTTGTCGCTGGTATTGCTTATTAACCGCAGCGGTAACATGGTGCTGCCTTTTCTTACCATTTACCTTACGCAGCGTATGCACCTGAGCATAGCGCAGGCAGGGGTGGTGGTGGCTTTCTTTGGCGTGGGCTCCGTATTTGGGGCGCTGGCCGGCGGCCGCCTGTCCGACAGGATAGGCTTTTACCCCATACAGTTCTGGAGCCTGTTCCTGAACGGGGTGCTGCTGATTGTGCTGGGGCAAATGCAAACCATGGCGCAGATCTGCGCCTGCACTTTTGTAACCGCCCTGGTAGGCGATGCATTCCGTCCTGCCAACGCCGCGGCTACTGCCTGGTACAGCCAACCTGAAAACCGGGTGCGTTCCTACTCGCTGAACCGCCTGGCCGTAAACCTGGGCTTTTCCATTGGCCCGGCAGCCGGCGGTATGCTGGCAGCCATCAGCTATGATTTTTTATTCTGGGCAGATGGCTTAACCTGTATACTGGCCGCCCTGCTGATGCGCGTATTTCTGCCGCCTGTGAAAATCGTAAAGGGCGCGGCGGACGATAAAACGGCGCCTGCCACGCCACAGGGGCCATCGGCCTACAAAGATGTGCTGTACATGCTGTTTTCCCTGCTGGTAACGTTTTTTGCCATGAGCTTTTTCCAGATAACGTCCATCATACCCATCTACTTTAAATCCGTGCTGCGCCTGAGCGAATTTTATATCGGGCTGCTGCTGGCCGCCAACGGGTTAACAATAGCGTTGTTGGAAATGGTGCTGGTGTACAAGCTGGAAGGTAGTAAACCCAGCCTGGTGCTGATTGCCAGGGGCCTGCTGCTCGGCAGCCTGGCCTACCTGAGCTTAAACCTGCTGCCGGCCCTGGGCCTTGCCGCAGTGGTATACATGGTGTTCTTTACTTTCAGTGAAATGCTTAGCATGCCTTTTATGAATGCCTTCTGGATCAGCCGCAGCCAGGAGCATAACCGCGGGCAGTATGCTGCAATGTATACTATTTCCTATTCGGTGGCGCAGATAGTGTCGCCGCCATTAAGCGCTTACCTGGCCGAGCGGCTGGGCTTCCGGGAGTGGTGGTATGTGGTAACGGTTTGGTGCCTGGTAACCTCCGCCGGCTTTATGCTGCTGCAACGCCGCCTTAGTGCGCAAAGTCGCGCGCATAGTCCCCTTTGATCCTTTCCATTGGCGGGTTAAAGTACCCGAATTTCAGGTGCGGAAATTCTTCATGAATCAGCTCCAGCAGCTGCGCCATACCCAGGCAGTCGCCGGTATCGGTAATGCCCAGCTTACCCAGGTACCAGTCCGGATCAATGTTAAAGTTGCGCCACTGTATCATGCACAAGTCTGTTTCCTTGATCAGCCTGCGCAGGGCTTCGTATTCAGACTCGCTGTCCGTCATGCCCGGAAACACAAAGTAGTTGATGGAGGTCCACCCGCCAAACGAACGCACCACTTTCAGGCTTTCCACAATATCCTCAAATCGGTAGTTATTGGGGCGGTAGTAGGGGGTGTACCATCTTTCCTGGGCTGAGTTGGTGCTTACCCGTATGCTGTTCAGCCCTGCTTCGCACAGGGCGCGCACCGCATCGGGCTTGCTGCCGTTGGTATTAATATTAATGCTGCCTTTGGGCGTATGTTTCCGTATTTCCAGTATCGATGCGCGGATGGTTTCCCACATGAGCAGCGGCTCACCTTCGCAGCCCTGCCCAAAGCTTACAATGGGAAAGGGCGCTGTTTCCAGGTGCGGTACGGTATATTCCACAATTTCTTCGGCGCTGGGCTTAAACTGCAGGCGTTCCTGGGTTGATACAATGCTTTCCTCCGCCGGCTGAAAAGAAATACATCCTACGCAGTTGGCATTACAGGCGGGAGAGGATGGAATGGGGCATTCCCAGCGGCCCATAAAATAGTTACGGGCGGCAGGGCAGTGGTAGGTAAGGGCGCAGTTGTTAGCCAGGTGCTGTACCAGGCGGTTATGCGGGTAAGCCTGCAGCAGCTGTTTTACGCCCTGCTTCACCTTTTTGTCGTCAAAGCCGGCGCATTCCTGGCGAATGTCCTGCTCAATGCGGGTGGCCGGTACATAAAATTTGCCGTTCAGCCAGCCTACTGCCGTGTAGCAGAACAGGGGCAGGGTGGGGGCATCGGGCAGGGTTTCATATGCAGCCAGGTAAAAGCCGGTATGCGCAGGCGGTATAAATGCGGCTACGGCCCATCCTTTATCGCACAGGGCCATTTCTTCCGTAGCAGCGCTGATGCCTATGCCGCGGCGGCCGGGCAGCTCATACAGCTGGCCTCCTTCGGGCAGCTCAATCCACTCTTCAACCGGTATGGGCAATGCATCCCAGGCGCTTCGCCCGGTAACATACAGGCTGGTATCTTCAAAAATATTTCCTTTCCCGTCGGAATAAAGGATGTATGGGCTTTGTGTTATCATTTACAAGTGTTTAGAATTACGAATTATCAATTACGAATTACGAATTGAAAAAGATACAATGCGCTCTTTTTTCGTGTGGCTCGGAGTATAAGCATAATTCAATCATCCGCTTCAACCCTCCGCTTCAATCATTCGTAATTCGTAATTGACAATTGACTCAGGTAATTCGTGATTGGCAAAATGCATTGATTTCCGCTGCTTTAAAATCCGGTATGTTATCCAGCACTTCCAGCTGCAGCAGCTTGTTGTTCTTGAAATCAATGGTAAGCAGGTCGTTCCGCAAAACTACGTTATTCAGCTGGTTCCAGCTTATCACCTTCCTGGAAAAGGTTTTGGGCAGGGTAACGCCCGGGATGTCGAGCATTATATATGCTGGCTGCAGCATGTTGTACTCCGTCCACCCGATGTAAGCCAGGCCTATGCCAACCAGCACGTGCAGGCCGCCGATTACCGGCTGCAGGTGGGAAAGAAAATACAGGCAGGCGCTAAAGCACACAAATACCTGCAGCATGCGCATCAGGCTGTTGGCGCCGGAGAAGTTGCGGAACCGCCGCATTACAAAAGGAAATACAATGCTCGACAGTCCCATCAGCAGGAATAGTACCGTCATAAATCCATTTGGCTGCGGGCTTCTGTAAATGCCAATAGCATTAAAAAAGAACAGCAGGCCGGCCATGCCGTGCATAACCGGTTGTAAGCGCAGGCGGGTAATGGTGTTGGGATGTAGTATCCTGATCTTAAACATCAGATAAATTAATAATTAAGAATGAATAATTAATAATAATGAATAATGAGCAATAAACCTTGTAACAACCACCGCCCTGACAGCACACTGCATTCATTATTAATTCTTAATTATTCATTATTCATTACTAAAAGGTTGCACAGTTTAAAGAGCACGCGGGCGCCTACATTGGCGTCCCATTCATCATGGGAGGTGCTTACTTCGTTCAGGTCAAACCCAATAAGCTGGCGGCCGCTGGCGAGCACGCGTTTAAACAGGTAAAAGATTTGCGCTACCTCAAAGCCGCCGGGTACCGGGGTGCCGGTATGGGGGCACAGCTTGGGGTCCAGCCCGTCTATATCAAAGCTGATGTACACCTGCTGCGGCAGGGCAGCTATGATACGGTCGCAGATGCTTTTCCATTGCTCGCCCTCAAACTGGGCCTCCTTAATATCTTTATCAAAGAAGGTGGTTACCCGCTCGGGGTTGTCCTTTATAAAATCCAGCTCCTCTTCGCAATAATCGCGTATGCCCACCTGTACCAGCCTGGTAAGCTGCGGCACTTCTTTCAGCGCGTTATACATAATGGAGGCATGGGAGTACTGGAAGCCTTCATAGCTTTCGCGCAGGTCGCAGTGGGCATCTACCTGTAAAATGCCAAAATCCCCCCTTTTTTCACCAATAGCCTTGTAATAACCCAGCGGGGTGCTGTGATCGCCGCCTACCAGGCCTACCAGCTTGCCCTTGTTCAGCAGGGCCAGGGTTTGGTTGTACACCCATTCATTCATCACCCTGGTACCGGTATTTACATCTACCAGGGTCTTTTTCAGGAACTGGTTATCGCCTATATCGCCGCCTTCTACCAGGAATTTGATATACAGCTCGGCTTCCTTACGCAGGTAATCGCTGCGCAGCAGCAGGTGTTTATCCGGCTCCCGCATAAAAAACCCCTTTTTCCACCCGTCCTTTACGTCCGGGTCGTACAGGTCTACCTGGAAAGAGGCTTTGAATATCTGTTCCGGGCCACGGGCCGTACCATTGGCATAGGATACGGTTACCTCCCAGGGAACAGGCAACAGTACCAGTTTTGCATCCTCTTCGCTAAACGGCAGGCCAAATATGTTGTTGGACAAAATGCCTACCGAGTTGGGATCAAATTGTGATAGATCGGCCATGATATTGAAAGTTCGTTTTCTTATTTCGGCGCAAAGATAGTGATCTGTTACCTAGTCTATAGCAACATAGATACCTTTTATATAAAAATTAGACCAACAAACAGGCTTTTTGCGTTAATTTTGCGCAGGAAAAAAAGGAAGCTTGCCCGAAAAAATAAGTTATGAAGAAAACAAATATCGTTTTACTGGTGGTGATTGCCGTGGCCATTGGCATTATTGTGACCATGGTAGGGGACTTCAGTACCTATGAAACATTTGCCACAGCCCGGGAAAAGGAAGGAAAGGAATACCATATTATAGGCACGCTGGACAAATCCAAAGGGCTTTCATACGATCCGTTAAAGGATGCGAACTATTTTACTTTTTATATGAAAGATAAAGTAGGCGAAACCCGTAAAGTTATTTTTCTGGGCACCAAGCCTACGGATTTTGAAAAGGCCGAGCAGCTGGTGCTGACCGGTAAAATAGAAAAAGGGGAGTTTCACTGCAACAAGATCCTGATGAAATGCCCTTCCAAATACAAGGACGACCAGGTAGCTATGGGTACCAAACAGATGTAAGGGTTACCGCGTAGCGCGTTTTGTTCATTTTAATCATGCAACATTTTGGAAATTAAATACATAGGGGAACATCTGCTGCCCGGCCAGTTTGGACACTTTTTTGCCGTACTGTCATTTATGGCGTCGCTGGTAGCCACTGTGGCTTATTTTAACGCCGTAAGGGCAAAGGAAGTAACCCTGCACGAGTCATGGAAAAAGCTGGCCCGTATTGCCTTCCTGGTAGAAGTAGCGGCTGTTTTTGCCGTGTTCGGCATTCTATATTACATACTGTATAATCACTTTTTTGAATATAAATACGTTTGGCGCAACTCCTCCCGCAACCTGGAGGTAAAGTACCTGCTGTCCAGCTTCTGGGCCGACCAGGAGGGCAGCTTCCTGCTGTGGAGCATCTGGCACTGCGTGCTGGGTGTTATACTGCTGTTCCGCGCTAAAAAGTGGGAGGCGCCGGTAATGACCGTGCTGTCTTTTGCGCAGCTGTGCCTGGCCAGCATGTTGCTGGGCATTTACATACTGGGCTACCGGGTAGGCAGCAATCCCTTTCTGCTGCTGCGCCATGCGGAGGAAAACCTGGGCCTGCCCTGGACATCTTCTCCCAACTACCTGAGCATGATCACCGATGGTAACGGCCTTAACCCGCTGCTGCAGAACTACTGGATGGTAATACACCCGCCGGTGCTGTTCCTGGGCTTTGCCTCCATGATCATTCCTTTTGCCTACGCATTAAGCGCCCTGTGGACCCGCGAGTACACGGCATGGATAAAACCGGTGCTGCCCTGGGCGCTGTTTGCCGGCATGATACTGGGCACCGGCGTAATGATGGGCGCCGCCTGGGCTTATGAATCCCTTACATTCGGCGGCTACTGGGCCTGGGACCCGGTAGAGAACGGCTCCCTGGTGCCCTGGCTTACGTTGATAGCGGGCATTCACACCCTGCTGGCCTATAAGCACAGCGGGCACGCCTTAAAATCAACCTTCTTTTTCTTCTTTATATCCTTTGTGCTTATCCTGTACGCTACCTTCCTTACCCGTAGCGGCATTTTGGGCGAAACTTCCGTACACTCCTTTACCGACCTGGGTATGAGCGGCCAGCTGCTGGTGTATATGGGCGTATTTACCATCCCGGCTTTTGTACTGCTGATAGCACGGCGGAAAGAAATACCCGGTGTAAAGAAGGAGGAAAGCTCCTACTCCCGCGAGTTCTGGCTGTTTATAGGCGCGCTGGTGCTGCTGATTGCCGCCATACAGATATCCTTTACCACTTCTATACCTGTGTGGAACAAGCTGCTGGACCTTACCGGCCTGCGCTCCCTGTTTAAGATAAAGCAGCTGGCCCCCCCGCTGGAGCCGGTATTCCACTATAACAAAATACAGATATGGGTAGCCATTGTCATTGGCCTGCTTACGGCCATTGTACAATACCTGAAGTATAAAGATACGCCGCGTAAACAGCTTACCGCAAAGCTGCTGTGGCCTACAGCCGCATCGCTGGTAGCTACTGTGCTTATTGGATGGCTGGGGCATATTGATTTTGATACCTATGGCGCCGGTTTCCTGGTGGCTATTTATATTATGCTGTTTGCCAGCGTATATGCCGTAATCGGCAACGCTGCTTACATTTTCGTGGGCTTACATGGTAAAATGAAATCAGCCGGCGCATCTGTGGCGCATATTGGCTTTGGCCTGGTGCTGTTAGGCGTGCTGATCTCCTCTTCCAAAAAAGAGGTGATTTCCATTGACCGGATGAAGATGCTGGAAGGCGGTTTCTTTGGTAAAGACAGTAAGGAAGATCCCCGCGAGAACCTGATGCTGCCGCGCAACTTCCCCATGCAGATGGGCGCTTACCACGTAACCTATGCCGGCGACTCTACTGCTGCCGGCGATCCTAAAACCTACTTTGTGGTGCGGTACGAGAAAAAAGATCCGCAGAACGGCGCCCTGCTGGAAAGCTTTACCCTGTACCCCGATGCATTTGTAAATACAAGAGGGCAGGAGGGATTAACCTCCAACCCATCATCGCGCCACTACCTTACCCGCGATATTTTTACCTATGTAACAGCCGTGCCGCGTAAGGATGAGGCCAATGATACCGCACAATACAGCCCGCACATGGTAAAAGAGGGCGACTCTGTTTTCTTTTCCTCCGGGTACATTATATTCAAAGGACTGCAGCCGCAGCCGCAGCACCGCAACTACAGCCCGCAGCCCGGCGACCTGGCCGTGGGCGCTAACCTGGAGGTGCATACGAAAAACAATGAGGCGTTTAACATGCAGCCGGTGTATTTCATACGCGATAATACTTACCAGTACAGCATACCGGACACTTTATCCCCGCTGTCGCTGTACGTGCGGTTCAGTAAGATATTGCCTAAGGAAAACAAGATAGAGCTGCAGGTAAAGGAAGCCGGTACCTTTGATGATTACATTGTGCTGAAGGCGCTGATCTTTCCCTTCATTAACGTGTTGTGGATAGGTGTGCTGGTAATGATCGCCGGCTTTTTGATGAGCATGTACCAGCGGCTGAAGGGCAATAAGCCCGCCCCCGCGCGCGAGGTACGGCCTGCTGCCATGCAGGAAGCATAGCAGCGCGCTGTAGCCGCCCGTTCAGAAAAATCCTTGTTCCATGAAACGCAAATGGCTGCGTATAGCGCTGGTGGCGCTGGTGGTATTGGCGGCGGTATATTGGCTGGGTCCCAGTCCTGCCGCCCCGGTATATGATCCCGGGCTGCCTGCTGTGCCAACCGATGCTGCTGCATTAACGCAATACATTACCCTGCGGGAAAGCAGGCATCACCTGAAGCCGGATAATGACGCCCGTATTGTGTGGTATGACTCCCTGCACCGCAAAACGCCTTACAGCATTGTATACCTGCATGGCTTTTCCGCCAGCCGTAAAGAAGGCGATCCTGTAATACCCGACTTCGCCCGCCGCTACGGCTGCAATCTGTACCTTTCCCGCCTGGACGGGCATGGCATTGATACTTCCGAACCTTTACTGCACATGACGGCCGAAGGCCTGTGGCGCGACGCCAAAGAAGCCCTGGCCATTGGCATGGCCATAGGCGATACGGTTATTGTGGCAGGCACCTCTACCGGCGGCACGCTGGCGTTAATGCTGGCTGCGCAGTACCCGCGGCAGGTGCATGCGGTCATGAACCTTTCTCCCAACATTGCCATTAACGACCCCATGGCTTTCCTGGCCAATAATCCCTGGGGGCTGCAGGTGGCCCGCTGGATAAAAAGGGGTAATTATAACCATACTTCCGGCGAAGGAGATACTACCATTTCGCGCTACTGGAATACCAGGTACCGGCTGGAGGCGGTGGTACAGCTGCAAAACCTGCTGGAGAGCAGCATGACGGCCGCTACCTTTGAAAAAATACACCAGCCGGTGCAGAACCTGTACTATTATAAAGATGAGCATCACCAGGATCCTACGGTGCGCATAGCTGCTATACTGGCTATGGAAAAAGAGCTGGGCACCCCGCCCGGCAGCAAGCAGGCGGTAGCCATACCCGGCGCCGGCGCGCATGTGCTGGGCAGCTCCCTTACATCGCACGACATACCGGCTGTAGAGCAGGCCATGAACGGCTTTGCAGAGCATGTGCTAAGGCTGAAACCATTAGAGAACCAGGGCGCCTACACAATAAAATGAGGGCGCATAAAACAAAAAATCTACAATCTTTTTATTGTAACTTTAGTACATAAAATCCCGTTTCACCGGAAATGCGCCGTGTTAAAACACTTACTTTTATAGTTACACTCGCTATATGCTGCATCCTATGCCGGCAAAAAGCCGCCGCCCAGTCTGCCGGTGAAAGCAGGGGCGTATCGGTACCGGTGGTGGTGATTGGTACAGATACGCTGCCTTCCATTACCCTGCAGGTATTTGAGGTAACAGACAAGCTGCCCCGCAAGCTGCGTAAGCAGCGGGAGCGGTGGACCCGCCTGCGCAATGCGGTGTATGTAACCTATCCGTACGCCAATTCAGCTGCCCGCATCCTGCGCGATGTGAATGGCCGCCTGGCTACCCTGTCCAATAAAAAAGACCGCAAGGCTTACCTGAATGCCAAGGAAAAAGAGCTGAAAGCTGAATTTGGCGATAAGCTGGAAAACCTGTCCATTTACCAGGGCCGGGTGCTAATGAAGCTGATTGACCGCCAGAGCGGCCAAAACTGCTATGCCATCATCAAAGAGCTGAAAGGCGGTTTTAATGCCCGCATGTGGCAAACCGTAGCCTTTTTCTTCGGCGGCAACCTCAAAAGCGAATACGATAAGGAAGAAGACAGGGATATAGAACAAATTGTACAGGAAATAGAAATGTACCGCTACTTCCGCGCCTACAATTAATCCGCACGGTAACACTCCTTTAACTATTTAAGGCATCCGGGTTGCACTGCAAAAGCAGTAAAGCCATTTTATTTACGCTAATTTTATATCATGAAGTTATTAGCAGGTATTTGCTGCTTATTGCTGGCTGCAGCAGCTGTAAAGGCCCAGGACACTGCGGCAGATGCGATACAGGTGTTCGTGGTGGACAGCGTGGAGGTAGACCGGTCTATGGTGAGGAATATCACCCCTGACCAGATTGCCATGATCACGGTTGCGCGCGGCCGCAAAACAGTGGAGCAATACGGCGACCGTGCCGTTAACGGCGTATTTTATATAGAAACAATACCGTTTGCCCATCAACGTTATAACCGCCTGTTCAGTAGCCTGTCGCCCGGTTACGCCGCTGCGTTGCAGCAATATGGGAGCGACAGCAGCTTCCGGTACATTATGGCCGATAGTGTGCTAACCCGTAACGTAGTATCACAGCTGGCTGCACTGGAACCGCGGGATGTGACGGCAGTGCAGATGCTTACAACCAAAGCGGATAAAAAGCAGTATGGGCTGAAGGAGCAGGAAATAGGAGTGGTTGTAAAAACGAAGTAAGAGGCGGGGTTATAAAAACTCCCGCCCCATTTGGATATGCTATAATGCCTTCAGGCAATTGGGTGTAAGACGTACACTGTCTTTCTGTGAAACCAGGCCCAATGTATTAAAATAGCTTTGGTTATTGGTTTGGTTCAGGTCATAATACAGCACCACGCCGTAACCGTCGTTCATGGTTCTTGTAACCAGCGATTTGGCGGTAGATAAGCCGGTATGATTGATCCAGATGGCGGCTGGCCCCAGCTGGCTTTTGGCCATACCGGCAAAGGAAGGCGCGGAGTAAGTGCCGTAGTAAGGGTTCCAGGCATAGTTTACAAAGTCGCCCGTTTTTTTACCGCCATAGCTGGGCCTCGCAGCGGCAGGCCCTATGTTGTACAGGGTAATCAGCTTCGTGGGCATCAACTTGCGCAGCTCATCCAGCAGCATTACAAACGAGCTGTCGTTAGGTTGCGGCAGGCCGTTTTTGCCATACTCGGCATACTCATCGTCAAAGTCAATTCCATCCAGCCCGTAAGTGGTTACAGCATTGCTTAGCTGTTGCGCAAAATCTTTGGCAGCCGCCCGGCTGGTAAAGTTGGCAAAGCCCGCGCCCTGGTGGTTGCCGAGCACGGACAGCAGCACTTTAATGCCTTTGTCCTGCAGGGGCTTAATAAATGTGTTCCTGTTGCTCAGCACATTTGTAACATTGGGATTGTTGTACAACACTGCTTTCTTTGCCTGCGTATCATAGTTGATGTTGGCTGCAAAAATAATAGCCATGTCAAAGAAAGGCAGCCCGTTGCTTTTCATGGTATAACAACCGGCATTGGCCATATGGTTGTTATTAACTTCAATGTACACCACGTTCTTAGGTCCTGTTTTGGCGGCGGCGTTGGCAGTAGTGTCGGCATTTTCATTGGGCTGCTGCGGCGGCAGCTTGTCCAGGTCATTTTTTTCCCGGCTGCAGGCCGCAGCCGCTATGCATAGCGCAAGCGCGTACAATGCAGGCCGGTAGTTGAATGGCTTTTTTACACGTTTGTCAGATGCTGCCAGGTTTGTTTTGTTGTTGCTTGGGTAAACAAGGGTTTTCAATAGTTGCATAACGGGGGATTTTATATACCGAATATACAAAATAACCCTGCGCTATGACATGTATTGGTCATACTTTACAGCCCCTTAAAAAAACTTCGGATTTTTGCTTTCCTTTGCACCCATGAAATTGGATATACTGGCTATAGCAGCCCATCCGGATGATGTGGAGCTATCCTGTGCCGGCACTTTAATGGTACATGCTGCGCAGGGAATGAAAGTAGGTGTGGTAGACCTTACCAGGGGAGAATTAGGCACCCGGGGCACCCCCGAAACAAGAGCAGCGGAAGCACAGGTTGCCGCCGCCGTAATGGGCCTGGAAGTACGCGATAATCTTGGCCTGGCCGACGGATTTTTCCAGAATGTAAAAGAAGACCAGCTGGAAGTAATAAAGGCTATACGAAAGTACCGGCCGGATATTGTGCTGGCGAATGCCATGGACGACCGCCACCCGGATCACGGCAGGGCAGGGCGTTTAATTGCCGACAGCTGTTTTTTGGCCGGCCTGCGTAAAATAACAACCACCGATAACGGGCAGCCGCAGGAAGCCTGGCGCCCGAAGCAGGTGTTTCACTTTATACAGGACCGCTATTATAAGCCGGACCTGGTGATAGATATTACGCCTGTAATGAATCGCAAGCTGGAAGCCATCCGCAGCTTTAAAACCCAGTTCCTGGCCCCTGAGAACGACCAGGTGCAAACCTACATTTCATCCCAGGGCTTTTTTGACAGCGTTGTATACCGCGCCCGCATGCTGGGTAAAATGGTAGGCGTAGAGTACGCCGAAGGCTATACGAGCGCAAAAACCATTGGCATCCGCAATTTTGCCGATCTCATTAACGAAGTAACCTGACGCGCCGGTTTTACCATGCCTGCAGCAACTATCTTCATTATAGCCATTAGCTTTTTAGCCACCCTGGTGCGTTCTATGTTCGGCTTTGGCGAATCGCTGATAGCCGTGCCGCTTTTTGTGCTTTTTATACCGCTGGATGTAGCAGTGCCTTTATCGGTGCTGATGTCCGTACTGGTAGCGCTGGTGGTGGTGGTGCAGGACCGGAGCAAGGTACACATCAGCAGCGCCAAATGGCTTATATTATGCGCTTTGCCTGGCATTCCGCTGGGATTGCTGATACTGGCCTATGGCAACGAGTACTGGGTAAAGATCATATTAGGCTTGTTGATTGTGGGCTACAGCACCTATGCCATGCAGGCAAAGAATGCGCTGCACCTGCAGCACGACAGCCGTTTCTGGCTTTTTGTGTGCGGCTTTTTATCAGGGGTGCTGGGCGGCGCATACGGCCTCAATGGTCCGCCGCTTGTGGTATACGGCAATATGAGAAAGTGGAGCGCGCAGCATTTCAGGGCCACCCTGCAGGCCTACTTTCTGCCGGCCAGTTTCATAGGGCTGGTGGGCTATGCTTTCCGTGGCCTGCTGGGATGGACCGTAATAAAATATTTCCTGTTATGTTTGCCCGCTATGATACCTGCCATTTTCATTGGCAGGTACCTGAATCATAAATTACAAGGCCGTTCCTTTTTCAGGTATGTTTACTTTGGATTAATCCTTATTGGTGTATTGCTGATCTGTTTCACCCTGTTGGGTGTAAAGAGCTAACCTGTTTTCCGGCCCGCTGTTTCCGCCAGCTGTCTATTGATAACTTACCCGCCCCCATTATTATCAATGAAACAAGGCAGGCAATATAAAGCAGGTTTACTTCATAGCCCGGAGGCCCGAACACAGGCCCGTCAGGCGTTAACCCGGTTGTTTTAATGGAGCTGAAACCGTACCGGATATGTATGGTAAACATAGCTACCAGCATAGTAACAACGAGGGGTATGGAGATAATAACCACAAAAGCGCCCAGGAGCAGCAGCAGGCCGCCAAAAAATTCTAAAAGCGCGGTAGCCCAGGCCATAAAATGAGGCAAAGGAACACCAATCTGGGCGAGCAGCTTTTCAAAGCCGGCCGGTCCCCGGCTCAATTTGGCAAATCCATGTACCATAAACCCGGTTCCTGTAACTAAAC
Organism: Chitinophaga sp.; assembly: GCF_035761305.1. Taxonomy (GTDB): domain Bacteria; phylum Bacteroidota; class Bacteroidia; order Chitinophagales; family Chitinophagaceae; genus Chitinophaga. The sequence continues at coordinate 30,664 of NZ_DASTRI010000286.1, read as the reverse complement.
GTAAAAGCAAAGGCGCCCAGTGTTGCTGATTTTTCATCGTAATTCTTTATTGTTTTAATAAAATCGTCCACCATGCCCGCCACTGGCAATGCCGATGGATAGCTCATGCTCTATAACAGACGGCGTATTGATGCATTACTGACAGGTTATTGAAAATAAATTCCGGCCGGGCATACCTTCCCTGTTTATAATGCCGGCAGAAACCGTATTTTGTTGGTATGAAACAGCGCATCCTCCTCATCCTGCTGCTGGTGCTGGGCAGCCATGCCTTTGCCCAGCGGGAAGACAAGCACCTGGTCGCCCTGCTGCGCCCTTACCTCGAAAAGCACCACGGCGTAGCCGGTATATATGTGCATCACCTGAAAAAAAACACGTATGCAGCTATTAATGCAGATACGTTGTTCCCCACTGCCAGCACCATTAAGATGACCATTATGGCGGGTATATTTGACAAGATTGCCCGGGGAGAGCTGCAATACAACCAGCTGCTTACGTATAAAGACTCGCTGCTGTACGAGGGGGAAGATATACTGGGTTCTTTTAAAGACGGGGAGCAGATAATGCTCAGCAAAGTAATGATGCTGATGCTTACTATGAGCGATAATACCGCCAGCCTGTGGCTGCAATCCCTGGCAGGCGGGGGGCAGCAGATCAATACCTGGCTGGAGGCACATGGTTTTGTTAACACGCGGGTAAACAGCCGCACCCCTGGGCGGGAGGCTAACCGCGCCCAGCTGGGATGGGGGCAAACCACCCCCCGGGAAATGGCCCGTTTAATGGAAATGATCTATAAAGGAGAGGTGGTAAGCCCCGCAGCCAGCGAGCGGATGTACCGTAACCTTACACGCAATTTCTGGGATGGAGAGGGATTGCTGGAAATACCTAAAAACATACGTACGGCTTCTAAAAACGGGGCGGTGGATGAGTCGCGTTCAGAAGTAATAATGGTGAATGCGCCGCATGGGGATTATGTCTACAGCATTTATACAAAAAATAACAAAGACGAGAGCTGGGATAAGGATAAGAATGAGGCCTGGCAGCTTATGCGGCAGGTAGCCCGCATCATCTGGCACTATTATGAAAAAAGGGACAAAACAACACCCGACCCCGGTGTGGGGCAGTTTTGAAAACGGTAACAGGTATGGTACCTACCGGGCAAAATCAGATGAATAGGTCTTGAGTAGCATCAAATTCATCCTGTCTGTTGATGGCGTTTTTAATGAACGGGATCAAGGCCAAGCCCACTGTAATAATTACCAGGAGTACATGCTTTAGTTTCACACTTGCCATTTGTATTGATTTTTTCAGCTTCTCTATGTATAACTAAATAACGTGCCAATTTGTTACCGCTTCCGGTGCCGGGCCAGGCAGCGGTACAGGCCCGCCCCGCCATATCCGCGCCGGACCGCAGCCTGCGATAAATATATAGGGTTTGTTTATGGAAGAGTTGGTAAAGTATAGATAATATCAATACTGCATTTTAAAAATCGATTTGATTTTTTATACGTTGTCAAGCAACTTTGCACCGTTTTTAAATGCGTAGGAGATACGCAAAGAAAGGCCAAAGAAACACTAAATCAAAAAAAAGCGTAATACACATGAAAAATGTTGTCCTGTCCGTAGGTTCACAGTTCCCGGAGTTCAAGAAAACGGCTGTAGTATCCATTGAGAAAGGTAAAGAATTTTATGACATTTCCTCCGAAGAGATCCGGAATTCCGGCAAGTGGATGGTAATGTTCTGGTGGCCCAAGGATTTCACCTTTGTGTGCCCCACTGAGATCGCGGAATTTAACAAGCACAACCAGGATTTCACTGACCGTGATGCTATCCTGATCGGCGCTTCTACCGACAGCGAGTTTGTACATGCTGCCTGGAGAAGGGATCATGAAGACCTGCGCGGCCTGCACTTCCCGATGCTGGCAGATACTTCCAAATCCCTGGCAGAGGAGCTGGGCATCCTGGAAGCTAATGAAAAAGTGGCTTACCGTGCTACTTTCATCGTAGATCCCCAGGGCATTGTGCGTTGGGTATCACTGTACGACCTGAATGTAGGCCGTAACGTAAAAGAAGTGCTGCGCGTGCTGGACGCCCTGCAAACAGACGAGCTGTGCCCCTGCAACTGGCAGAAAGGTGAAGCTACGCTGACCGCCTAATACTTTTCATTTTTTTATAAAAGTCCATGGTCGATAGTCCATCGCTTGTACCGCAACCTGGTTGCGCAGCACGCATTCACTATCATCCATGGACTTTAAATTTATAATTGTTAAAAACATGTTCGCAACTACAAATCAAGATACGGCTATACAACTGTTGCAGGCAGTAGGCTTAACAGATGCTGCCCTGTCAACCCGCCTGCTGGCGCTGGTAAATACCGACGCCCGTTACCTGAAAGACCTGAAGATTAACGTAACCAATTCGCTGGATGCTGCTACGCTGAGCAAAAAAGAAGCTTACCTGGTAGGGGTGGCCGTAGCGGTAAATGAAAAGCAGCCGGCCCTGCAGGCCGCTTTTGAAAAGCTGGCGCAGGACCAGGGGGCTACTGAAAAGGAAATTGCAGAGGTGATCAGCTGCGCCTCCCTCATGAATGCCAACAACGTGTTTTACCGTTTCCGGCATTTTGTGAACAAGGAGTTTTATACCAGCACACCGGCCGGCATACGCATGAGTATTATGGCCAACCCGGTAGTAGGTAAGGAGTTTTTTGAGCTGTTAAGCCTGGTGGTATCTGCCCTGAACGGCTGTGAAATGTGCGTAACCTCCCATGAAGAGGCCCTGCTGAAGCATGGCACCGGGCAGCAGCGCATACTGGATGCCGTAAGGTTGGGCGCTGTATTACGGAGCCTGGCGGTGCTGTTATAATGTACAGATGTACAGATGAATGAATAATTAAGAATGAATAATGAAGGGATTATGGAGGAACGGGAAAATGTGGATATTTAATATTTAGTATTTGCTAATTAATTCATTATCAATTTATTTATACATCTGCCTGTCTGCACATTTGCACATTGTTTTTCACATTTCCGCCTTTTGTTAATAAATTTGAGCAACAATATTTGCGAAATCAATAAAAAAAGTGGACTTTTGCAGTCCAAAATTTTTTCGATCATGGCAAGAGTATGTCAGGTGACAGGAAAGAAGCCGATAACAGGTCACCATGTTTCCTTCTCTAATATCAAAACAAAGAGAAGATTTCTGCCTAACCTGCAGAAAAAGCGTTTTTTCCTTGCGGAAGAAGACCGCTGGATTTCCTTGAAGGTGTCTGCCGACGGCTTGAGGACCATTAACAAAAGAGGTTTGTATGCAGTAGTGAAGGAATTGCGTGCAGCCGGACAGGAAATTTAATTGTGCAATCCACTAATTGTATATACAATGGCAAAGAAAGGTAACAGGGTGCAGGTAATACTGGAATGTACCGAGCATAAAGCTTCTGGTCAGCCGGGTACTTCCCGTTATATCACCAACAAGAACAAAAAGAACACTCCGGAGCGTCTGGAGCTGAAAAAGTACAATCCTATTCTGCGGAAAGTGACTGTACACAAAGAAATTAAATAATTTGTTGAATGATTTGCGTGGCTGAATGGTTGTGTACAACTGTTCGCAACCATGCAGCAGGCTAACATTAAAAACAATAACCAATGGCAAAACAAGCAAAGACCGCGATCAAGAAAGATGCGAAGGCTGCTGCCGAAGCTAAGGTGTGGACCAAAGTGATCAAAGCGGTACGTTCTCCGAAAAGCGGCGCCTATACTTTTAAGGAGTCAATTGTACACAAGGACAAAGTTCAGGAGTACATTAACCAAAAGTAATTCGGCTTTACTAATCATACTGCATAGAAGCTGTCCCGTTTTGTACGGACAGCTTTTTGCGTTTGTTATCCATGCTACCCCGCCCCATGCAATAATGTTGTAAATTGCACCGCCTTGGCTTAAATTCATGAACGAAAAAAGCAGGCCGCTGCAGGTAGCAGACTAAAACAACTACTATGAGCTTTTTCAATAAACTATTTTCCCGGGAAAAGAAAGAAAGCCTGGATCAGGGATTACAGCAAACAAAAACCAGCTTCCTCTCAAAAATCGGCCGGGCCATTGCCGGTAAATCAACCGTAGATACAGAGGTGCTGGATAACCTGGAAGAAGCCCTGGTATCTGCAGACGTAGGGGTAGATACAACAGTGCAGATCATTAGCCGGATAGAGCAGCGTGTAGCAAAAGACAAATACCTGGGTACCAGTGAATTGAACAGGATATTGCAAGAAGAAATTGCAGCATTGCTGGTGGAAGCGCCCGACAGCGGCTTCCGGGATTTTGATGTGCCCGAAGGCAAAAAGCCCTACGTAATCATGGTAGTAGGGGTGAACGGCGTAGGCAAAACCACCACCATCGGCAAGCTGTCATACAACTTTAAGAAAGCCGGCAAATCAGTACTGTTAGGCGCTGCAGATACTTTCAGGGCCGCGGCGGTAGACCAGCTCACGATCTGGAGCGACCGCGTGGGCGTGCCCATTGTAAAACAGCAAATGGGATCTGACCCTGCTGCTGTTGCCTTTGATACTGTACAAAGCGGCGCTGCCCGCAATGTGGATGTAATTATTGTAGATACAGCCGGCCGCCTGCATAACAAAGCCCATTTAATGGAGGAGCTGAGCAAGATAAAGCGGGTAATGAAAAAAGTGATCCCCGACGCGCCGCATGAGGTATTGCTGGTGCTCGACGGCTCAACCGGGCAAAATGCTCTGGAACAGGCCCGCCAGTTTACTGCAGCCACCGAAGTTACCGCCCTGGCCATCACCAAGCTGGATGGTACTGCCAAGGGCGGTGTGGTGCTGGCTATTGCCAACCAGTTTAAAATTCCCGTTAAATACATTGGCATAGGTGAAAAAATGGAAGACCTGCAGGTGTTTGACAAAACGGAGTTTGTAGACTCTCTTTTTAGTGTAAATGGCTGATAATTATTGTTTTACAATATCTGTTTTAAAAATTGCAGGAAGCAATATTTTTACAGGTGCCATACTGTAAAGGCGCATATCCCCGTTAAAATAAAAAGTAAAAAAGCAAAGCCTGCGCAACCATTATAGCAAAAGGCAGTATTGAATGGAGATGTAGCAACTTTCAGCTTTTTACTTTTTACCTTTTGTTTTTTCCACCCCTGTACCTGTTTAAAAGTCATGATAATTCATTGTATATGAATATAACGGCTATAGACAGCGTTGAAAACATGGCCCCCGAAACATTCAGAAAGCAGTATTACGAGCCAAGGAAACCACTTATTATTAAAGGACTGAGCCGGCAGTGGCCAGCGAGGGAAAAATGGACCTGGGATTATTTTAAATCCATTGCAGGCCACCAAACCGTAGGCGTTTATAACAACGAACGGGCAGGCGCCGGTACGCTGGTGAACGGGGCAGATGATTACATCCGTTTTGGCGACTACCTGGATATGATACAGCAGGGCCCCGTAACGCTGCGTATTTTCCTTTTCAACATTTTCCAGCATGCCCCCGGTATTGTGGATGACTTTACCTGGCCCGACCACCTGGCGAAAGGTTTCCTGAAAAAATATCCCATGCTGTTCGTGGGCGGCGCAGGATCTGTAGCGCACATGCATTACGATATTGACCTGTCGCACATTTTCCATACCCAGTTCATAGGGCGTAAGCGGGTGCTGCTGCTTGAAAACAGGCAGTCGCCCTACATTTACCGCATGCCGTTTACAGTAGAAAGCGCGGCCAGTTTTGTAAACTGGCACCAGGAGCTGGACACCGAGCAGTTTCCGGCCCTGCGGTATGCCAGGGGCTACACCGCCATCCTGGAGCACGGCGATACCCTGTTTATGCCCGGGGGCTACTGGCACCATATGGAGTATATTGACAGCGGTTTTGCCATGAGCCTGCGGGCCCTGGACCAAACCCTTACCGGCAAGCTCAATGGCCTGTACCATATTGTAGGCCTGCGGGGCATGAACAACCTGCTTATTAAGCTGGCGCCGCAGTGGTGGTACCACTATAAACGCAAAATGGCCCATGAAAAAGCCCGCCGCGCCCTGGAGGCAATTAATAATGAATAATTAACAATTAATATATAGCCGCGCTGTGGCTCGCTTACAGCCGGATTTGCCGGTTATTAATGGCAGGGGTATAAATTGTGCATTCTTTTCACTACCTTTGCAACTTCCAATATACACCCCCACTAAGGCAAGTCACATAACAGTAAGTCTGCTGTTTTTTCTTATTCGTGTCTGAATGTCTTCGTGGCGGTAATAAACCGGCAATGAAGACTAGAACATTAAAGAAAAACAAGGTTAATATTATCACATTAGGATGTTCAAAGAACATGGTGGATTCTGAAGTGCTCAGCGGGCAATTGCAGGCCAATGCAATTGACGTGGTGCACGAAAACGCCAAAAAAGACCACAATATTGTGGTAGTGAACACCTGCGGATTTATTGATAAAGCCAAGGAAGAATCTATTAACACCATACTGGAACAGGTAGAGTTGAAGCAGCGGGGACGGCTGGATAAGGTATATGTTACCGGCTGCCTGAGCGAGCGTTACCGCGGCGACCTGGAAGCAGAGATCCCCGGGGTAGACGCCTGGTTTGGCACTATGGAGCTGCCGCTGATACTGAAACAGTTTGATGCGGATTATAAAGCGGAGCTGCTGGGCGAACGCCTGCTAAGCACCCCTTCGCATTACGCCTACCTGAAAATAGCAGAAGGTTGTAACCGTACCTGCTCTTTCTGCGCCATACCGCTTATGCGGGGCGCGCATGTATCAAAACCAATTGAAGCCATTGTAGCCGAAGCCGAAAAGCTGGTGCGCAGCGGCGTTAAAGAAGTGATGCTGATAGCGCAGGAGCTTACCTACTACGGGTTAGACCTGTACAGGCAGCGTCGCCTGGCCGACCTTTTAAGGGCGCTGGCCGCAGTACCCGGACTACAATGGATAAGGCTGCATTATGCCTACCCGCATAAGTTTCCCATGGATGTGCTGGATGTAATGAACGAGTTTCCCAACATCTGCAACTACCTGGATATGCCTTTACAGCACGCGGCAGACAATATGCTGCAGGCCATGAAAAGGCAGATTACCCGTGCGGAGATGGAAGACCTGGTAAAAGCCATCCGCGAAAAAGTACCGGGCATTTGCCTGCGTACCACGCTGATCACGGGCTTCCCGGGTGAAACCCTGGAAGACGTGGAGGAAATGAAACGTTTCCTGGAAGCCATGCGTTTTGACCGCGTAGGTATTTTTACCTACAGCCATGAAGAAGGCACCAGCGCCTATGCCCTGGAAGACAATATTCCCGCCGAAGAAAAGGAGCGGAGGGCACAGGAGATCATGGAGCTGCAGCAGGAAATATCTTACGAGAAAAACCAGGAAAAAATAGGCCAGGTATTTAAAGTAATAGTGGATAAAAAAGAATCCGGCCGTTACCTGGCACGCACCGAGTTCGACTCCGTGGAAGTAGACAATGAAGTGATTATTAACACCAGCAAGCGCCTGAAGCCAGGCGACTTTGTACAGGTGAAAATCACAAAGGCGTTCGACTACGACCTGGAAGGAGAACTGGTAGAAGGCGCATAAAGCAAAAGGCAAAAGGCAGAAAGCCCCCGCTGATGTTACCTGCAGCCATCCATCCCGGCCAAGCTTTGGGCTTTATGCTTTAAGCTTTCACCTATAAAAGAAGTTTAGAATTATATCATCAGCAGTACTATGCAGGCAGTGTCCGCATTCAGCGTTCTGCAGGCAGCATGCTGCACATTAAATGATGCTCCCGACGGAGCTTGTTAAAGCAAATCAATGACAACATTTGAATCACTGGGCTTACAAGAGCCCATTTTGAAAGGAATTCAGGACCTGGGATTTGTTGCACCTACCCCCATACAGGAAAAAGCTATTCCTGTGTTACTGTCCGGCGACCGTGACTTTGTAGGGCTGGCGCAAACCGGTACAGGAAAAACGGCAGCATTTGGCCTGCCTTTGTTACAACAGCTGGATATTAAACGCCGGCAGCCCCAGGGCCTGATATTATGCCCTACCCGTGAGCTGTGCCTGCAGATCACCAACGACCTGAAAAACTTCAGCAAACACCTGGGCGACGTAAGCGTAGTAGCGGTGTATGGTGGCGCCAGCATTGTACAGCAGCTGCGCGAGCTGAAAAGGGGCGCGCACGTGGTAATAGCTACTCCCGGCCGCCTGCTGGATATTATTGACCGCGGCGCCGTTAATTTTGAGAATGTAAAATACGCCGTGCTGGATGAAGCAGACGAGATGCTGAACATGGGTTTCCAGGAAGACATTAACAACATTCTTTCCAAAACCCCTCAAACCAAAACCACCTGGCTGTTCTCTGCCACCATGCCGCAGGAAGTGCGCCGTATAGCACAAAACTATATGAGCGATCCCTTTGAGCTGACCGTAGGCAATAAGAACAGCGGTAATGCCAATATCGAGCATGAATATTATGTGGTGCGCCCGCGCGATAAATACGCAGCGCTGAAACGCATTGTAGATTATAATCCAGAGATATTCGGGATCATTTTTACCCGTACCAAAATAGAATCGCAGGAAATAGCGGAATCCCTGATACGCGACGGCTATAACGCCGATGCGCTGCATGGCGATTTGACCCAGCAGCAACGCGATAAGGTGATGAAACGCTTCCGCGAGAAATCATTACAGGTGCTGGTGGCCACCGATGTGGCTGCCCGTGGTATTGACGTGGATAATGTAACCCACGTAATCAACTACGAGCTGCCCGATGATGTGGAGAACTACACCCACCGCAGCGGCCGTACCGCCCGTGCCGGCAAATCAGGCATATCAATTGCTATTATTACTGGTCGTGATATTGGTAAGATCCGCCAGATAGAAAGGGTAATAGGTAAGAAGTTCATTAAGGCGGAAGTGCCGGACGGCTTTGCAGTTTGTGAAAAGCAGCTGTTTGCGCTGGTGCACAAGGTGCATAACGTAACCATTAATGAAGAGGAGATAGAGCCCTACCTGGAGCGTATATACGAAGAATTTGAAAGCATGAGCAAAGAAGAGCTGATAAAGCGCTTTGCTTCGCTGGAGTTCAACGAGTTCCTGGAATACTACCAGGATGCGCCCGACCTGAACGTGAAGGAGGAAAGAAGGGTGTACGGGGAAAGCGGCGGCTCCTCAGGTATGAGCTTCCGCGGTACCGGCAAGTTTACCCGCCTGTTTATTAACCTGGGCTCTGTTGACGACTTTTCCCGCGGTGATATGCTGCGCTACCTGTGCGACACCAGCGGAGTAAGAGGCAACAAAATAGGCCGTATAGACCTGAAGGGCGTGTACTCTTTCTTTGAGGTGGAAAACGACGTGGTGGATAAGTTTGTACAAGGATTTAAAAAAGCAGAATACAATGGCCGCAGTGTACGGATTGAAATGTCGCAGGATGGGGATAAGCGCCGCAACGGCAGCGCGCGCCCATACCACCGCCGCGATGGTGAGGAAAGCAGAAGGCCGGGAGCTCCCCGTCCGGGCTTTAAACGCCGTTACTAAACTATTTTACAAATAAAAATAAAAGTCCTTCTCCGGAAACGGAGGAGGACTTTTTTTATTACTTTACGGGAAGCAATTCCCGCAAACAGAGAACTGAAATACAAGCAGCAGATGTCAAAAGAAATCAACACCCCTTTACCCGCAGTAGTCCCTTTCTCGCTTTTCTCCGCAAAAGATGTGGAGCTGTTCCAGGCCGGCCTGCATGAACGCCTGTACGAAAAATTCGGCGCCCATGCCCTGGAGTATGAGGGGGAGGCAGGTACTTACTTTGCAGTATGGGCGCCCCATGCGGCTTATGTTTCAGTAACCGGGGAATTTAATAACTGGGACCGCTATACGCATACGCTTTTCCCCCGTTGGGATCATTCCGGCATTTGGGAAGGGTTTATTCCCAATATTAAAAAAGGAACGCTGTACAAATACTTCATCCGCTCGCGCAGCGGGGAAGAGCTGTTCAAAGGCGATCCCTACGCTTTTCACTGGGAGCTGCGCCCCAATACCGCTTCCATTACGTGGAACCTGGACTATGCGTGGAAAGACCGGAAGTGGATGGCGGGCCGCGCAAAGCATAACAGCCTCCAAAGCCCCTTTACCGTGTATGAAGTGCACCTGGGCTCTTGGCGCCGGCCGGACCCGCATAACCATGAAGTGTTTTATTCCTATAAAGAGATTGCGGACCGGCTGGTGCCCTATGTAAAGGATATGGGCTTTACCCATGTAGAGCTGATGCCGGTAGGGGAGCACCCTTTTGACGGTTCCTGGGGCTACCAGCAAACCGGCTACTATGCCCCTACTTCGCGCTACGGTACCCCGCAGGATTTTATGGCGCTGGTAGAGGCTTTCCATAACAACGGCATAGGCGTGATACTGGACTGGGTGCCTTCCCATTTCCCGTATGATGCGCATGGCCTGTACCGGTTTGACGGTTCAAATGTGTACGAGTATGCAGATACGCGTAAGGGTTTTCATCCCGACTGGAACAGCTATATTTTCAACTACCGCCGTAATGAGGTAAAGAGCTTTTTGCTGAGCAACGCCCTGTACTGGCTGGATAAATATCATATTGACGGGTTGCGGGTAGATGCCGTGGCCTCTATGATACACCTGGACTATTCCCGCAGCCATGGCGCCTGGGCGCCCAATGAAGAAGGGGGCCGCGAAAACCTGGAGGCCATTGCCTTCCTGAAGCACCTGAATGAAAGGGTATACCAGCTGCACCCCGATACGCAAACCATCGCAGAGGAATCCACCTCCTTTTACGGCGTATCACGCCCCACGTTTATGGGGGGCCTGGGCTTTGGTATGAAGTGGATGATGGGCTGGATGAATGATACGCTGGATTATTTCAAGCGCGATCCCCTGCACCGCAAATGGCACCAGGACCAGTTCACCTTTAGTATTGCCTATGCCTTTAGCGAGAACTTTATGCTGCCCCTGAGCCATGATGAGGTAGTGCACGGCAAATCCCCTATGATCTATAAAATGCCGGGCGATGACTGGCAGAAGTTTGCCAACCTGCGCCTGCTGTATGGCTACATGTTTACCCACCCCGGCACCAAGCTGCTGTTCATGGGCGATGAGTTTGGCCAAACGCAGGAATGGAACTACCGTTCGGAGCTGAACTGGTATTTGCTGGAGCACCCCACCCATAAAGGGCTGCAGCAGTTTGTAAGAGATGTGAACCACCTGTATACCACGCAGCCTGCGCTGTATAAAAACCAGTTTGCCTATGAAAGCTTTGAATGGGTAAATGTATCGGACTACGACAATAGTGTGCTGGCTTATCTGCGTAAAAGCGATAACCCTGCAGATACCCTGCTGGTAGTGCTGAACATGACGCCCATGGTGCATGAGGACTATATGATAGGCCTGCCGCTGGAGGGCACCTGGAAAGAGATATTGAACAGCGACGACCCGCGCTATTACGGCAGCGGGGTATTAAATACCGCCCCCATAAAAGCAGCAGCACAGCCTTATAACGGAAAGGATTATACGTTCAGGCTGCGCGTACCGCCTTTGGCGGCGGCTGTTTTTAAACAGGTATAAACCGTATTGATATATGGTTGAAAGCGCATCGTTCTTTTATAACATACGCTGCGTGTAACCGCTTGCCGTCCACGCACGGTCAAATAATTATTAATCATTAATTATTAATTATCAATTGCTGCCGCCAGCGGTAAAATTTTTTTTCCTCCCTTTAAACTTTCCTTAACACTTTCCATCTAAAAAACACGTTTATAACATACCGCGCGTTAAAAAAAGGCCAACAACATAAAACAAAGCACGCTATAAGCTTTCGTCAAAACAAAACAAGTCAACAATCACTTAAAACCATTCATTTATGAAAAATCTCCGCAACCTGCGGTGGCCGTTGGTATTACTGGCCGTGGTAGCTGTGGCGGCGTATGCCTGCCGGAAAGATGCTTCTACAGAACCTGGTCCCGGCCCGAATGAGCAAAAGTTAAGCATTTACATGTCTGACGATCCGGGTTTCTTTGACAATGTGTACCTGGACATCCGCAAAGTAGAAGTGTTGGTTGATACCTGTGCAGATGACAGCAATGACGACGACCGTAACTGGGACTGGCGTGACCGTTGCTGGTGGGATGAAGACCGCCATGACGATAAGGGCAAATGTGAAATGTGGGATTCACTGGATATTAAACCGGGCGTGTACGACATTCTTTCTTTAAGAAATGGCGCCGATACGCTGCTGGCCGGCGGTATTGTGGCCAAAGGCACGGTAAAGAAGATCCGTATTACATTGGGCAAAAACAACTCCCTGGTAAAAGACAGCATTACTTATCCGCTGACTTCTGTGGCCGGCCAGGTAAAGATTATTATAAAACTGCGCAGCGACGACTGGGATGAAATAGCATCGGGCAGCTTCCGCCTGTGGCTTGACTTTGACCTGAACCGCTCTATTGTTAAAGTATGGAACGGTAAGTTTATACTGAAACCGGTGATAACCGTGTACACGCTGAAAGCAACCGGCAGCCTTGGCGGCCAGGTAACACCGCATGCGGCATGGCCGGTGGTAACCGTGTATAACAGTACCGATACTGCTTTTGCGCTGCCGTGGATCACCGGTGATTTCCTGGTGCGCGGCCTTAAACCCGGCGAGTACAACGTGTTTGTAAATGCATCCAACGGTTACAGGGATACTACCATTACCGGTATTACCGTGGAACGCAACAAGTTTTCCGCTACCGGTAAAATTGTGCTGACGAAATAGGTGGGGTAAGCCGTTTTTTCATCGCTTCAATAAATAGGTGTGAGGTATGTAGCAGCAGCGCTGTTATATGCCTCATATCTTTTTTTAAAGCCGGGTTACCGGCAGCTATTGCCGGTTATATTTTTAGTTTGTATATTTATCACCTGAAATATGTTAACACCCTTATTTATTTAACCCGGACATAGTAACCCGTAAACTGCTTTTTATGCAACCAGTAAGAAAACCCGTAAGTGAAGAACGTTTTTATACCGATGTATTATACCGTTTCCTGTTCACCTTTTTCATTTTCTGCGCCCTGCTTTCAATATGCTATTTAATGTTATACGCATATTGAGGTAAAGCAGCGGTTTTTAAAAACAAAAAAACCGGAGGGTCATGCATGCAGGTAATGAATTACCTTTTTACATGACCATCCGGTCAATAAGTTTTTTAGCCTTGTTATACGCTATTGGTGCTGCGCCTGTGATTCCTGCTGGCGTTGACGCCGGCGTCCGTGTGCAGCTTCGCCGCCTTTTTTGCCGATGGCTGCCATGTGTTCGCGGTTTTGGCTCACTGCTTCACCGCCTTTACGGCCGGCAGCGCGGGCTTCTTCAGATGAGAATTCGTGTGCAACGCCCTGCTGGTGTGCAGCACGACCACCCATACTGGCAATGGCTCTTTGCTTTTCTATATCCATCGCTGCAAATCCGCGCAGGGCTTTACCAGATTTACGTGGTTTGGAGTCTTCCTTATGCATTTCATTGTCCACTGGAGAGTTGTCTTCCATTTGAGGGTTTTCACGGTTAACAACATTCTGCCAGTTCTCTTCCTGGGAGTGGCTGCTTTGCATTGTCATAACATCAGATTTAAGTGGTTTGAAATAGGTTTCCGTTTTCTCTCGAAGCTATTATAAGCGCGCGCTTACTGCGTTACGGGAAACAAGGACTGTGCCACGGCTGGCTATGGTTCTGACCTGCCTTGAAACAGAATGATTTATTGGGTCGTTACGGGTAACTGGTTCTACAGTATAAGGAAAATATCCACACTTGGCGGCTCCGGTACGATTTGATATTGAATTAATTTAAGTAATTAAAAAAAATATTATGTGTTTGATGTGAAAACGGGGCAGGCGCGCGCCACGCCTGCCTGCGCGGGATTGCTATAACGTGCAGGTATGTACGTTGTATTGTAAGGTGGGATTAATGGTACGATACTATAACCGGTTAATTATACAGCTTAATATGGTATTTACCGGTACTGTTTGCACTGCTAATGTTCACTCCGTTCACGCTGTTCATTTTATTCATTGTGGTGGTTGAACCGCTGAAAACTTTGCCTGTAGGGCTAATCAGCGTATTTTTGAATAAACTCTAAAGTTGGCATAGGTTATGAAAAGGCACTAAGATATCCATCTATTAGTGCCCTTTTTTTATCTCTTTAATTATCGTATTACCAGCTCTTCAAACTTTCTTTCCAGCACCACCTTTACTACACCTACCGCAAAATTGCGGGTACTCAGCTTATACACCTTTCCATCTACCACGTACTCCGTGGGGGTAAAGGGCAGGCCATGCACCAGCACCCGGTGGTTTTTATAGGCCGCCTGGTACTGTCCGAAGAATTTCTTTTTCAGGCGGAACTGCTGCTTATCAGACACCTGCTTAAAATTAATGGTGTTATACTGCCCGTTCTTATACCCGTAATGGTCGCCGGCATCTTCATACAGCACGCTGCGCGTAGCCTGGTCGCTGTAGTACACATTCAGTATCATTTGATCAATCTGCTTTTCATCCACATACTGAATTTTTGGATAGTTGGGTACTACGGCGCCTGCTTTTACAAACAGCGGCATTTCTTCCAGCGGGGTAGGAATGGTAACGCTTTGGCCGCCTTCGTATAAAGTATCATTAAAGAAGTAATACCATTGGCCTGCAGGCAGGTAAATGCTTTTTTCCTTCATACCCGGCGCATCTACATGGCTGATCAGCAGCGCATCGCCCAGCATAAACTCGTGGGAGCGGTTATAGGTTTGCGCATCGTTCTGCGCCACAAAGGCCAGGGGGCGCAGCATAGGCGTACCATAATGGCTGTACTGCCAGAAAGTGGTGTACAGGTAAGGCAGCAAACGGTAGCGCAGCTGAATAAATCGTTTTACTATAAACTCGTACTTGCCGCCAAAGCTCCAGGGTTCCTGGTTAAAGCCGGTTTCATTGCTGGCCGAGTGGGTGCGCATAAGCGGGTGAAAAGTGGCCAGCTGGATCCAGCGGGTGTACAGCTCTCCGTCCGGCTCGCCTATAAAGCCGCCAATATCGCTGCCGGCAAAGGAAATACCAGACACGGAAAGGCGCTGGCATTGCACACTGGCCAGCCATACATGTTCCCATTCGGAAACATTGTCGCCCGTCCATACAGAAGCCCAGCGCTGTGCGCCGGCGTAGCAGGAGCGGGTTATCACAAAGGGCCGGTTGGGCATCAGGTATTTTTTCAGGCCGGCCGCGGTGGACTTGCTCATCAGGTGCCCATATACATTATGGGCCTTGCGGTGGCTTACATCTTCACCATCATAGTCGTGCCGCACATCTTCAGGGAAGGTGCCTATTTCAAATACGGCAGGTTCGTTCATATCGTTCCACACGCCGCGCACCCCGCTTTCCAGCAGGTCTTTAAACAGGCCGCTCCACCATTCGCGCACCTGGGGATCGGTATAGTCGGGGAACACGCATTTGCCGGGCCACACATCGCCTTCCATAAAGGCGCCATCTGCACGTTTACAGAAATAATCCTTTTCCATCCCTTGTTTGTAAATATCATATTCCGGGTCGGCCTTAATGCCGGGGTCAATGATCACTACTACCTTAAAACCCTGTTCACCCAGCTCTTTTATCATGGCGGCAGGGTCGGGGAAGTGCTCCTTGTTCCAGGTAAAGCAGCGGAAGCCGTCCATATAATCTATATCCAGGTGAATTACATCACAGGGTATCTGGCGTTTGCGGAACTCTGCGGCTATTTCGCGCACCCGTTTTTCGGGGAAATAGCTCCAGCGGCATTGCTGGTAGCCCAGGGCCCACAGGGGCGGCAGCTCGGCAGTGCCGGTAATGCGGGTATAGGCTTCGGCCACCTGCAGCAGCCCGGGGCCATAAATAAAATAGTAGTTCATTTCGCCACCGCGCGCCCAAAAGCTGCACACCTCTTCCCGCTCATGCCCGAAGTCGAACAGGGTGCGGAAGGTATTATCGAAGAAAATACCATAGCCAATGCCGTGATGCAGGCCGTAATAAAAAGGTATGTTGCGGTACAGCGGGTCGGTATCTTTCTGGAAACCGTAGGCATCCGTACCATAGTTTTCCAGGCGCTTGCCCCGGAGGTTCAGGTCGGTGGGTTTATCGCCCAGGCCAAAAAAACATTCACCATCCTGTATCTGCTTGCTGCAGTACACAATTTTGCCGCCTTTGAGCAGGTAATGCTGCCAGTGGAATCCCATTTCATCCTGGTTAATAATGCGGCCTTCGGTATCAGTAATGGTAAGGCGCAGGTTATCGCGCGCTATCCAGATGCGGATAGCATTGGTATATATTTCAAATACCTCCTCAAACTCGCGCATGCCGAAATCTACCGGCGATTCTTCCAGCCTTTCGCTGGTAGCATAAGAGAAATCACGTTGAAACTTACCATCTGCCGCGTAGCGGAACCGTACAATTTTGTCTGATATAATCCTTACTTCCAGTATGGTTTCCGATGTATAAAAGTAGAAGTAGTTGCCTTCTTTTTGCCATTTCCTGATGCCATCAGGATAGTGTTTTACAGAATACTTACTCGACGAGCTTGTTACTTGCATAGTTTGCGTTTAAAAATCCAATCGTTCCCCTTCAGCCCCTAAATTAAAAAAAATCAGTGAAGATGGTTTTTTCAGCGTTTGGCAAGCTTTATTCATCATTCACCTGTTAAAATGGCGTATTGGCTAAATCGGTACTGAAAAATATTAAATAACTGGTAATTTTAATTTATTGAACGTACTTTTTTGCTTTAACCTATTTGTCCTTCAAAGTGCACTTTTTACAGGTGCACTTTTTTAATTTAAACTTAGTGAGGAAACGGAAACTATATATGCTACTTGTGTGGGATTGTTAGGGTTATGGCATTGATATTTGTGCTATACGTCCGTTGCTGCCTGCCAGGAACACGGCTTTTCCCTTTTGGGCCGCCTGCACAACATGAAATCCTTCGTTGCTGAGGGGCTGCCAGTGCCGGCCGCCGTCTGTTGAAATATCGGTGCCGGAGGTGCCGGTGGCAAATACCGTATTATTATTGATCCATGCTACGCTGCTGCGGTAGCCCCGTGGCGGTACGGCCGGCTGCTGCCAGGTGCTGCCGCCGTTTGTTGTAAGCAGGCAGTTGCGCTGCCGCAGGGTATCGGCCTGGTAATCGCCGCCCACCACAATTGCCTGCATGGGGTTGCGTACCGCCATGGAAAAGGCGCCGCGGCTGGGCGCGCCCTGTGTAACGGGCAAGGCGCTGGCTTCCCAGCGGCCCTGCCGGTAACGGATAGAGCGGGCAGTATCGCCGCCGGTGATAAACCAGGCATCGCCGTTCGGCAGCAGGTGCAGGTTACTGGCGCTGGCGGCAAAAATAGCTTCGCCTTTTAAAGCAGGGGGGCGTTGCTGCAGGGGCGCCGTGTCCCATTGCCGGCCGCCGTTTTGTGTATGCAGCAGCATAAAATGCTCCTGCAGCGGATCGCCAATAGCCCAGCCTTCCTGGCTGGTGCGGAAATCCATATCATCAAAGAAAATACCTTTTGTATCATTATAATACACCTGCTGCCAGGTGGCGCCGCCGTCCTGCGTGCGGAAAATATGCGCCGGCTCCCCCGCATTTACCACTACGGCTTCCTGCGCATTAAAAGCATTAATGGCCCGCCAGTCGCAGCTATCGCAGCCCGGCACCTGCATCCATTGCCATTGCCGGCCGCCGTTGGTGCTTTTGCCAACCATGCCGCCGGTGCCGGATGCCCACAGCAAACTATCGGTAAGCACACACAGGCCGCGTATGCTTTTCAGCGGCCCGCGGGTTAACAACTGCAGGGTACGCTTGTGCTGACCGTGTACCGGTAAAAAAAGGATAAGGCAATAACACAGGCAGCAGCAGCAAAGGTTCTTTAACATTTATATACAGTATCTTAGTGAGCAAGAAAATTACAAAATCATTCAAAAGTGTGATGCAGATTTATATATTTGCACACAACTAACCTGCATCAGTGCGCTATTTACCATCCCAGATAAAGAAGAAACTGCAGCTACTTTGCTTATTGGTGTTCGCTATGAAAACGCTGTTCGCACAGGAGGGAAGCTATATCTTTGATGCCTACAGTGTGAACGAAGGACTTTCGCAGAGTTTCGTAAGCGACATCATACAGGATAACCAGGGCTTTATGTGGATCGCCAACCGCGATGGGGTTAACCGCTTTGACGGCTACGTGTTTAATGAGTACCGTTATAAAACCAGCGAGCAGAACAAGGCAGGAGAGGGTAAAGGCAACCTGGTATCTAACACTTCCAGCGGGGTGCGCGCCGTAATTAACCGTTTTGACCTGAAGGGATATAAAGGCTACAGCTTTTTTAAAAACAGCCGCGGCCAGCTGCTGCTGTCACATAATAATGGTATCAGCCTGTATGACCCCTACCGTAACACCTTCCAGATGGTAATGGAAGATACGGCTTACCTGAATGAGCAGGAGCGCGACCAAAGCATAAAGTTCAAGGTAATAGGAGAGGACACCGCTAACCATCAGCTATGGGTATGGCGCCCGCTGAAAGGCCTGTATGCGCTGGATAACCGCACCTATGCCATTAAACGCATTATCCTGTACCCGCCCCAGTTCTCTAAAAAAGGAATGATCCCCAATGATATACTGATGGATGGCAAGCTGGTTTGGATGAACTTTGAACCGGACGAGCTGCTGGCGCTGAACACCACGAACCTGCGCCTTTCCACCTACTGTTTGCCGGGCATCGGGAAGAACCCCGTGATGCGTAACCTGAATGCCGACTCTATGATCATTACCAGTCCAGGGCATATTATCATGTTCAACAAAAAGCAGCGTAAGTACACGGATCTGCTGATCAACGAGTATGACGACAAGGGAGAGATATTTGAGCCTGTGGTAATGGAAGTGGACCATAACGGGAATGTGTGGATAGGAGGTACAGACGGGGTGCTGATATACAGCATACACCGTAATGAGGTAATACAGCACATTGTAACATTTAATACGTTTGAAACCCGCTCCCTCAACAGCGTGCGCTACCTGTACCGAGATGCGGCGGATAACATGTGGGTAGGCATGAACGGCGACGGCATCAAGAAATACTCTCCGCATAAAAAAGTGTTTAACCTGTACCGCTCTCCCTTTATATCGCACAACATGGTACGGTGCATTTACAAGCACGACGACGGTAAGCTGTACATTGGACTGTGGCGCGACGGGCTTGATATTTACGAGGAGGGCGGCCGTTTTATAGAACGCATTTCCAACACGGCAGGGCACATGGTATTTCCCGGTAACACGGTGAACGCCATTTGCCGGGAAAACTACAAGTACCTGTGGCTGCATTTTGAGGGCCAGCACCTGGGGCTGCTGAACGTACAAAATAAAAAGTTTGAAGACCTGACCGCCGTGGTAGACTCCCTGGGCCTGCCCCCGCAGCGGGATAATTATACGCCCTTCCTGTTCCGCCGGGTGAATGGAGAAGTGTATTTTAATTATGGAGAGTACCTGGTATCTATCAGGGCCGACGAGCAGCGCACCAATAAATACAGGGCAGCGCTGGTGCACCAGTTCCCGAATGAAAGCCTGAACTGTTATTATGAAGACTACATGGGCAACCAGTACGTGGGCACACAGGCCAACCTGTATGCAAAGGATGTAGGCAATACGCGCTGGCGTATTATACCGCTGCCCACCGGCACCATTGTAAAAGGTATTAATAAAAATGCGCACAAACAGCTGCTGGTAGCCACCAGCCGGGGCCTGTTTATAATGGACGCCAATTATAACCTGGTGCAGCATTATAACAGTTACGATTTTCCGGCGCTGGTGAACGATTACTTTTACGGCGTGCTGCTGGATGATAAGGACCGCATATGGGTAAGCCATAACAAAGGGCTGTCGCAGATAAACCCGGTAACCAACGAGATCACCACCTTTAACCATGAGGACGGGCTGCAGTCGAACGAGTTTAACACCGGCGCCTATTTCAAATCAGTTGACGGTGAGCTTTTCTTTGGGGGGATAAGAGGGGTGAACGGGTTTTACCCGCGCAACTTCCGTAACAATCCATTTGTACCCAAGGTAGTTATAAAGCGCATGGAGGTGCTGGACAGGCCTTATGAATCGGACACAGCCATTTCGCTGCTGCATCATATAGAGCTGCCTTATAACCAAAACACCATTGCCATAGAGTTTGTACCGCTGGAATATACCAACCCGTTGAAGAACAAGGTGCAGTATAAGCTGGACGGGGCAGATGAGGACTGGGTATCGGCGGGTACGCTGCGCATGGCGCGCTATACCAACCTGCGCCCGGGCACCTATACTTTTAATGTAAGGGCGTCTAACAATGATGATATATGGAATACCACGCCTACCACGCTGGAAATAGTGATACGCATACCTTTCTGGCAATCATTGTGGTTCAGGTTTTTATTGTTATTACTATTGTTAGGCATTGCATATTACTTTTCTACGTTGTATCTTGATTATAAAATACGTCATGAAAAACTGAAGCTGGAAAAAGAGCAGGCGGTAGACCAGGAGCGTGCGCGTATTTCAAGCGACATGCATGATGACCTGGGTTCCGGCCTGTCAACCATACGCCTGTTGAGTGAAATAGCAAAGCGGAAGATACACGATCCTTCCCAAACCCGCGAAATTGAGCGCATTTCAGAGGCGGCAGGAGAGCTGGTGGACAAGATGAGCGAGATCATCTGGGCCATGAACTCTTCCAACGACTCCCTTGAAAACCTGATAGCCTACATGCGCAGTTTTGCAGCCGACTTCCTGGAGCACGCACATATTACGCACCAGTTTTACATACCGGAAAGCATACCTAACATTAAGCTCAGCGGAGGTACGCGCCGTAATATTTACCTGGCGGTAAAGGAGTCGTTACATAACGTGGTAAAACATGCACAGGCAACAGAGGTGATGATAGAAATTCAGATGCAGCAGCACATGACCATACTGATAAAGGATAATGGCAAAGGATTTGATCAGGAAAAGGTACGGTTGTTCGGCAACGGGTTAAAGAATATCCAGAAACGTATGCAGGCAGTAGGCGGCCATGCCGATATTACCTCCCATAACGGGACCATAGTTTTTCTAGATATACCGTTAATTTGATCTACCTTTGCTATCACATTTTCGTGTTAAGTAATTTCGCTAAGTAAAACATATAATGACTGTGTACTCAAAAAAGAAATCCCAGGACAGTATGGACATCATTTCGGTAGCCATTGTGGAAGACAACCATGATATTCGTACTGCAATGGAATTACTGATTAACGGGTCGGAGGGGTATGCCTGCGTAGGTACTTTTAATAATGCAGAAACTGCCCAGGAGCAGATACCCCATTTACTTCCCAATGTGGTGTTGATGGATTTTAACCTGCCCGGCGGTATGAACGGAATTGAGTGCATTGCCCGTTTGAAAGCGGAATTTCCGGATATGCAGTTTATGATGCTTACGGTGTATGAAGATGATGATAAAATATTCCAGGCCCTGGAAGCAGGCGCCAGTGGCTACATCCTCAAAAAAACCTCTCCCGGCGAGCTGCTGGAAGCCATCCGCGACGTGCACGAAGGCGGTTCTCCCATGAGCTCACAAATTGCCCGCCGCGTAGTGGCCTATTTCCAGAAGCAGGCCAAGCCCAACCCCGCCCTGGAGGCGTTAACTTCCCGTGAAAAAGAGATACTGGACCAGCTTTCCAAAGGTTTCCTGTACAAGGAAATAGCCAGCAATCTTTACATCAGTATTGAAACAGTAAGACGGCACGTGCATAATATTTATGAAAAGCTGCACGTAAGAAGCCGTACGGATGCAGTGAACAAATATTACAACCGGTAATACCGTATTTCCGTAACACAAAGAAGGGATTGAAAAACAGGCATTTAATGCTCCTGCTATAAAAGTATTGCAGGAAGCCAACAGTGTGTATAACTGCACTACCGGCTTCCTGCTTTACCTGTTTTAGATTGGATAGCTTGAACGCTGCCCGCTACTTTCTTTTCACACGAATGCGTTCCATTCTCTGCAATTTTTCTGTTGCCAGGTGGGCCAGTAACACCATGGAAGCAATAAGCAAACACGCCAATTTGAATAGTAGACCGGTTTTCATAGGTATAGGTTTTTAAAGATGGTTATGAACAGTTGTTACATTTCGCTTATCTCATCATCTGCCAGGAATCAAATTTCCTGAGCAGCTTTGTAAAGGTATTCCCCAAACGGTTCATTGAACGTTGTTCCCGGTTTACCAGGAATGTTACCAGCAGCGCAATGGACAGCACTACCATTAACAGCATCAGGCATAGCGTTTTCATAGTTAGGACCTTGTTTATTGTACTTGTGAGCAGTGATTGTAAATATAGTTTAATTTTTCATATAAAGTATCTTTTGCATAAAAAAAAATTTAGGTCCCAAAAGAAATCCACGGTGCATAACTTTATTGTTGGGATGATAACCTGAATCCTTTATTTTTGCCCGTAGCGGGATTTTGCTAAAAGATTTAGTAACTATACCAGCCACCATTACACAGAAAACGTTTTATTAATATATATGGCAATGTCAGACAAGACGGAAAAGGACAATAAAGACCTCTTTACGGCCTATACGGAAGATTCCATCCGGTCGCTGGACTGGCGGGAGCACATACGCCTGCGCCCCGGTATGTACATCGGCAAACTGGGGGATGGCACCAGTATGGATGATGGTATTTACATCCTGATCAAAGAGGTGGTGGACAACTGTATTGACGAACATACCATGGGTTTTGGCAAACAGGTGGATATTAAAGTATCGGAGCACAGCGTAACCGTGCGTGACTACGGGCGCGGTATTCCCCTGGGCAAAGTGGTGGACGTGGTAAGCAAGATTAACACCGGCGCCAAATACGACAGCAAGGCTTTCCAGAAGTCGGTGGGGTTGAACGGGGTGGGTACCAAAGCGGTTAACGCCCTCTCCAACTACTTCAAAGTACAATCTGTGCGCGAAGGGCGTATGAAAGTAGCGGAGTTCCAGCGCGGCGTGCTTATAAAAGAACACAAGGAAACCGCTACCAGTGAAAGCAACGGTACGCTGGTAACCTTTACGCCGGATGATACGGTTTTTAAGAACTATCATTATATACCGGAGTTCCTGGAAAACCAGATATGGAACTACTGTTTCCTGAACGCAGGACTAACCATCAACTTCAACGGGCAGAAATATGTGTCCAAAAACGGTTTGCTGGACCTGCTGCAGCGCAAAACCAACGCCGAAGAGCTGCGCTATCCCATTATTCACCTGAAAGGGGAGGATATAGAAATAGCCGTTACCCATGAAAATCAATATGGCGAGGAGTATTACTCCTTCGTAAACGGGCAGCACACCACCCAGGGCGGTACGCACCTGGCGGCTTTCCGCGAAGCTTTTGTAAAAACCGTGCGCGACTTTTATAAGAAGGATTATGATGCAACGGATATACGCGCCTCTATTTGCGCCGCTATTTCCGTACGCGTGCAGGAACCGGTATTTGAGTCGCAAACCAAAACCAAACTGGGCTCCCTTACGGTGTACGAAGGCGGCCCGTCTATGAAGGCGTTTGTGCTGGATTTCCTGGGCAAGCACCTGGATGATTACCTGCACCGCAATCCAACCGTGGCGGAAGCCATGAAAAAACGGATTGAGCAAAGCGAACGGGAACGCAAGGAGCTGGCCGGCATTAAAAAGCTGGCCAACGAGCGGGCTAAAAAAGCCAACCTGCATAACCGCAAGCTGCGCGACTGCCGTTTTCACCTGAGCGATGAGCTGACCGGTAAGGACAAAATAGAGCAGGAAGCCAAGCGGCTGGACACGATCATATTTATTACAGAAGGCGACTCTGCCAGCGGCTCCATCACCAAATCGCGCAACGTGGAAACGCAGGCGGTGTTTAGTCTGCGTGGTAAGCCCCTGAACTGTTTTGGCCTCACCAAAAAGATCGTGTACGAGAATGAGGAGTTTAACCTGCTGCAGCATGCGCTGAACATAGAAGAAGGACTGGACGGGCTGCGCTATAATAAAATAGTGATAGCCACTGATGCCGACGTGGATGGTATGCACATCCGCCTGCTGCTGCTCACCTTCTTTTTACAGTTTTTCCCCGACCTGGTAAAGAACGGGCACGTGTATATACTGGAAACGCCATTGTTCCGTGTGCGTAACAAGCAGGAAACCATTTACTGCTACAGTGAGGAAGAAAAGCAGGCCGCGGTGAAAAAGCTGGGCGGCAAGCCGGAGATCACGCGCTTTAAAGGGTTAGGTGAAATATCGCCGGACGAGTTTGGCCGTTTTATTGGAGAAGATATGCGGGTAGATCCCATTATTCTTTCCAAAGACGTCCATATCCAGAAGCTGCTGGAATATTACATGGGTAAGAACACGCAAACGCGGCAGGAGTTTATTATCAGCAACCTGCGGTATGAGAAGGATTTGGTTGCAGAATAATTAATAATGAAGAATGAATAATTAATAAATGGAGGTGTGTTACCCTAAATATGTGTTAAATGAAAAGCAATAATGTTGTGCAGGAAAAGGCCTTTAGATTTGGAGTTAGGATCGTGAAGCTGTACCGGTACTTATATAAAGGGCCGAACTTATTGCCTTTGCTGAATCAAATATTGGGGTGTGGAACGGCTATCGGGGCGAATATTGAGGAAGCGATTGGAGGGGTATCGAAAAAAGAATTTATTGTAAAAATGCAAATTGCTTATAAGGAGGCAAGAGAAACCAGGTATAGACTACGATTATTAATAGAGGCTGGAGAAATAGAGTTGAAATTGGGAAATTCAGTGGTACATGATTGTGAGGAATTGTTGAAAATCATGACAAGCATTTTAAACACTTCCCGGCAACATCCCTCACTGCAATACCAGCAGAACGCCTTTATTATTAATCATTAATTTTTAATTATTAATTAATGCCATTACATATCGTATTCGGACAGCCTTCAAAGCCTGCACTAGCGGGCGCGTTTGAGCTGGATGAGAAACTAAGCGGGGATATACTTTGTTTTGAGGACGATCTTTCTGTAGGTCCTTTATTTATACTAGATACAAAAGACGGCCAGGCAAACCGCCGGCAATGGTGGCAGCAGCTGTCCGGCGTACAGCCGCAGCCAGCGCCTGTTGCGGCAGAAGGCGCCGCACCGCCCCCGGAAGAAGAGCCCTGGGCAGATGCGGAGCTGGCCAAACAGCTGAAAGCCCGCTTAAAAGCAGCGCCGGAACCGGAAGTATGGATATGGGCCGGGCAAAATGCACGCGACGTATGCGGCTATTACTGGCTGGTAAGCCAGTTGTATGATTTTGCAGGCCGCATACATATCATATACCTGAATAACCTGCCTTTCCTGAATGAGAAAAATGCAGTGTTCTATCCCACCCACCTGCACCAGATACTACCCAAGGAATTCCTGAAAGCCAAAAAGCTGGCCCGCCCGGTATCGCTGGCCGAATTTGAGCTGGATGGCGATGAGTGGCACCGCCTGATGAATGAGAATGCCGGCATACGCCTGCTGGAAGGCGGTAAAAAAATAAAGGGCGAACCGGCGGCATACTATGACAAGGAGTTGTTGCAGCAAAGCAGCAGGGAGTTCCAGAAGGCAGCCAAGGTAGTAGGGCAGGTAACGGGCAAATTAAAATATCCCGTGCTGGACCAATACCTGGCCTGGCGCCTGAAAGAGCTGGTAAAAGAAGGGCAGCTGGAGAGCCGGGGAGAGCTGAAAACCATCAAAGATTTTGAAGTAAAATTACCTGGCGGCGGCGAAGAAACGCCTGCAGCGCCACCGGCAGCCGAATAATAATACGCCGGCAAATAATTAGCAGCTATGGTAACAGTAACACCTTTGGACCTGTTAGGGCAGGATGAGCGGGGCGCCAACTACATCTGGAGCAGCGACCGCACCGGCGAATTTATGATGTGCTTCCGCAAGGCCGGCAGCAGCAGCGGGCAGCATTACCATGAGGGAAAACGTGCATACAAGAACCCGGAAATACTGTTCCTGGTAAGCGGGCAGGCAGCGCTGCACTGGTGCCCGCTGGGTGAAAAGGAAATACGTGTAACGCATATTTCAGCGCCGGCAAAAGTAACAGTGCCGGTTAATATCTGGCACCAGCTGGTAGCCGTTACCGACTGCGCGCTGATAGAAATGAACTCCGTGGAAGATGTGCAGCAGGACTCCGTGAGGATATGGCGGGAGGAGTTTGAGAAAATGTAAAATGTAAAATTTCAAATGTAGAATGTAAAAGTAGAAAGCAGTGTTTCATCTGAAATTATTGACCAATGAATGAAAATCGCAGGTATGACCTGGAGCAAAGGTTGATTGATTTTGCAGTAAGTGTTTTGAAATTAGTGGAGTTTTTACCGGATGATAGGGGAGGGACGCACCTTGCTAATCAATTGGTTAGAAGCGGTACAGCACCCGCATTACTTTACGGGGAAGCGCAGGCGGCAGCGTCGCGGAATGATTTTATTCATAAAATGAAACTGGGATTAAAGGAGCTGCGTGAATCGCAAATAAATATGAGGATAATTGAGAAAAGAGAAATGTTAAACAATGCTGTTGTACCATCCAGTATTTTGACTGAATGTACACAGTTGGTAGCTA
Organism: Chitinophaga sp.; assembly: GCF_035761305.1. Taxonomy (GTDB): domain Bacteria; phylum Bacteroidota; class Bacteroidia; order Chitinophagales; family Chitinophagaceae; genus Chitinophaga. The sequence continues at coordinate 4,027 of NZ_DASTRI010000286.1, read as the reverse complement.
TTTTCAGCGCCAGCATTGAAACAGCAAAAAGAAACAATATCAAAGCCAAAGTGTAAAATGCCGACGTAAAAGTACGTTAAGTTCACAACCAGCCACAGACTTTAACTTTTACATTTAATATTTTACATTTTACATTTAGTATTTTATACGGACTATGGACGATCAAAATAATAATCTGCCGAACGACGAATCGTTGCACAACATTACCCACGTAGGGGGAATGTATGAGAACTGGTTCCTGGACTACGCTTCCTACGTAATACTGGAGCGTGCCGTGCCCAGCGTGGAAGACGGGTTAAAACCCGTGCAGCGCCGCATACTGCACGCCATGAAGGAAATGGATGACGGCCGTTTTAATAAGGTGGCCAATGTAATAGGCCAAACCATGCAGTACCACCCGCACGGCGATGCTTCTATCAGCGATGCCATTGTGAACCTGGGCCAGAAAGAGCTGCTGATTGAAACACAGGGTAACTGGGGCGATGTGCGCACCGGTGATGATGCGGCAGCAGCGCGTTATATTGAAGCGCGCCTTTCCAAATTTGCGCTGGAGATTGCCTTTAACGCTAAAACCACCACCTGGCAGCTGAGCTACGACGGCCGTAAGAACGAGCCGCTTACGCTGCCCATGAAATTTCCGCTGCTGCTGGCACAGGGCGCGGAAGGTATTGCCGTAGGCCTCTCTACCAAAATATTACCGCATAACTTCTGCGAGCTGATAGATGCTTCTATCAAATACCTGCGTGGTAAAAAGTTTGACCTTTACCCCGACTTTATGACCGGGGGGATGATAGACGTAGCCAACTACAATGATGGCAGACGCGGTGGCAAGGTTCGCGTACGTGCGCACATAGAAGAAAAGGATAAGAAAACGCTGCTGATAAAAGATGTGCCTTACGGCGTTACCACTACGCAGCTCATGGAGTCTATTGTAAAGGCGAATGACAATGGTAAAATAAAGGTGAAGAAGGTGGTGGACAACACCGCCAAGGAGGTGGAGATAGAAGTGCAGCTGGCGCCCGGTATTTCGCCGGACATTACCATTGATGCGCTGTACGCCTTTACAGATTGTGAAATATCTATTTCACCCAACGCCTGCGTAATTGTGGAGGATAAGCCGCATTTCATGGGCGTGTCTGACCTGCTGAAGCACTCCGCCAACTTTACCCGCGAGCTGCTGAAAAAAGAGCTGGAAATAAAGCTGGCGGAGCTGGAAGACAAGTGGCACTATACGTCGCTGGAAAAGATCTTCTTTGAAAAAGGCATTTATAAGGAGCTGGAGCAAAAGCATAAAGACTGGGAAACTGTGCTGGCAGCTATTGACAAAGGCTTTAACCCGTACAAGAAGCAGCTGAAACGGGCCATTACCCGTGAAGATATTGTGAAGCTAACGGAAAAGCCCGTACGCCGCATTTACCGTCTTGATATTAATGAGCTGAACGAACAGATAAAAGCCATTGACGCGGATATTAAACAGGTGAACTATGACCTGGACCACCTGGTGGACTATACCGTGGCCTACTACGAGAACCTGCTGAAAAAATACGGCAAAGGCCGGGAAAGGCTTACAGAGATAAAGACGTTTGACACCATCCAGGTACAGCAGGTAGCAATAGCCAATACCAAGCTGTATGTGAACCGTGCCGACGGCTTTATAGGCACCTCCCTGAAGAAAGATGAATTTGTAGCAGATTGTTCCGACCTGGATAATATTATCGTTTTCCGCAAGGATGGCAGGATGCTGGTAACGAAAGTATCTGACAAAACCTTCGTAGGGAAGGATATTATTCATGTAGATGTGTTCCGTAAGAACGATGAGCGTACTACCTACAACATGATCTATGTGGATGGTAAAACCGGTATCAGCTATGCCAAGCGCTTTAATGTAACCGGTGTTACCCGCGATAAGGAATACGACCTTACCATTAAAGGAGAGAAAAACTCCAAGGTGCACTACTTTTCCGCCAACCCCAACGGGGAGGCAGAGGTGGTAAGCGTAAAGCTGAGCCCCAACTGCCCGGCGCGCAACAAGGAGTTTGACCTGTACTTTGAAACCATTGCCATAAAGGGCCGCAACTCCCAGGGCAACCAGGTTACCAAATACCCCATTCGTACGGTGAAGTTCAAGGAAAAAGGCGTATCTACCTTATCGGGCCAAAAGATCTGGTACGATGATGCCGTAGGCCGCCTGAATACCGATGAACGCGGCGTGTACATTGGCAGCTTTGAGGGAGAGGACAAGATATTTGTGGTGTACAAGAACGGTACTTACGAGCTTACCAATTACGAGCTTACCAACCGCTATGAGCCGGATGACGTGATCTACATCGAAAAATTCAACCCGGAGAAAATAGTAACGGCCATTTACTTTGACGCAGATAAGAAACAGTTCAATGCAAAGCGCTTTAAAATTGAAACGCAAACGCTGAACAACAAGTTTTCTTTTATTAAAGAAGGGGCCAACAATTACCTGGAGCTGGCAACCACGCATTCAGATCCCATTGTGCTGCTGAAAACAGGTAAGAAACGCAACCCGGAAGAAGAAGAGGTGAACCTGGCGGAGTTTGTGGAGGTGACCGGCTGGAAAACAGTAGGCACGCGCATTGCAGGGGACGACCTGGTAAGCGTGGAGCTGCTGTCGGAAGATGAGGACCCCGACCCGGAGGATGAAGGAAATGTGCAGGGCGAGCTGTTTTAATTACGAATTGTCAATTACGAATTACCAATTAAGAATGCAGCGGATGGTTAGATATTAAGGAGAGAGAAACAACAAATTAATGAATTTATGCCGGATGAGCGTATAGCTGGTCCGGCATTTTCTTTTGTAAATGGAATATTGTTTAACTAAGAATGCCTGCAATTTCAGGCAGGATAAGCATTTTATTGGTATTACCTATTCATGGTTAGTTTATAATTTTTGCATTTGTAATCCGTAATTGAATTCAAAGGCGTCTTCTGTTTTGAAAAGACAAACTGCCCCTGCTTTAACAACCGCAATAAATCGTAAATTATTCACATTCATGATATTTTTTAAAGGCACTTTCCGCAGGGCGGAACAGGCAATGCACCGCTTTGCAGGGTCGTAATTGAACAATTCGTAGTTAAAACGGCTTTCCGTGTGTGGACCGGATGATTTGCCGGGCCAGCAGGGGCATGTAGCGCATAAGGCCTACCAGGAAAGTGGCGCGGCTTTCAGTACCCAAAAAGCTTTGCAGCACGCGGCCCATGAACAGGCGGGTGGTAAAGTGTTTACGCCAATGCTGGCGGTAGCAGCGCTCCATTTCGCTGCGGGTAACTTTTTGCTGCAGCAGGTCGTGTATCTGCTCAAAAGCCAGCTTGGCGCCGTGCAGGGCCATGCTCATGCCATTGCCGCATAAAGGGGTGATCATGCCGGCGGCATCGCCTGCCATTAGCATATGATTTTCTACCGCGGCCTTTTTGGAAAAGCTGATCTGTGAAATAGCCAGGGGCTGCTCGTACAGGAAAGCAGCGGTTGTAAATATTTTTTTCAGATAGGGGTTACGGTATAAGATTTCCCGCTCCATCTGCTGAATGCTGTTATTGTGTTTTTGCAGGTTAGCGGCTGTGGTAAGGTAGCACAGGCAGCATTTGCCATCCTCAATGCGGGAAATGCCGCAATAGCCGTCTTCAAAATTATGCAGGGCAACGGTATCTTCCGGATGGTTATACCGGATGTGATATTTAATGCCAATATAGTTATTCAGCTTGCCCGGCGGCTGCTGTACAAAAGGGCGCTTCCATTTTACATCCAGGTTGCTGCGTTTACCAAAGGCGCCGGCGGCAATAAAGGCGGTAATGCGCCGCCCGGGATCCGCATGAACAACAAAACGGTTGTTCCTGAACTGTACGTCCTGCACCTTGGTTTGGGTAAGCACGTGCACGCCTTTTTTAAGGGCCAGCTCGTACAGGGCGTTGTCAAGCATATAACGGCTGATGCCAAGGCCGCCCTGGGGCAGCAATGCCGTATAGGCCTGGCCGTGAGGGTCGGACAGCAGGAGCCGGTTAA
>NZ_DASTRI010000285.1:0-12556 GCF_035761305.1 Chitinophaga sp. | reverse complement strand
TTCATGCCCATGCTGGCATCTTTCAATGCTTCACGGGTCATTTTGGTCACATCCATCGTATGCAGCTGGTAATCGGCCAGGGAACCATCCTCCAGGGGATTAACGCCTTCCGGGTAATTGGCCAGGCGCAGGTTTTTGGCGTCAAAACCATCTGTATTGGCTATAATAATGCCGCCCTTTTTCAGTGCTTTCAGGTTGGCTTTTAAAGCAGCGGCGTTCATAGCTACCAGCACATCACAGGCATCGCCGGGGGTAAATATGCGGTTGGAGGAAAAGTGCAGCTGAAAGCCGCTTACCCCGGGCAGGGTGCCCTGCGGGGCGCGTATTTCGGCCGGAAAGTCCGGGAACGTGCTCAGGTCGTTCCCAACCAGGGCGGTATTATTTGAAAACTGGCTGCCGGTGAGCTGCATCCCGTCACCACTGTCGCCGGCAAACTTTATCACTACGTCCTCAAGTTGTTGAACCGAAGTATTAGACATTGATCCTACTATTTATTAAAGTGCAAATGTAGCATTTCACAAGGGAGTAATCCTACTCATATGCGGAATAATACGTATCTGCTGCAAAAGTACACAAACCAGGTAGACTTTTAGCGACAGAAACGTTTACAGGCATTGCTTCTGGTTATGGGTAATAACTTTTGGTTATTGAGAAGGTATTGACTGTTTGCATAAACCCGGGATAAAGCTTACCTTTTAAGCCTGTTTACATGAAACGTATTCCACGTTGCTTTCACAAAAAACCAGTTTTGTATGTATAAAAGATTTCTTATTTGCGGCATTAGCTGTTTGCTTACAGCAGGCGCTGTACAGGCGTTACCGGCCGTTACCCACCCAACGCACGTTACGGCCGACTACAAAGACCTGATAGGCCGGTGGGATATTACCATTGACCAGGATGGCAAGCCGGCCCCTGCCTGGCTGGAGGTAAAGCTTTCGGGCAACCATACCCTGGTAGGTTATTTTGTATGCATTGTGGGCAGCGCACGCCCGGTAGCCAAGGTGAATTTTGACAACGGCAAATTCAACTTTACTATTCCCCCACAATGGGAAAAAGGCGACCGCGATTTTGTAATTGAAGGCGAGCTGGCCGGCAACGGCATACAGGGCACCATTACCAACAGCGAAGGCAATACCTACTCATGGAAAGGCGTAAAGGCCCCTTACCTGAAAAGAACCGCCGCGCCGGTATGGGGCAAGCCCATTGAGCTGTTTAACGGCAAAGATCTCAAAGGCTGGAAAGCCCTGGGCACCAACCAGTGGGAAGTAAGGAACGGCATTCTCACCAGCCCGCATTCGGGCGCCAACCTTATATCCGAACAAACCTTTACTGATTTTAAGCTGCATGTAGAGTTCCGCTACCACGCAGGCAGCAACAGCGGCGTTTACCTGCGCGGGCGTTATGAAACGCAGATAGAAGATAGCCCGCAGGACACACATCCCTCCAATGTTTTGTTCAGCGGCATTTACGGTTTCCTGGCGCCCAGTGAAATTGCGGCCCTGGGCCCGGATAAATGGCAAACCTATGATATTACGCTTACAGGCCGTATGGTAACCGTGGTAGTGAACGGTAAAAAAGTGATCTGCAACCAGGAAATACCCGGCATTACCGGCGGTGCGCTGGATTGTAACGAAGGTGAGCCAGGCCCTGTTTACATACAGGGCGATCACGGGCCTATTGAGTTCCGGAAGATCGTGATCACACCGGCGAAGTAAAGTGCAACCAACTATTCTTTGTACTTTTGTGCTGTAATCCGTAAACCAAACATTACTATGGCATTATTCCAATCCAACAACCCTGTACTGAAAGAAAGTACATTTGAACAAGCTACGCTTGTGCAGGATGGTAACGCAATGACTATACGCGGCACCGTTAATAAAATGATCTTTTTGCTCCTGATGGTAATGGCTGCTGCTGTTTACTCCTGGGGGATTTTTGATAAAGGCGAAAAAATAACACCTTACCTGGCCGGCGGCGCCATTGCCGGTTTTATACTGGCCCTGGTAATTATCTTCAAGAAAGAGTGGGCGCCTTACCTGGCGCCGGCCTACGCCCTGTGCGAAGGATTATTCCTGGGCGGCATTTCGGCCTTATACAGCAGCCTGTACGAGGGCATTGTGCTGCAGGCGGTGGGCCTCACCTTTGGTACTTTCATTGCCCTGCTGGTATTGTACCGCGCGCGGGTTATCCGGGCCACGGCAAGGTTTAAGGCAGTAGTGTTCACCGCAACCGCAGGCATTGCCATTTTTTACCTGATTGCCTGGGTGCTGCGCTTTTTTAACATTAACATTCCTTTCCTGCATGAAGGCAGCACTGTAGGGATCATCTTTTCCCTGGTAGTGGTGGCCATTGCCGCCCTTAACCTGGTGCTGGATTTTGACATGATAGAGAATGGCGCTGCACAGGGTGCGCCCAAGTATTTTGAATGGTTTGCATCCTTTGCTTTATTGATAACACTGGTATGGCTATATCTCGAGATATTACGTTTATTAGCCAAGCTAAACCGCCGGTAAACAAACAAATTATAACCTGGCAATACCGGGCTGTTATCTTATGCGGATAACAGCCCTTTTTGTTTTAACAACTCTATAACACAACAAATCAGTGTAGGCGTGCGTTTTTCTTTGAAATGCTAAAACAAGCCACAAGCGCGGATTTAGCTAAAGAAATGTTAAATAGAACATGCGTTATTTTAAAGGTTGGTAATGGCATGGTAATTGTAAAATTCAATGTAGACTGGTTCTTTTAAACCGGTAAAAGTTCTTTCAAACCGCTATACACCGCTTACTGCCGATCATTTTTTTAAACCTTTAAACGTGTGTGTTATGAGTAAGATCAAAGTAAGCCTGTTAGCACTCGCCGCCATTGCCTTTGGCGCATACGCCTTTAAAGGTTTTGATGGTTCCATAACCGTCAAGGTAAGGCCTGCCGACGGAGCTACAGAAGCCTGGGCGGTGCAGGGTTCAGATACCCTTAAAACAGCCGTTTCCGACGGTGCATTTACCTTTACGGGCGCCAGGGCCGGCACCTATACAGTGGTGATAAATGCCAAAGATCCTTTCAGGGATGCTGTTGTGAACGATGTAAGAGTAGAGGATGGCAAAACCACTGACATGGGCGAGATCAATTTACAACAATAACCAAGAGCAATAGTTGGTTTTCATAGGGGTTAATCAAAAAGCCGGTTCCATACGTCTGTATGGCCGGCTTCTTTTTTTTATGCTTTTTTCTTTTCCTGTAGGGGTACCCCTCCCGTTCTCCGTTATTATATTAAAGCAAAGTTATGGTTATAAAAAAGGAGGTCCTTGTCGTTAACGGCAGCCTTTGTATTGCCTGCCTGCTTTTGCTGACCCTCATTTTCACGTTTATACTGTAAAAGTGAGGTCTAAAAAACCCGTCACACTATGCAAACACAACGTACACCTGTACTTGCAGGCGCTGACATAAGTGATAGCATACCCAATGGTAACAAAGGCTATTTTTGTGTTATGCCCGATAATACCAGGTTACAGGAATTACTACAGGAGAATGAGCAGGCTTTTATGGAAACGCTGTTCAAATCCTTCTTTCCCTTTGTTTGTAAAACCATTTACCGGCTGGTACCCGATACCGCCACTGCAGAGGACCTTGCCCAGGAAGTGTTCATACGGATATGGAACCGGCGCAATGCCTTACAGGATGTGTATTTTAAAGCGTACCTGCACAGAGCAGCTATTAATATGGCATTGGACCATTTGGACAAACATAAGCGGCAGGGCAGGCACCTGTCAATAGAAGATAATGTGGTGCAGCTACCTGCAGGCTCCGGCGCAGCAGATAGCCCGCATCATGTAAAGCAAACCACCGCGCATATTCAGCAGGCTATAAACCGCCTGCCGGATAAGTGCCGGGAAATATTCATACTGAGCCGTTTCGAGGAAATGACCTACCGGGAAATTGCCGGCGCGCTCAATATTTCAGTAAAAACTGTCGAGAACCAGATGATAACCGCGTTAAAGAAACTAAGAGTATCGCTGCAGGATTACCTGGCCGTGATATTGTTGATAGCATGCAGTTCCTTATATCCTTTACTCCTACAATTTTAAAGGTATGCCTTACGAGTTAGATTATATAGAAACGCTGATTGCCCGGGATATTGATAACAGCCTGAGCCCGGAGGAAAGAGAGGCGCTGCTGGCCTGGCTGAAGGAGGATGCAGGCAACCGTGAATATTACGATGCGCTAAAGAGCACCTGGGCAATAACAGGCAATGCGCAGGCAGGCTTTATGCCAAACACTGAAAAGAACTGGCAGGCTTTTAAGCAGCATATTACGCCTGTGCCTGCACGAAGTATATTTTATACTTACCGGCATGCATTGCGTATAGCCGCCAGTGTTATACTGATAGCCGGCGCCGCTACGGCTTACTTCCTGTTCCTGCGCACCCCGCAGGTAACGGTAACTACCCTTGCCCACCAAAAGAAAACCATTACCCTGCCCGATGGCAGCAAAGCATACCTGAACCAGCACAGCAAGCTTACCTATGCCGCCAACTTTAAAGGCAGCGAGCGCGCGGTGCACCTGGAAGGAGAAGCTTTTTTTGAGGTAACGCAGCATACCGCCCGGCCTTTTGTGGTATATGCCTACCATACACAAACACAGGTGCTGGGCACCTCCTTTGATGTAAAGTCTTATAATGCCAGCCGGGTAGAAGTGGCGGTGGTAACCGGCAAGGTGGCTTTTTCCAGGCGCAATAACCAGCAGGAACGGCTGCTGCTGGAAAGCGGCAACCGCGGCGTGTTAAGCGATGCCAGGCCGCTGCGGCAAATGCCTATTGAAGATCCCAATTTTATGGCATGGAAAGAGAACCGGCTTTCTTTCCAGGACACGCGGCTGGGAGATGTGATACATACCCTGGAAAATTATTTTGATGTGCGCATTACCTTACCCGATACTGGCATGGCCCGCCTGCGCTACAACGGCACATTTGATCCCGAGCAGCTGGGCAATGTGGAAAGCGTGCTGGAAGTTATTTGCCCTACCATGAACCTGCGCTGGACCAAAAGCGCCAATGGGGCTTATACCCTACATAAACAGCTGCAGTTATAATTTACCACAACAATAAACAGCAACAAAAAACCCGTCCTTACCGGACGGGTTTTTTTATGTGATCATACATTCATTCGATCAGGCAGGGTTAGCAGCGCCGCCACCCAGTTTGCATTTCTGCAGCACTTCCCATGACTTGCCGTTATGGCGCAGGAAGTACAGGTTATTTACTTTAAAAGTAGCCTTGTATTCTTTGTTTTCATACTCCGGCCATGCCTTGTTGAACTGCTCATCTTCCAGGTCTTTAAAGGCCACGGTAACGTGCGGGGTAAAACCCGTGCGGGCCAGCATGGTGCTGAAGCCAAATTCCTTACGCAGGAAGTTGATCAGCTGCCGGTGCATGGCTGACATGGTTTCACTCTTTTCCACGTTAATGAACAGCACGCGGTTCTGTTTGTTGGGGAAAGTGCCAAAACCATTCAGCGATACTTCAAAAGGCGCCTGGCTTTTGGCAAATTCAGCCAGCTCATCGCAAAACGCTTTTTCGAGCGCCGGATCAGCTGTAAAAGGTACCTGCAGGGTAATGTGCGGCAATACTTTTAAAGCATAGGTAGGGCCGTACTTTTCTGCAAATTCCTGTTTTATTTTAATGATCTCCTTACCTACTTCGGCTGTAGGCAGCAGTGCAATAAAGTAGATCTTGTTATCAGGCTTTGGGGTAAACGGCCTGCGCTGACCGCCGCCGCCAGGTCTTCTCTGGCCGCCGCCACCGCGGTTAAAACCACCGCCGCCACGGTTGTAACCACCACCGCCACCGCGGTTGTAGCCACCGCCACCGCCGCCACGGTCGTAACCACCACCGCCACCGCGGTTGTAGCCGCCGCCACCGCCACCACGGTCGTAACCACCACCGCCACCGCGGTTGTAGCCACCGCCGCCGCCGCCACGGTCATAACCACCACCGCCACCGCGGTTGTAACCACCACCGCCACCGCGGTCATAACCACCGCCGCCACGATTGTAGCCGCCACCTTCGCCACGGTCATACCCGCCGCGATCATATCCCCCACCACCTTCACGGTTGTAATTTTCGCGGGGCCTGTACTCGCCGCCGCCATCTCTGTTGTAGTCGGGCCTATCCCGGTCCCGGTTGAAATTGGGTCTTCCCTCCCGCTCGTTGTTGTTGTTAAAGTCTGGTCGGTTGTAACCGCCCGGCCTTTCCTTGGGATCATACTCTTTGTTAACATCAGAAGAGTACCTGCGGGGGCGTTCGTTTCTCTCAAAATTCATCTTACTTAATTAAGCGTTTGAAGCAATTAATAGCTATGATTTCATAAAAATGAAATTCATCTCCATGGTATGTGATATAGTTAGTGCCGGTGATACCCAGGTATGGTCATCCGGGTTTTCTCCAGTCCACATTATACCGGCTTTGTTATGTTGTTTTTAATTTCTCTTTACCTTTTTCTGTTTTACTGGGAATTACCTCTTTCTGGAAGAACAAAGATAATTGAGTGCCGCATTCCTACTATTTTACTGGTGCACTTACCACAAATCATGCACCTTATTCTATTTAATTTTAATGTTTTGGCGAATCTACTTCTTTTCTCTCAGGACGACAGATTGATGCTACCTGATACCAAATATACGGGAATATCCATGTCATTCCTTGATCCACCCCATTTATTTTATACTGACAGTCGTTTCATAACAAACTTTTCATTTTTCCTGTTCAAAGTACCGGCTGGCATAGGTCAATGGTTTTTCAACAGTAATATTTAAAGCTAAGCTACTATTTTGTTGGTAAATTTTCTGTTATTTAACTTTAAATAACAAAATATTTCTGCCACCGGTACTTTTGGGCTATCAATCGCCGTCCAGCAAGTTGCCTAATCCTCCCAGGATGCTGCCTTCCTCCTTGCGGGGCCCTGTACCGTAAGCAATAATACGGCCAGCCAGCCGGCTGATAGGCAGGGATTGAATCCAAACCTTACCAGGGCCACGAAGCGTGGCAAAAAACAAGCCTTCCCCGCCAAAAACCATATTCCGTATACCCTTTATAAATTCTATATCAAAGTCTACATTCTGGGTGTAGGCCACCACACAACCCGTATCAATTTTCAGTACTTCGCCGGGCTGCAGCTCCTTTTCTATTACCATGCCGCCTGCATGCACAAAGGCCAGGCCGTCGCCTTCCAGCTTTTGCATAATAAACCCTTCCCCGCCAAAAATACCGGTACCCAGCCGGCGCTGCCATTCTATACCTATGCTTACGCCCTTGGCGGCGCACAGGAAAGCATCTTTCTGGCAAATTACCTTGCCGCCCATCAGCGACAGGTCCATGGGAATAATTTTACCGGGATAAGGGGCTGCGAAGGTCACCTTTTTCTTTCCTTGCCCTGCATTGGTAAAGGCGGTCATGAACAGGCTTTCACCGGTAAGCATGCGTTTACCGGCCGACAGCAGCTTGCCAAAAAGCCCCTGGTTGGGTTGGGAACCGTCCCCGAACATGGTTTGCATCTGTATTTCCTGGTCCATCATCATAAAGCTGCCGCTTTCCGCAATGGCTGTTTCCTGGGGGTCTAACTCTATTTCTACCATCTGGATCTCTTCCCCGTGTATCTTATAATCAATTTCATGGTTTCGCATATACCTGGTCTTTTTTAGGGATATCTGTATCAAAAATAATAAATGCCTTGGCTAAACAATTGTTAAATGTTAAAAAAAACCGTCCCGATAGAAATCGGAACGGTGATCTGTTAAACCTACAACTGTTACACTGTATAGCTATTGTTTCCAATAGCCAGCTATTTTAGTTCATTGATATATTCGTTTTTACACTGTGGCCATGCTCTTTTCCTTCCTGCCCGTTTTCCCCGTTCGGGAAAAATTCATACGGCCTGGCAGACATATAATGCGGATCATGCAGCTTGCGTACGGTTTCCTTTTTCATGAAAAGTTTAAGCACCAGCACCAGGAAAGGCACATATTTCAAGCCGCGCGGCAGCCTGTAATAATCCAGTACGTCAATAGAACGTTTGTTCATGGCGTACATAACAGGCACCAGTATCAGTGTAAGGAAAGTGGCAAATATCAACCCGAACACCATGGTCCAGGCCAGCGGCCCCCAAAAGGCTACGTTGTCGCCGCCAAAGAACAGGTGCGGGTTACCGGTGGAAAACAGGGTGGCAAAGTCAATGTTCAACCCTACGGCCAGCGGTATCAGACCCAGTATGGCAGCTATGGCAGTGAGCAGCACAGGCGTCATACGCGTTCTGCCGGCTTCCACTACCGCATCGTACACCGGCATGCCTTGTTTTATGAGCAGGTCGGTAAACTCAACCAGCACAATACCGTTACGCACCACAATACCTGCCAGCGCCATAATACCTACACCGGTCATTACAATGGATATATCCATACCAAAAATGGCAAAGCCCAGGAACACGCCTATGATACTGAACACTATTTCCATGGCAATTACCAGCGGACGGCCTACGGAGTTGAACTGTGTTACCATGATCATGAGCATAAGGCCTACTGCGCCCAGCATGGCCATTAACAGGAAGTTCATGGTTTCCTGCTGGTCTTCCTGCTCACCGGTCATGCGGATGGTTACATCACTGGGCCTGTTGAAGTCACGGATAGCGCTTTGTATCTTTTGCACCACCTCATTGGTGTTGTAACCGGTAAGCACGTTAGAGTACAGGGTTACCACGCGTTTCTGGTCAATACGCTTAATGCTTGCGTATGTATTGGAATAGGTGATGGTGGCTACGGCCGACAGGGGTACCTGGCGTATGGCGCCGCCCATGTTCATATCCCGGTAGGTAACATTGGTGTTCATGAGCGTATTAATATTGTTACGCTGGTTTTCCCTGAACCTTACCATTATCTGGTAATCATCTTCCGGGTCACGGAACTTGGAGGCTTCAACACCATACAATGCATTGCGCAAAGCCATGCCTATTGCAGCGGTGGAAATGCCTTCCTTGTTAGCCCTTTCACGGTCAATGTTCACCAGTATTTCCGGCTTGTTGCTTTCAAAGTCGCTTTTCAGCTCTTCCACGCCGCCTATCTGTAAAGAGTCGAGATAGCGTTTTAAGCGTGTAGAGGTAACAGTGAGCTCATCAAATTCATCACCGCTGATCTCAATGTTAATGGGCTTGCCGGTGGGCGGGCCGCCCTGCTCCTGCTCTACTGTAATATCTGCGCCGGGTATACCTTTTACTGCTTCCCGTATCTTACCCAGGTAAGCTTTGGTAGACTGGCCGTTACGTGCGCCATATTCTACAAAGGCTACCGTTACCTTGCCTTTCTGCGGCTGCACGCTCATATCCATTTGGCTGGGATCGCCCGCGCCCACCGCCACGTTGGAAATGATAGACTCCACAATCGGGTTGTTAGCGCCTACTACTTTAGTGATCCGCTTTTCAACAATATGCGTAATAGAGTCCGTATACTTCTGGTCGGTACCATTGGGCAGTTCTATGTAAGCATAAATAAAGTTGGGATCGGCCTGGGGAAAGAATATCACTTTAGGATTGCGTATGCCGGTTAATACAAGGCTGAATATCAGCAGGCCAAAGGTTGCCAGCAAAATGCCTACCGGGCGCCAGCCTACCAGGCACCAGGCCAGGCGGCGGTGATACCACTCCTGCACCCTGGGCCATACACGCTGCTGGAAACGGCGTGCCACGCCACCCAGCCAGAAGCGCTCCAGCACGATCAGTAAATAAATGAACACTACAAAGTTGCCTACTCCAAAGCTGTTGGCATATGCGATCAGCGCTATACCTGCAAATACGGCGGTAAGTATTTTAAACTTCTTGTCAAACTTAGGCTTGGGATGCTCTTCCCCTTCGTGGCGGTCCATGAAATCAACCGCGAACACGGGGTTAATAATATAGGCTACCACCAGCGACGCGCCCAGTGTAACGATCAACGTTACCGGCAGGAAGAACATAAAGCTGCCGATTACCCCGGGCCAGAACAGCAGCGGAACAAAGGGCGCCAGCACCGTAAGCGTACCGGATAGCACCGGCAGGAACACTTCGCCCGCCGCTATTTTAGCGGCTTTTACAATGCCCAGGTCATGCCGCTGCTGGAATATGCGGTGCACGTTTTCTATCACCACAATGGCATCATCCACCACAATACCTAACGCCAGCAGGAACGAGAACAGCACCATCATGTTCAACGTAAAGTCGAACATGGGTAGTATCAAAAACGCGATGAACATGGAAATGGGCACCGACAGGGCCACAAAGATGGCGTTCACCGCGCCCATGAAGAACATGAGGATAATGGTTACCAGTATAAACCCGATGATGATTGTATTAATAAGATCATGCAGCGTTACGCGGGTTGATTTTGACTGGTCGGCGGTGATGGTTACATCCAGGCCTTTGGGCAGGTAATTTTGCTGCATGTCGGCAATAATAGCGCGTATCTTGTCAGAAGCGTCTATCAGGTTTTTGCCGCTTTGTTTAATTACGTTCAGCGTTATTACATTTTTGCCGTTCAGGCGCGCATAGCTTTCCTGCTCCTTAAAGCCATCTACCACATCGGCTATGTCTTTCAGGTACACCACTGCGCCGGACATGCCCCGTACTACAATGTTGCCGATCTTGGAGGCATCTTTGTACTCCCCTTTTACACTTAAAGTACGCTTTTGCCCGTCCATTGACACCAGGCCGCCGGATATGGTGCGGTTTTCCGCGCTAACAGCATTAATAATATCATCAAAGCTGATACGGGCCGCGTCCATCTTGTATTTATCCACGTTAATCTGTATCTCCCTTTCCAGGGCGCCAACAATATCCACGCGGGTAATTTCCGTGAGCGCTTCAATACGGTCCTGCATTTCATCTGCATACTTTTTTAAAGACTGCAAATCAAAATCGCCGGACAGGTTCACGTTCATGATCGGTATCTGCGACACATCTATCTTAATGATCTGCGGCTCCTTCCCGTTCTGCGCCAGGTCAGAGGGCAGGTCGGCCTTTGCATCATCTACTTTTTCACGTACTTCCTGCCGCGCCGTTTCTATATCCACATCGGTATTAAATTCTATGGTGATGATGGAATAGTCCTGCAGGGAGGTGCTTTTTATTTTCTTTACACCTGATATGCCGCCCAGCTGCTTTTCAATGGGCTTGGTTACCAGTGTTTCCATATCTTCCGGCGCTGTTCCGAAATACACCGTATTAATATAGAACTGCGGAAACACCACTTCCGGGAACTGCTCCTTGGGTAACGACAGGTAGGAAAGAATACCGGCAAAGGCGATAATAATGGTGGCTACATAAATGCTCACTTTATTATCTATGGCCCAGCTGGTAGGTTTAAATTCTTTGGTTAGGTTGTCTTGCATACGTTCGCTTTTAGCTTAGCTGATAGCTAGAGTTTAATCAGGTCATTATCATCCAGTCCCTGGTAACCGGTAGTTACCAGCTTTTCGCCCGCCTGCAGTCCGTTCTTGATTTCTGCTATATCGTTATAGGTACGTCCCACTTCTATATCCCTGCGCTGGGCCAGCATTTTACCGTTGGCTTCCTTAGCTACTACCACAAAGGGTTTGCCCATGGTGTACTGTATTACATTTACCGGTATTACCACGGCATTACTGGCGGTGTAATCCACAATTTTCACATGCGCTATCATGTTAGGGCGCAGGGCAGGATCTGCCGGCAGCGGCACCTCAATTTTAATGGTACGGCTTTGCGGGTCAATGGTGCGGGAAGCAAAACCTATTTTAGTACGGATCTCTTTATTAATATCCGGGAAGTTAATGATCACCGGGTCGCCGGTTTTTACATTGCCGGCATAACCTTCTGCTACATTGGCCACTACCTTCAGCGCATTGCTGTTCACCACGCGGAAGGCCGCGGTAGGGGAAGAAGGTCCTACGTTATCACCCAGCCTGGCTATTACAGCATCTACCGTACCGTTAATGGGAGATATAATGCGGGTTTGGGCCAGCTGCTCATTGAGGGTAGACAGCTTTTTCTGCAGGCTTTCCATGTTATTTTTGGCAGTGAGGTATTGCATTTCGCTGCCTATCTGCTGATCCCACAGGTGCTTTTGTTTCTGGTAGGTGGTGGTAGCCAGGTCCAGCTGTGTTTTCAGCTCTGCTATGCTGGAGCGTACCAGCTGATCATCTACCTGGCCCAGGGTTTGGCCTTTGCTTACATGCTGGCCTTCCTTTACCATAATGGCGGTGACCACGCCAGGCACCTTGGAGGTTACGTTTACATTTTCGCGCGCATCCACGCTGCCCTGTACGTCAATATAATGCTGAAAGGTAGTATCATCCAGCGTTGCAATGGTTACAGTCTTTACTTTCTGAACCGTGTCTGTTTTGCCAACTTCTTTTTCGAGGGCTGCTATCTGTTCGTCAATCTTTGATCTTTCCTGCTTCAGTTTTTGCAGCTGGGCCTCCTTGGTTTTGGGAGCACCTCCGCCACAGGCAGCCAGTATAACAGCAGTGTAGGGTATAATGAAATATGTTTTGGTCATATAATGC
>NZ_DASTRI010000284.1:0-84149 GCF_035761305.1 Chitinophaga sp. | reverse complement strand
AGCCATGCTGGACCGCTGGCAGCAGCCCGGCCGGCAAACAGGCATACAGCGTTTTACACAGGACCCCGCCTCACCGGCCGGCATGGCATACAGCTACGCATTAAACAGTGACCAAACCATTACAGGCGCTTCGTTTATCCGTTGCAAAAGCCTGAACATCGCTTACCAGCTCCCTGCCCGCTGGCTGCAACGCCTGCGTGTAAACGACAGCCATTTTTTTATCCAGGCGCAGAACCTTTTTACCATAACAAATTATAAAGGCATTGACCCGGAAACCGCCGCCCAGGCAGTAGTATATCCGCCCTTGCGCATATGCACCGTGGGCCTGCGGCTAAGTTTTTATTAAATAATTGCAATGGCATTTAAACAACACATAAGCAACCGGCTGCATTGGTATATGCTGTATGCAGGCTGCCTGCTGGCGGGCGGCTGTACAAAGTTTGTAGATATAGCACCACCTAAGTCAGAAGCGCCGGCAAACACCACCGTTTATACAAATGACGCAGGCGCTACCGCGGCCATGCTGGGCATTTACGGCCGCATGATCAACAGCAGCGGGTTTGCCGGCGGTTATAACCGCAGCGTTACCTTCCTGGCTGCATTGTCTGCAGACGAGCTTATATATTATTCTGCCGCGGATGTGCCCCGGCAGTTTTATCAGGATGCTGTGCGCGCCAATAATCCCGCTATCCGGGATGATCTCTGGAACGAAATCTATACCTACATCTATGCAGCAAACGATGTGTACGAAGGCGTAAAAGGCTCCGCAGGCATAACGCAACCCGTAAAGGCGCAGCTGATGGGCGAAGCTTTATTTGTGCGCGCATTCTGCCACTTTTACCTGGTGAACCTGTTTGGCGCAGTGCCGCTGGTTACCCAAAAAGATTATGAGCAGAACATGAAGGTGAAGCGTACCGCCCCTGATACCCTTTACCGGCAGATCACCGGCGATTTACAGGATGCGCAGTCGCTCCTGGGGAATAACTATGCCGGGGGCGAAAAGGTGCGCCCTGGTAAAGCCGCAGCCACAGCGTTGCTGGCAAGGGTATTCCTGTACCGGCAGGATTGGGCGAACGCCGAAGAGCAGGCAAGTCGCGTAATAAATGATCCGGCTTACCGGTTGAATGATACGTTGCATAATGTATTCCTGGAAAACAGCACAGAAGCCATCTGGCAGCTGATGCCCAATACGCCCGCCCTGAATACCTGGGAGGGCTTTAATTTTATTTTAACCACAGCCCCTGCCGCTACCGAAACAAGCGCCGCAGCCCTTAGCCCCTGGCTGTTGCAGGCCTTTGAAAGCGGCGACCGGCGCCGGAGCAGCTGGGTAGATAGTATAAAGGTGAACGCTGCAGTGTATTATTTTCCCTGTAAATACAGGGTAAAACGCGGAGATGTGCTTACAGAATATTCTATGGTGCTGCGGCTGGCGGAACAATACCTGGTAAGGGCAGAAGCCCGCGCCCGCCTGGGCAACTTTTCCGGCGCATGTGCAGATGTGAATGTTATCCGTAAGCGGGCCGGCCTGCCGCCGGTGCGTTATAATACGGCAGCGGAGCTGCTGGCCGCCGTGGAGCATGAAAGACAGGTAGAGCTGTTTACAGAATGGGGCCACCGCTGGCTGGACCTTAAACGCACCGGCCGCGCTAATGCAGTGCTGGCGCAGGTTAAGCCGGCCTGGCAAAGTGAAGCGGCATTATACCCGCTGCCGCTGGGCGAGCTTGCCAAAAATGCCTTTTTACAGCCACAGAACCCGGGCTATTGAAGAATGTAAAATTTTAAATACAAAATGTAAAAGTAAACTCAGCTACCGTACGCTGCTTCGTTGCATTTTACTTTTACATTTTACATTCTACATTTATGATTTTACATTCTTACCTGAAGTGCAACACACCCTGCCGGTCAAAGTAATAATCCACGCCCGTCATATTCTTTACATCTTCCATAAACTCCTGTATGGGTTTGTTTTTATCCACCATCCCGTTAAAATGCACTTCTTTGGCTTTGGAATTACTGTCTATTACTGCGGTAATGCCCATGTGCCGGTACAGGATGTTACAAATATCAGTGAGCGTAGCCCGGGAAAAGAAATGCTTACCGGTTGTCCAGGCCAGTACTTTTTGTTCCTCAAAAGGCTGCGTATATAATCCCCTGGCAGGGGTGTACACCGCCTCCATACCGGGTTTCAGCACTACCGCCGCGCCATCGGTATTCATTTTAACGGCGCCGCTTATCAGCGATAGCTGTACCTGGTATGGATCATAGGCGTTAATATTAAATGAGGTGCCCAACACCTGTACTGCACTGTTGGGCGTATGCACAATAAACGGCTGTGCGGCATTGGCGGCTACCTCAATAAAGGCTTCGCCGCTCAGCAGCGTTATTTCCCGGCTGCTGCCGTTAAAGTTAAAGGGAAACTGCAGGCGGCTGCCGGCATTCAGTAATACCTTGCTGCCATCGGCCAGGATCACCTTGTAAGACCGGGCTACGGGTACGGTTAATGTATGTTGCCCGTTATTTACGGAAAAGCCGTTAGCGCTGCTGAAGGTAAGGCTGTCTGCAGCATTGTGCAGCTGCACGTCGCCCAGGCTGATGCTGGAGGTTTGGTCAGACAGCAGTACGGTTTTATTGTTGGCCAGCTGCAGGGTTACCTGCCCCGGTTCTGCGGCGGCTAATGGCGCTGCCTGGGAAGCGGCTGGCCTGTGAAGCAGGAAATAAAGGCCCGCGCCCGCAAGGAGCACCCCTGACAGTATGGCGGCTACCTTGTAGGTACGGAAGTGGTCCAGTACCGTAATGGGCCGGACCCCCGGCTTTGCGTTGGTAAAGGCCAGCAGGTTTTGCCAGTCTTCATCCGCATTCAGGCTTTCAGGGTTGTTATGGCCGAAAGTAAGCTCCAGCGCATGCAGGGCTTCCTGCATCGATTCATCTTTGCGGAGCTGTTCTTCCAGGTATAGCTGGTCTTTATCGGAAATAATACCGGCAACTTTTTCAGACATCAGTTGCCATAGGTGCTCATTTTGTTGTTGGGAAAAATGTGTCACGGCTTTAATGTTGTTTCGCGGTAGTCACAAAAATAATGACATGATTGATGTAGAAAGTAATAATGATACTACCCGGTAAATAAATATTGATTGATTCCCGAAGATTTATCAGGACTGCTGCAGGGGGACCTGCATACCCTGTTTTTTACAACGTTCTGTAAGCGCTTTGAACAGGAAAGTCCTTAACGGAACGCGAACATGTTTAAAAAGATCGTTGTCCCAGCAATCTATAAAAAAGTCCTCCACAATAGCTTTCGCCGCCGCTTCATCAGTTATATGGGAGGAAGCTACCACCAGCAGCCATACACGATATTGACGGTAAGCATCATTTAGCGCATTTGGATCGCCCGTTCTAAGCCTTCTTAATAATTGTTTATCGTTGTGTTGCGCTGCTTTCTGCTTCATACTCCGAAGATTTGTTTTCCTTTTCATAACGCCTGGTATGGGTGTAACGGGCATCTAACTTTCAGGGCGATGTTATGGATGCTTATGGCAAGCAGTTGTGCCATTGCCTGTAACCGGTTAAAAGTACAGAAAATATTATTTGACATATGTTAATACAACTAATTTTTTTTGTTAACACACCGTAGCCCGCCGTCCTTTTTTTCCGATAGCGTAAATATTTTTCCCGATTCCGTAAACGGATTACCCGGCCATTTCTCACCTTTGCGGTTATAACCGGCTATGCGGATATAATTATGGTTGGCTGGCCTTTACGATATGGGAAGCAAGAAAAAGAACCTGAAATACTGGATAGGAAAAATACATCTTTGGCTCGGGCTGGCATCCGGGCTAATTGTGGTGTTCCTGGGCATCACCGGCTGCATGCTGGCCTTTGAGCGGGAAATTGAAAGCGTAACCACCGGCTACCGGTATATTAAAAATGAGCAGCAACCGTTCCTTCCGCCATCTGCATTAAAAACGCGTGCGCAACAGGCGCTGCCCGGCAAATTGCCGCACAGCGTAAGCTACTTCCCGGAAGACAGGGCCGCAGAAGTGGCCTTTTTTGCAGTAGAGCCGTCTTACTACTACATCGTATACCTGAACCCCTACAGCGGTAAAGTGCTGAAGGTGAAGAACATGGACCGTGATTTTTTCCGCATTATCCTTATGGGCCATTACTACCTGTGGCTGCCGCCTGCCATTGGCCAGCCTATTGTAGCCAGCGCCACCCTCATTTTTGTAATTATGCTCATAACCGGCCTGGTGCTGTGGTGGCCAAAGAACCTTGCCGCCCGCAAGCAGCGCTTTACCGTAAAATGGAATGCCAGGTGGCGCCGGGTGAATTATGACCTGCATAATATACTGGGCTTTTACATTACCTGGATAATTTTAATTACTGCGCTCACCGGCCTGGTCATGGGCTTTCAGTGGTTTGCCAAAACCGTTTACTGGACGGCTTCCGGCGGTAAAAGCCAGGTAGCCTATTATGAGCCTTTCTCCAAAAAGGCTCCCCATGTTACCTCCGGCGCTGTACCCGCCACCGACCGGGTATGGGAGAAAATGAAGGCGGAATATCCCCATACGCAAATGATCGAAGTGCATTTCCCTGAAAGCGATACCGCTTCCATTGGAGCAGTAGCCAACCCCGATATTGCCACTTACTGGAAGCAGGACATCCGCTATTTTGACCGGCACACATTGGAGGAAATTCCTGTAACACATGCCTATGGCCGTTTTGCAGCCGCCTCCGCTGCCGATAAGCTTACCCGCATGAACTATGATATTCATGTAGGCGCCATACTGGGCCTGCCGGGCAAGATCATGGCTTTTTGCGCCAGCCTGATAGCAGCCAGCCTGCCGGTTACCGGTTTTTACATCTGGTGGGGCAGGCGGCATAAGAAAAGCAAGGCGCACCCCGTGCCCGCAAGAAGGGCCGCCCTGGTGTAGGCAACTGCCCCGCTGTTTCATATGATTTTGCCGCGTTCACAATTGAACATCCTTTGCTGAAACCGGACAGCCGCCGGTAACTGCCATATTCACAACCCATTGTTTTTCAGCAGCTGTGAAATTGAGCACTCCCTTTGCAGGCATGCCATATCAAAGTGCAGGCTTAAAATTTATGATAAAAACATATATCTGTTCCCTTATACTATGGTGCTGCGCCGCTTCACTAAAAGGGCAAAATGCAGGTCAGCTGCCGCGAAGCACCCCTGAAACAGAAGGAGTATCATCAACAGCAATTATCAGTTTTCTCGATGCGTTTGAAAAAAGCGGCAATGAGCCCCATAGCATAATGCTGCTACGGCACGGGAAGGTTATTGCGGAAGGCTGGTGGAAGCCTTACGGACCGTGGCAGCTACATAATATGTATTCAGTTAGTAAAAGCTTTACCGCTACAGCAGTGGGGTTTGCCGAAGCCGACGGGTTACTGGGTTTGGATGATAAGGTTATTTCCTACTTCCCGTCTGACTTACCTGATACGCTTAGCGACAATCTGAAAGCGCTGCGCATCCGCGACTTACTGACCATGTCGGTGGGTATGGATAGCCAGCCGGCTGTAGATGATAACAAAAGCGACAGCTGGGTTAAAATTTTCCTTGCCCATCCGGTCATCTATAAATCAGGTAGCCGTTTCCTGTATAATCCCATGGCTACTTATATGCTGTCGGCCATTGTACAGCAGGTTACAGGTGTAACCACGTATGAATACCTCTGTAAAAAGCTTTTCCCTTTTCTCAATATTGCGGATGTAGACTGGACAACCAGTCCGCAAAAAATTACCTCCGGCGGATGGGGCCTGCGTTTAAGAACAGAAGACATGGCCAGGTTCGGACAATTTTATCTGCAGAAAGGTTGTTGGGAAAACAGGCAGCTGCTGCCGGCCGCCTGGATGCAGCAGGCAACCTCCGTTCAGATCATCCAGCACCCTGACCTGCAGCCCGCATCCAGGGATTCAAGTGATTGGGAACAGGGGTATGGTTACCAGTTCTGGAAGGGATTGCACAATTCTTACCGCGCCGATGGCGCCTGGGGACAATTTATCTTGATAATGCCCGACCAGGATGCGGTGCTGGTAATTACCGAAGAGGCCTCGGACCCGCAGCGCACTTTAAACCTGGTATGGAAATACCTTTTACCCGGTATGAAAATGCAAAAGCTGTCTGAAAACCATTACGCCGGTAAACGGCTTAAGCGCCGTTTGGCATCGCTGACATTGCCGTTGCCTGAACAACCGTTATTTTCTCAAAAGGCAGCAGTAATAAGGCATGCCTACTCAATTCAGGATAATGATATTAAGATCAGCAATATCGCGGTAAACATTGACAAGAAGGGCCATTGCCTGCTTTCTGTAAGAAAAGACGGAATTGATTTTGATTTCCGGTTTGCCGCGGGAAGCTGGTTGTGCGGCGTTACAAAAGTGAGGGGCATAGGGCACCCTGCCTGGTTTTATACCAAACTAAAGGAAGCACCGGCTTCCAATATAGCCGGTACATATTATTGGGAAGATGAGCGCACGCTAAAGCTTGTGCTGCAGTACACGCAATCTTTGTTTAACGAGTTTATAAATAAGGAAACAATTACGCTGCATTTCAAAGGGAAGAATGTTATCATGGAGCTGGATGATAACCGCGGATGGAAGGTGAAGTGTACGGGAAGCAACATCAACACGGCACGCTGAGCATAACAGTTACTGCCAGGGTGTAACGGCGTTTTCTCCTTACCTTTAGCCTTACAAAACCCAAACACGTCATGAAACGGATTTTTACCGGTTATATAATGGCTTTCCTGGCTATTATATGCACAGCAACTGTACAGGCACAACAATCAGCAACCGCAAAAAAACAGTTTTTAACCCGGCTGCTACAGCAGATGACCCTGGAAGAAAAAATAGGGCAGCTTAACCTGCTTACCAGCGATATGGATGTTACCGGCCCTTTTATGCGGGCCGGCTATAAAAAAGATATTGAAGAAGGCCGGTGCGGCGCCATCTTTAACGCCTATACGCCGCAGTACACCCGCCAGCTGCAGCAATTAGCCCTTAATACCCGCCTGAAAATACCCCTGTTGTTCGGGTATGACGTAATACACGGCCACAAAACCATTTTTCCCATACCCCTGGGCGAAGCCTGCACCTGGGACCTGGCCCTGATGGAAAAGAGCGCCCGCATTGCTGCCCGGGAAGCCAGCGCCGACGGCCTGCACTGGACCTTCAGCCCCATGGTGGATATTGCCCGCGATCCCCGCTGGGGACGCGTGGCAGAAGGCGTGGGGGAAGATACCTGGTATGGCATGCAGGTAGCCAAAGCCAAGGTAAAAGGCTACCAGGGCGCCAACCTGGTCGCCGACAGCACTATTCTGGCCTGTGTAAAGCACTTTGCGCTGTACGGCGCCGTGGAGGCAGGCCGCGATTACAATGTGGTGGATATGAGCCGCCGCCGCATGTACCAGGACTATCTGCCGCCCTACAAAGCTGCTGTGGATGCGGGCGTAGCCACGGTAATGACCTCCTTTAATGAAATAGACGGTATACCTGCCACGGGCAATAAATGGCTGCTCACCGATCTGCTGCGCAAGCAGTGGGGCTTTAAAGGCTTTGTGGTAACGGACTACACCGCTATCAATGAAATGATAGCCCACGGCGTGCCCAAAGATGAATATGAAGCCGCGGCCCTGGCGCTGAATGCCGGTGTAGACATGGATATGCAGGGCAGCGCATTTTCCGGCCAGCTTAAAAAGCTGGTGCAGGATAAAAAAATAACAATGCAGCAGGTAAACGACGCAGTGTACCGCGTGCTGGCTGCCAAGTACGACCTGGGCCTTTTCCAGGACCCGTTTAAATATTGCGATACTGCCCGTGCCGCGCGTGAGATCATGAGCGCCGGAAATTTACAGGCCGCCCGCGAAATTGCAGCACGTTCCATTGTATTGCTGAAAAATGCAACCGGGCTGCTGCCCCTGAAAAAACAGGGTAATATAGCCCTGATAGGTCCCCTGGCCAACAGCCCGCGGGATATGATCGGCAACTGGTCGGCCGCAGGTGATCCGAACAAAGCAGTAACGCTGCTGCAGGGCATCCGCGATAAGGTGGGCAATGCGGCAAAAGTTACCTATGCGCAGGGCGCGCATATTACTTCCGATACCAGCCTGTTTAAGAAAGCCATGCAAAAGCAGCAGCTGGAAGCAGCCGACACGGCCAACAGCGCGCAAATGCTGGCAGAAGCGGTAACGCTGGCCAAACAGGCCGATGTGGTAATTATGGCGCTGGGCGAGTCGCAGGGCATGACAGGCGAAGCGGCCAGCCGCTCCAACATCGGCATACCGGAAAGCCAGCGGCAGCTGCTGAAAGCTGTATATGCCACCGGCAAACCCATTGTGCTGGTGCTCATGAACGGCCGCCCGCTTACGCTGGAGTGGGAAGATGCGCACATCCCTTCCATCCTGGAAACCTGGTTCCTGGGCACAGAAGCAGGTAACGCCATTGCAGATGTGCTGTTTGGCGATTACAACCCGGCCGGTAAGCTTACAATGACCTTTCCGCGTAACACCGGGCAAATTCCCATTTATTATAACCACCGCACTACCGGCCGTCCCTTTAACCCGGATAATAAATACTCCACCAAGTACCTGGATGTATCTAACGAGCCGCTATATCCCTTTGGCTACGGGCTAAGCTATACGGAGTTTACCTACGGCCCGGTACAGCTCAGCAAGCCGCAGATTACGCCCGCGGCGCCTTTGCAGGTAAGCGTGAAAGTAAGCAACACCGGTAATTACGATGGCGAAGAGGTGGTACAGCTGTACATTCGGGATAAAGTGGGCAGCGTTACCCGCCCGGTAAAGGAGCTCAAAGGCTTTAAAAAGATCTTTTTAAAGAAAGGGGAAAGTCAAACCGTTAGCTTCACCATCACAGTAGATGATCTGAAGTTTTATGACAAGGATATGCAGTGGACCTATGAGCCGGGCGACTTTACCGTATTTGTAGGGCCCGACAGCCGCAACGCGCAGGGCGCCGATTTTACCCTGAATTAACCGGCAATAAATTTTGAATTTCCGCATTTCTTACTATTTTTGCGCCGTCATTATGATTATTAACGTACATATCCATCATCACCACCATACTTACCGCAACGGTAGGCAGGGATGATATTATATGTAAAAATATATTTAAATATCAGCGGCTTACCGGAAAAGGTAAGCCGCTGTTGTTTTTACCAGAATATAATCTTTTATGAAGCTAAGACTCGCCATCCAGAAATCAGGCCGCCTGCACGATGATTCCATGAAGCTGCTCAAGGAATGCGGCATAGACATTAATAACGGGGTGAACCGCCTGAAAACAGAAGCCAGCAACTTTCCGCTGGAGGTATTTTTCCTGCGTGATGATGATATTCCGCAATATATTGAAGATGGCGTAGCCGATATAGGCATGGTAGGTGAGAACGTAGTGCTGGAAAAAAACAAGCAGGTGCAGGTAGTGGAAAAGCTCGGATTTGGCAAGTGCCGTTTATCTGTTGCCGTGCCCAAGGCCATGGAGTATAACGGGGTAAAGGATTTGCACAAAATGCGCATAGCCACCAGCTACCCGGTAATAGTAGACGATTTTTTGAAAAAGAACAGCATACAGGCAGAGATACACGAAATCAGCGGATCAGTGGAAATAGCGCCTGGTATTGGCCTGGCAGACGCCATCTGCGACCTGGTGAGCAGCGGCTCCACCCTGTTTATGAACGGCCTGAAGGAAGCAGAGGTAATACTGAAGTCAGAAGCGGTGCTCATTGCCAACAGCAACCTGGATGCCGGCCTGCAGCAGCTGCTGGAAAAGCTGCTGTTCCGGATAAAATCAGTAAAAAAGGCAAAAAACAACAAGTACATTCTGCTGAATGCGCCCAATGATAACCTGCAACAGATCATCGGGCTGCTGCCTGGCATGAAAAGCCCCACCGTGCTGCCCCTGGCGGAAGAAGGCTGGAGCTCCGTACATTCCGTGGTAAATGAAAATGATTTCTGGGATATTATCGAAAACCTGAAAGCCGCCGGCGCCCAGGGCATACTGGTAGTACCCATTGAAAAAATGATCATTTAATAAAGCAACGGCTATTCGCATTCATAATTATCTTCAATGGTGCGCATGAATGCTTCGCGTTTAATAATTCGTAATTGAATAATTCGTAATTAACCAATGTTATACGAGTACCCTGAACCATCCTCCTGGCCTGCGCTGCTGCAACGGCCGGTAATGGACACCACAGCGCTGGAAAGCAAAGTGGCCGCTATTTTAAAAGATATACAGCAGCAGGGCGATGCTGCCGTGCGCAGGTATGCCCTGCAGTTCGATAAAGTGCAGCTGAACCAGCTGCAGGTAACAGAAGCGGAGTTTGCACATGCCACCGCTACGCTGGACCCTGCATTAAAACAGGCCATCCTGCAGGCCCGGCAAAATATAGAAACGTTTCACCGCGCGCAGCAGGAGGCAGGCAAGATCATAGAAACCATGCCCGGCGTGCAATGCTGGCGCAAGGCAATAGCCATCGAAAAAGTAGGCTTATATATTCCGGGCGGCTCTGCCCCGTTGTTCTCTACCATTTTAATGCTGGGCATACCGGCGGTAATAGCCGGCTGTAAGGAAATTGTGCTGTGCACGCCTTCCAATGCCGCCGGTGAGGTACATCCCGCCATTTTATTTGCCGCCCGCCAGGTAGGCATTGATACCGTTTTTAAAATAGGCGGCGTACAGGCAATCGGCGCTATGGCCTACGGCACTGCCACCGTACCTAAGGTAGATAAGATATTTGGCCCCGGTAACCAGTATGTAACCTGCGCCAAGCAGCTGATTAATAAAGATGGTATTGCCATTGATATGCCGGCCGGTCCTTCGGAAGTGGCTGTGCTGGCCGATGAAAGCTGTGTGCCTGCTTTTGTGGCGGCCGATCTGTTGTCGCAGGCAGAGCATGGCCCCGACAGCCAGGTGCTGCTGGTAACAACCGCAGCCGCTGTTATTAAAAGCGTGCAGGAGGAAGTGGAAAAGCAGCTGGCGCAGCTGCCCCGCCGTGATATTGCCACACAAGCCCTGCAGCACAGCCGCCTGGTGCTGGTAAAAGACATGGATATTGCTATGGCGCTGCTAAATGCCTATGCGCCGGAACACCTCATTATTGCCTGCAGGGATGATATTGCGCTGGCAGACAAAGTGGTGAATGCAGGCTCCGTATTCCTGGGCAACTATTCACCGGAAAGCGCCGGCGACTATGCTTCCGGCACTAACCATACGCTGCCCACCAACGGTTATGCCCGCGCTTACAGCGGCGTATCGCTGGACAGTTTTGTAAAAAAGGTCACCTTTCAGCGCCTTACGCAGGAAGGCTTGCAGCGCATAGGCAATACCATTGCCACCATGGCGGCAGCAGAAGGGCTGGATGCGCATAAACGGGCCGTTACCATCCGTTTAATTAATAATGAATAATGAACTTATCGCCCGCATTTTACAAACGCACACCCTATTAATTATTAATTCTTAATTATTAATTACAATGTTCGATCTCAATAAACTGCTGCGTAATAATATCAAACAGCTGGTGCCGTACTCCTCGGCCCGCGATGAGTTTAAAGGAGAAGCCAGCATTTTCCTGGATGCCAATGAAAACAGCTTTGGCTCCCCGCTGCCCGTGTACTACAACCGCTACCCCGATCCCATGCAGTGGAAGCTGAAATACAAGCTGGCCGATATTAAAGGCGTACCGCCGCAGCACATTTTTATCGGCAACGGCAGCGATGAGGTGATTGATGTATTGTACCGCGCATTGTGCAATCCCGGTGTGGATAATGTAATACTTTGCCCGCCTACCTATGGCATGTACGAAGTAAGCGCGCACATTAACGATGTGGTGATACGGCAGGTAAGCCTTACCGAAGATTTTCAGCTGGACATGCCCGCACTGCAGCAGGCCATAGACGAGCACACAAAGCTGATCTTTGTATGCTCGCCCAACAACCCCACCGCCAACTCCATTAACCGGGAGGACATTGAGCTGCTGCTGAATAACTTTGAAGGCATTGTGGTGGTAGATGAAGCCTACATTAACTTTGCCCGTCAGAAAACCTTTATACAGGAGCTTACGGAATATCCCAACCTGGTGGTAATGCAAACCCTTTCCAAAGCCTGGGGCCTGGCCGCGTTGCGCGTGGGTATGGCCTTTGCTGGTGAAGAGATCATCCAGGTAATGAACAAAATAAAGCCGCCGTACAACATTAGCCAGGCCGCGCAGGAGCTGGCATTGCAGGCGCTGGAAAATGTGCAGCAGGTAAATGAATGGATCCGGGAAACCGTAATTGAGCGGGACCGGCTGAGCGCTTCCCTGGAAAAGCTGCCGCAGGTGATAAAAGTATATCCCAGCGACGCCAACTTTGTGCTGGTTAAAACCACCGACGCCAAAGGCATTTATCAATACCTGGTAGCGCAGGGCATTGTAGTGCGCGACCGTTCGCGCGTAGAGCTGTGCGCCGGCTGTTTGCGCATTACCGTAGGCACACCGGAGGAAAATGAAAAATTAATAGCTGCGCTGGCAGAGATGAAGCCGGAAGCAGCAGGTAAAAAATCATAACATGAAACGCATACTGTTCATAGACCGCGATGGTACGCTTATCAAAGAAGTACCGCCCACTTACCAGGTAGACAGCCTGGAAAAAATCGAATACTATCCGAAGGTATTCACCTACATGGCCAAAATAGCCGCTGAGCTGGACTATGAGCTGGTAATGGTAAGCAACCAGGATGGCATGGGCACGGAATCGTTTCCCGAAGCCCATTTCTGGCTGGTGCAAAACAAGATTATACAGGCATTTGAGAATGAAGGCGTGTATTTTAAAGCCGTGCATATCGACCGCACTTTTCCCCATGAGAATGCGCCCACCCGCAAGCCCGGCACCGGTATGCTTACGCAGTATTTCTCATCTGACTACGACCTGGCCAACTCTTTTGTAATAGGCGACCGCATTACCGACGTGCAACTGGCCAAGAACCTGGGCGCAAAAGCCATTTGGATGAATGAAGGCACCGGCCTGGGAAGCGCGGAAATAAAGGATGCTGTTGCCGACCTGCAGCCCGTTATAGCGCTGGAATCAACCGACTGGGGAAAGATATACGAGTTCCTGAAGCTGGGCCTCAGAACAGTTACGCATAAACGCACCACCAAGGAAACAGATATTGCCATTTCCCTGAACCTCGACGGTAAAGGACAGGCCAGCATTGAAACCGGCCTGGGTTTCTTTGATCATATGCTAGAGCAGATAGCCCGCCATGGCAATATCGATCTTACGGTTAAAGCCATTGGCGACCTGCATATTGATGAGCACCATACCATCGAAGATACCGGCCTGGCCTTGGGCGAAGCCATGGCAAAGGCGCTGGCCGATAAACGGGGCATGGAGCGCTACGGCTTTTGCCTGCCCATGGATGATTGCCTGGCGCAGGTAGCCATTGACTTCGGGGGCCGCAACTGGCTGGTATGGGACGCTAAGTTCAACCGGGAAAAAATAGGGGAGATGCCCACGGAAATGTTCTTCCACTTCTTCAAGTCGTTTTCAGACGCCGCTAAATGTAATCTTAACATCAGGGCCGAAGGGGAGAACGAGCACCACAAGATAGAAGCTATTTTCAAGGCGTTTGCCAAGGCCGTTAAAATGGCCGTACGCCGCGATCCGCTGAACCTGCAGCTGCCCAGCACCAAAGGGGTGCTGTAAGCAAAAAGCAAAAAGCATAAAGCAAAAAGCTTCCCACGGTTTGATGCCGGCCGCTTGCTTTCCGCCTCCTGCTTTCCGCTTTGTGCTTTCCGCCTTCTGCTTTCCGCTTTGTGCTTTCAGCTTCAAAAAAAATTTGCATTTTCTAAAAAAACAACCCATATTTGCTGCCGTAATGAAACAGAACGTAACATACAAGCATTGGTGGTGGCACGGAATCATATCCTGATCTGTGTTACAGTGCCATGTTTTGTATGAAACAAATATATTCAGAAGGCTCGCTGTTACACAGCGGGCCTTCTGGCTTTTAGAGCTTCCTGCGTCTGACGTCCGACTTCAAATTTCAAAACTCATGCGTACCATTCAAGTAAGAACGAGATCCAAACAAATGCTGGCAGATGTTTACACGCCGGTAGGCATCTACCTCCGCCTGCGCGATAAGTTTCCCGGCACCGTATTGCTGGAAAGTACCGATTACCGCGCCAGCGAAAACAGCTTTTCCTTTATCTGCGTAAAGCCCATTGCCGGCATTGAGGTAACCTCCACCACCAACTTTGAGTTCAAATATCCCAACCTGCCGGTAGAACGGAAACAGCTGAAAAATAAAGAAAGCGTGCTGGATGAGCTGCAGCACTTCCTGGGCAGCTTCAGCTTCACCGGCCAGGCGCCTTTACCAGTGGTACGCAGCCTGTTCGGGTACACCACTTTTGATGCTGTACAGTTTTTTGAAACCATTGAATTTAATAAGCAAAAGCCCAATAACAGCACCATACCGCTGATGCGCTACCGCTTTTACCAGTATGTGATTGCCATTAACCACTTTAAAGATGAGCTGTTCCTGTGCGAGCACCAGGTAGATGGGCTGGATAGCGAGTTTGACCTGGTAGAATCGCTCATTAAGCACAAAGATGTGCCCACCTATGGCTTTGCCGCCGTAGGCAATGAAGAAAGCAATATGACAGATGCGGAATATATGCAGATGGTGGAGCAGGGCAAGCAGCACTGCTTCCGCGGCGATGTGTTCCAGGTAGTGCTGTCACGCGCCTTCCGCCAGCAATATAACGGCGATGAGTTTAATGTATACCGCGCCCTCCGCTCCATTAATCCCTCCCCTTATCTCTTTTACTTTGATTACGGCGACTATAAGCTCATGGGCTCCTCGCCCGAAGCGCAGCTGGTGATCAAAAACAATAAAGCCACCATTCACCCCATAGCAGGCACTTTCCGCCGTACCGGCGACGATGAGCAGGACCAGCTGCTGGCCGATAAGCTGCTGATGGATCCCAAGGAAAATGCCGAGCATGTAATGCTGGTTGACCTGGCCCGTAATGACCTGAGCCGCCATGCCAGCGATGTGGAGGTGGAGTCTTACCGCAAAATACAGTTCTACTCACATGTAATACACCTGGTAAGCGAAGTGGTAGGAAAAATACAGCCGCATGTAAATCCTTTCTCCCTGCTGGCAGCCACCTTCCCGGCAGGCACTTTAAGCGGCGCGCCCAAGTACAGGGCCATGGAAATTATTGATCAGTATGAGCCCACCGCCCGCGGCTTTTACGGCGGCTGCATTGGCGCCGTAGGGTTTAACGGCGATTTTAACCACGCCATTATGATCCGCTCCATGCTCAGTAAGTCCAACACGCTGTATTACCAGGCCGGCGCCGGTGTGGTAGCCAAATCCATAGCTGCCTCTGAGCTGGAAGAGGTGAACAATAAATTGAATGCATTAAAACAGGCCATACTGCTGGCGCAAAAAATATAGTGTGATGAACATACTGGTATTTGATAACTACGACTCTTTTACCTATAACCTGGTGCACCTGGTAGAGAAGATCATTAACGGCAAGGTGACGGTGTACCGCAACGATGAGATACCGCTGGAGCAGATCAACCGGTTTGATAAGATCATCCTGTCGCCGGGGCCGGGCATACCGGAAGAAGCAGGCTTGCTGCTGCCGTTGATCAAAACGTATGCGCCTGCAAAATCCATTTTCGGCGTTTGCCTGGGGCAGCAGGCCATAGGCCAGGCTTTTGGCGCGGATCTTATTAACCTGAAAGAGGTATATCACGGCGTAGCCACGCCGGTGAACATTGTTTCACGCGAAGGCCGCCTGTTCAACGGTTTGCCGGACGAGCTGGAAGTTGGCCGCTATCACTCCTGGGTAGTGGATGAAAAAACATTGCCGCCCGCCCTTACCATTACCGCGCGCGATGAGCATGGGTATATTATGGGACTGCAGCATAAAGAGTATGACGTAAGCGGTGTGCAGTTTCACCCCGAAAGCGTGCTTACGCCGCATGGAGAAAAAATATTACGGAACTGGCTGGAAATGTAAGCCATTGCCATTCCTTAACTATTTATCACATATAGGATGAAAAAGATACTCAACTACCTTTTTGAACATAAGACCTTTACCCGGGAAGCTGCCAAAGACATCCTCATCAGCATTTCCAAGGGCGTGTATAATGAAAGTGAGCTGGCCGCTTTTATGACGGTGTTCCTCATGCGCAGCATTACCATTAACGAGCTGCTGGGCTTTAGGGATGCGCTGCTGGAGCTGTGCATACCTGTTAAGCTGAACGACTATGATGTGCTGGATATTGTAGGCACTGGCGGCGATGCCAAGAACACCTTCAACATCTCCACCCTTTCCTGTTTTATCGTAGCCGGCGCCGGCGGTAACGTGGCCAAACACGGCAACTATGGCGTATCTTCCATTAGCGGGGCCTCTAACCTCATGGAAACGGCAGGCTATAAGTTTAAGAACGATGAAGCTAAATTGCGGGCCGAAATAGAGCAGGCAGGAGTTTGTTTCCTGCACGCGCCCCTGTTTCACCCGGCGCTGAAAAACGTGGCTGGCATCCGCCGGCAGCTGGGCGTTCGTACGTTCTTTAACATGCTGGGCCCCCTGGTGAACCCCGCCTTTGCAAAACACCAGCTTATTGGCGTGTACAGCCTGGAAATGGCGCGGGTATACAACTACCTGTTCCAGCAAACAGATAAGAAGTTTGCCATTGTGCACAGCCTGGATGGCTATGATGAAATATCGCTCACCAGCGATGCGCGCATTATTACCAATAAGGGAGAGCAGGACTGGACGCCGGAGCAGCTGGGCCGCCGCAAAGTGCACCCGGAAGATATTTATGGCGGTAACTCCGTAGAAGAAGCCGCCAAAATATTTATAAAGATATTGAAAGGAGAAGGCAGCTGGGCGCAGAACTCCGTGGTGCTGGCCAATGCCGCCATGGGCCTGTACTGCATGGAAAAGTACGCCGATTATGCCGACTGTTTTGAGGCAGCGGTGGTATCACTGGAGTCCGGCGCCGCGCATAATGCATTTAAAAAGCTTATCAGTATGCAGTAATGCGGCCATAAAAACACTACAGCCATGAACATGAACAATATTTTAACGGAAATAGTTGCGCATAAAAAAACAGAAGTAGCTGCCCGTAAGCAGCAGCGCAGCATAGCAGCGCTGGAGCAGGCGCCTGCATTTAAACGCACGCCGCGGTCGCTGCGCCAGTCCCTGCAGGACCCTGCCAAAACCGGCATTATCGCGGAGTTTAAACGCCGCTCGCCTTCCAGGGGCCTTATTAACGGCCAGGTAACCGTGCAGGATATTACCACCGCTTATACCCGTTACGGCGCCTCCGGCCTGTCGGTGCTTACAGATGAAAAGTTCTTTGGCGGCACAATGGAAGACCTGCAGCAGGCCCGGGCCGTGAACAGCATTCCCATTCTGCGTAAGGATTTTATGATAGATGAATACCAGCTGGTAGAAGCAAAGGCCATCGGCGCCGATGTAATACTGCTGATAGCGGAATGTTTAAACGCGGCGGAAGTAAAGCACCTGGCCGCTTTTGCGCATAACCTGGGTTTGGAGGTATTGCTGGAAGTGCATAGCGAAGCGCAGCTGGAAAAAGTAACGGAGCATGTGCACCTGGTAGGGGTTAACAACCGCGACCTTACCACTTTTAAAGTGGACTTTAACCGCTCCTGTGAGCTGGCGCCCAAAATTCCGGCCGGCAAGCTGAAAGTAGCGGAAAGCGGCATCAGCGATCCTGCTGCCATAGCAACGCTGAAGCAGGCCGGCTTTGAAGGCTTCCTGATCGGTGAGCACTTTATGCGCCAGGAAAACCCGGCACAGGCATTTGAAAAGTTTACAGCCGCTATTAAAACAGCGGTAAAAATGTAAAATCTAAAATGTAAAATTTCAAATGTAAAAGTAGCCGGTAATGTTATTTGGTAGCGTACTGTTTTAACTTTTACATGCTACATTTTACATTTAATATTTAATATTCTCTACGCATGGCACTTAACATAAAAGTATGCGGCATCACCCGTGAGCAGGACCTGCAGGCGCTGGTACAATATGGGGTTGACTACGCGGGGTTTATTTTTTACGGAAAATCCCCGCGGTGCGTAACCGGTAAGCTGGATGCCGCTACAGTGCGCAATACCACCGGTATAAAAAAAGTAGGGGTATATGTAGAGGAAGATGCTGCCGTAATACAACAGCACATCGCAGCATATGGGCTGGATATGGTGCAGGTGCACGGCAATATTACCCCGGCGCAATGCGCAGTACTGAAAGACATGGCTACGCTGGTAAAGGTTTTTCATATAGGCGCTGATGTTAGCTGGCGGCAGGTGGAGGAATTTATACCGGTAAGCGATTACTTTTTATTTGATACGGCGGCAGCAGGTAAAGCTTACGGCGGTACCGGCCAGCAGTTCAACTGGGAGCTGTTGAAATCCTATCCTTTTACCCGCCCCTTTTTTCTGAGCGGCGGCATTGGCCCGGGGGATGCTGCCCAGCTGGCGGCATTGCAGCTGCCCGGCCTGTTTGCGGTAGACGTGAACAGCCGTTTTGAAACAGCGCCCGGCGAAAAGGATATGGATAAAGTGCAGGCATTTGTAAAAGCATTACGTTAAACAAAAAAAATCAGGATAATGGAGATAGCGGTAAATACAAAAGGCTCCAAATACCATGTAAACGGGAAGGGGTATTACGGCAACTTTGGCGGCGCATACATACCGGAAATGTTATATCCCAATGTAGAGGAGCTGCGGCAAAACTACATGCAGATAATAAGTGACCCCGGTTTTCAGCAGGAGTTTACGCAGCTGCTGAAAGACTATGTGGGCCGCCCTTCCCCGCTGTACCTCGCCAAAAGGCTGTCTGAAAAATACAAGGCGGATATTTACCTGAAGCGGGAAGACCTGAACCATACCGGCGCCCATAAGGTAAATAACACCATCGGGCAAATATTGCTGGCCCAGCGCCTGGGTAAAAAACGCATTATTGCGGAAACCGGCGCGGGGCAGCATGGCGTGGCCACAGCTACGGTATGCGCCTTAATGGGGCTGGAGTGTATTGTGTACATGGGCGCGGTGGATATTGAGCGGCAGGCCCCCAATGTGGCCCGTATGAAAATGCTGGGCGCTACCGTGGTGCCGGCCAACAGCGGCAGCCGCACATTGAAAGATGCCACCAATGAAGCTATCCGCGACTGGATCAATAACCCGGTAGATACGCATTATATCATTGGTTCTGTTGTAGGGCCGCATCCTTACCCGGATATGGTGGCGCGCTTTCAGTCGGTTATCAGCGAAGAAATTAAGCAGCAGCTGCTGGAGAAAACCGGCAGCCCTTATCCCAACTACGTGCTGGCCTGCGTAGGCGGCGGCAGTAATGCAGCTGGCGCGTTCTTCCACTTTCTGGATGATGAGCAGGTGCAGCTGGTGCCGGTAGAAGCCGCGGGCAAAGGCATCAACAGCGGTTTTTCCGCCGCCACCTCACAGCTGGGCAGGCCGGGCGTGATACATGCCGCCAAAACCCTGCTGATGCAAACGGATGATGGGCAGATCGTGGAGCCGCATTCCATTTCCGCGGGGCTGGATTATCCCGGCGTAGGGCCTTTACATGCTCACCTGTATGAAACGGGCCGCGCGCGCTTCCTGAGCGCTACGGACGATGAAGCCCTGGAAGCCGCCTTTGAGCTTACCCGCCTGGAAGGTATTATACCTGCGCTGGAATCGTCCCACGCGCTGGCCCGGCTTAAAGACCTGCGCCTGCAGCCTCGCGATGTAGTGGTGGTATGCCTCTCCGGCCGTGGCGATAAAGATATGGGCACTTATATGAAACACATGCAACAACAATAGTATGAACCGCATAGATCAACTTTTTGCAACCAGGAAGCAGGGCATACTCAATATTTATTGCACCGCAGGCTTTCCCAACCTGGATGATACCCTGCCGGTAATGACAGCCCTGCAGGCGCATGGCGCAGATATGATAGAGCTGGGCATGCCCTTTTCCGATCCCCTGGCCGACGGCCCGGTGATACAGGACAGCAGCACCCGCGCCCTGCACAACGGCATGAGCCTGAAAAAGCTGTTCGCGCAGCTGAAAAATTTCCGCGAAAATATACACGTTCCCGTTATACTCATGGGGTACCTGAACCCGGTAATGCAGTTTGGTGTGGAGCGCTTTCTGCAGCAGTGCGCGGAAACCGGGGTAGACGGCCTCATACTGCCTGACCTGCCTATGGCGGAATACGAGCAGGAGTACCGCCCGCTTTTTGAAAAATATGGATTACACCTTATCTTTCTGGTAACGCCGGAAACCAGCGACGCCCGCATACGGCAGATAGATGCGCTGAGCCGGGGATTTGTATACGCCGTGTCCTCCTCATCCACCACCGGAAAAGACAAGGATATGAAAGGCCAGCAGGCTTACTTTGAGCGTTTAAAGTCCCTGCAGCTGAAAAACCCGGTGCTCATTGGCTTTGGTATAAAGGACAAATCTACCTTTGACGCCGCCTGCGCTTACAGCAACGGCGCTATTATCGGTACCGCCTTTATTAAAGCGCTGGAAAATACAACCAACCTGGATGGAACCGTGAAAACGTTCATACAGTCCGTAAGACAATAACCAGGCGAAACATCCGTGATATAGAAATTAACAGATGAAAACAGTAATCATAAAATATAATGCAGGCAATATCCGCTCCGTGCTGTTTGCGCTGGACCGCATAGGGGTGCAGGGCATGGTAACCGACGACCCGGAAGAGATACAGTCGGCCGATAAAGTGATTTTTCCCGGGGTGGGAGAGGCCAGCACCGCCATGCAGTACCTGCAGCAGCGCGGGCTGGATAAGGTGATCACCGGCCTGCGGCAGCCCGTATTAGGCATTTGCCTGGGCCTGCAGCTGCTGTGCAGGCACTCTGAAGAAAA
Source organism: Chitinophaga sp. (assembly GCF_035761305.1). Classification (GTDB taxonomy): domain Bacteria; phylum Bacteroidota; class Bacteroidia; order Chitinophagales; family Chitinophagaceae; genus Chitinophaga. The sequence goes on along the minus strand of NZ_DASTRI010000284.1, from coordinate 63,190 downwards.
TAATACAACCTGTTTGGGCGTGTTTGACGTGGAGGTAAAACGCTTTCAGTCGCCGGTGGAAAACCTGCTGAAAATACCGCAGATAGGCTGGAACAATATTGCCGGTTTGCACAGCACCCTGTTTGAGAAGATACCGGAGAACAGCTACATGTATTTTGTGCACAGCTATTATGCAGCGCTGGCGCCGGAAACGGTAGCCATTGCCAATTACGTGGTGAACTACAGCGCTGCCCTGCAGAAGGATAATTTTTACGCGGTGCAGTTTCACCCGGAAAAATCAGCAGAGGCGGGGCAAAAATTACTGGAGAGTTTTCTGAAGCTATAAGACACATGCAAACAAAAAGAACATTTACCGTAATACCGGCCATTGATATTATCGGCGGCAAATGCGTACGCCTTACCCAGGGCGATTATGCGCAGCAGAAAGTGTATAACGAGCATCCGCTGGAAGTAGCCAAAGCCTTTGAGGATATTGGCGTAAAGCGGCTGCACCTGGTTGACCTGGACGGCGCCAAAAAAGGAGCCGTGGTAAACTGGAAAGTGCTGGAGGCCATAGCCGGTAAAACCGGTCTGGTAGTGGACTTCGGAGGGGGTATTAAAACCGCCAAAGACCTGGACATTGTATTTGAAAGCGGCGCTGCCCTGGCCACCATTGGCAGCATAGCGGTAAAAGACCCCGAGCTGTTCTTTGAATGGGTAAAAAAATACGGACCGGAAAAAATATTCCTGGGCGCCGACGTAAAGGAAGAGAAAATTGCAGTGGGCGGCTGGCTCGAAACCACGCCGCTGTCTGTATTCGACTTCCTGGAGCAGAACGTGCGCCAGGGCGTGCAGCACATTTTTTGTACAGATATTGCCAAAGACGGTTTGCTGCAGGGCCCTTCTGTTAAGCTGTACCAGCAGATACTGGAACGTTTCCCAAACATTAACTTTGTAGCCAGCGGCGGCGTAAGCAACCTGCAGGATGTGGAAACCCTGCGGGAAATAGGCTGCAGCGGCGCCATTATCGGCAAAGCCATTTACGAAGGAAACATAACCATGCAGCAACTTAAATCAATTACGAATTAGTTAATTACGAATTACGAATGCTAACCAAACGCATCATCCCCTGCCTCGACATCAAAGACGGGCGTACCGTAAAAGGGGTGAACTTTGAAAATATACGCGACGCCGGCGATCCCATAGAGCTGGGCGCATTGTACGCACAGCAGGGCGCCGACGAGCTGGTGTTCCTGGATATAACGGCTACCAATGAACGCCGTAAAACCCTGGCGGAGCTGGTAACCCGCATTGCCCGGCATGTGAACATACCTTTTACCGTGGGCGGCGGCATTGCTTCCGTTGAGGATGTGTATGTGTTGCTGCAGTCCGGCGCGGATAAAATATCCGTGAACACTTCCGCCTTTAAACGGCCGGAGCTGGTGGATGAGCTGTCGCGCGAGTTTGGCAGCCAGTGCATAGTGCTGGCCATTGATACCCGCTTTGAGGATGGCGACTGGTACGTGTACCTGAACGGCGGCCGTGTAAAAACAAACACCAAAGCCTATGACTGGGCAAAAGAAGCCGTGAGCCGCGGCGCCGGTGAAATACTGCTCACCTCCATGAATAACGACGGCACCAAACAGGGCTTTGCCCTGGATATTACCGGGCAGCTGTCGCAGCATTTAAACGTGCCTGTAATTGCCTCCGGCGGCGCCGGCGCCATGGAACATTTTACAACCGTGTTTGAAGAAGCGCAGGCCGATGCCGCGCTGGCCGCCAGCATTTTTCATTACAAGGAAATAGAGATACCTGCGCTGAAAAAGTATTTGTACAGCAAAGGAGTGAACATAAGATTTTAAACAGGCAAACCGCCAACAGCTATTTACACCATGCAAATTGATTTTCAGAAATCGCCCGACGGCCTGGTGCCGGCCATTGTGCAGGATGCAGCTACCTTAAAGGTGCTGATGTTAGGCTATATGAACCAGGCAGCGCTGGACAAAACCCTGCAGGAAAAAAAGGTTACTTTCTTCAGCCGCTCCAAACAGCGCCTGTGGACCAAGGGAGAGGAGAGCGGCAATTTCCTGCTGCTGCAGGATATAAAGGTAGACTGCGATAATGATACCCTGCTGGTAAAGGCCAATCCCGTAGGGCCGGTATGCCATACCGGCGCAGATACCTGCTGGAATGAGGTGAACGTAAGCAACGATTTCCTGTCTAAACTGGAAAGCGTGATCATGGACCGTAAGAACAATCCAACGGAAAAATCCTATACCGCCAGCCTGTTTGCCAAAGGCATTAACAAAATAGCGCAAAAGGTGGGTGAAGAAGCAGTGGAAGTAGTAATAGAAGCCAAGGATAATAACGAAGCCCTGTTCCTGAACGAAGCCGCCGACCTGCTGTTCCATTATCTTATATTGTTGAATGCCAAAGGCTGCCAGCTGTCCGATGTGCTGAACGTGCTGCAGCAGCGGCATAAGTAGCAGATTTTTTATATATTTATAGCATGAAGCATTTATTCCTCATGGTGTGCTGCGCCGCCGGCACCCTGGCTGCCAGCGCGCAAAGTGTAATATCCGGTACGGTGAGCGGCGCCGACGGGAAAAAGATCTATTTATTCGATGATGCCGACAATAACCCGAACGACTCTACGGTATTGCAGAACGGCCAATTCTCTTTTACCATAAAAGATAAAAAGGAGCTTTCCGTGTACGCCCTGGTGCTGGAAGGCGTGGACCAGCCGTTGCTGTTTGTGCCGGAAGGCGGCCCGCAGCAGCTGACCCTGAGCGCCGATAAATTCCCGGTAGCCAGCGCCCTGAAGGCGAATGATAATACCAAAGCCATGCAGGAGTACCAGCAGCAGTTTCAGCCCCTGATACAAAGAGCGCATGCGCTGAACCAGGAGGCTGCCGGTATTTCCGGGGACGATGAAGCGGCAAAGGAGGCCTTCCGCAAAAAAGCCGCCGCCTTTAGCAACGATGTGGTAAAGGTGGGCAAAGCCTTTGTAAAGCAGCATCCCAAAGCCCTGGCCAGCATGTGGATGCTGATGAATGAGCTGCGGCCCCGCCTGGAGCTGGCCGACTTTGAAGCCCAGTTCACCAGCCTCGATAAATCATTGCAGAACGGAAAGTACGGCCAAAGCGTTGAGCAGTACATTCACCGCCAGAAAGCAAGCGGCATTGGCATAATGGCAGAAGATTTTTCACAGGATGATACAGATGGTAAAGCCGTAAAACTTTCCTCTTTCCGGGGGAAATATGTACTGGTTGATTTCTGGGCCAGCTGGTGTGGCCCCTGCCGGGCCGAGAACCCCAACGTGGTAAAGGCCTTTAACAAGTATAAAGACAAGAATTTCACCATACTCAGCGTGTCGCTGGATGAGGATAAAAACCGCTGGCTGCATGCCATTAAGCAGGATGGCCTTACCTGGACCCACGTATCTGACCTGCACGGCTGGAGCAATGAGGTGGCTGTGCAATACAACATCCGTTCCATTCCCTCCAATTTCCTGGTAGACCCCCAGGGGCGCATTATTGCCCGCAACCTGCGCGGCCCGGCCCTGGAAGACAAGCTCGACGAAATACTTAAATAGCTTATAATCATACACATGTGCTGACGTGCACCGGCAAGGACAAAAACTGCGCCCTGCCAGCAGCCGTCAGCACATCCGTTTAATGCCGCGCCGGTTCCCGTTTCTGTTCCGCTTATCACAATCATTTTGACTTTGCCCGGCCATTTCGCCATATTTGTTGCTACGTAAAAAGTCAAAAGCAGTAGTATTTATTATGAAGAGAGCTATACTGACCGCCGTGCTGCTGTCACCGGTGGTCTTGTTTGCGCAGGGTGAAAAACCTTTTACTATCAATGGAACAGTGGCGCAGCTGCATAAACCAGCCAAAGTGTATCTGAATGTGCGCAAGGGAGATGACAACATGCTGGATAGCGCAGCGGTTAAAGACGGCAAATTTTCCTTCCGGGGAACCCTTAAAGAACCTTCCATGGCCAGCCTGATGCTGGTAATAAGCGACCAGCCCCCAGATATGCCGCATGGCGGCAAGCGCGATGTGCTGCCGCTGTTCCTGGATAAAGGCAACATTACCATTACCACACAGGACTCTATAAGCAAAGCCGTAGTAAAAGGCTCTGCCGCCAACGATGCCTACCTGCAGCTGGATGGTATGCTGAAAGATATAGACACCGAGATGCGGAGCCTGCAAAAAGAATACCGGCAGCTGTATATGGCCAAGGATGAGGAAGGCATGAAAAAGCTGGAGCCCCGGTTCGACTCCTTGGAAGCCAAAGAAAAAAGCATTATGCGCAGCTACCTGGCTAAAAACCCCGGCTCGCCCATTGCCATGTTTGCGCTGAACCAGTATGCAGGCTACGATATTAACCCGGCCGATGTGGAGCCGGTTTTCAAAAAGCTGAATAAGAAAATAAGGAACTCCGAATCCGGGAAAGCATTTGTGCAACGCCTGGAAGCTGCCAAAAAAACCGCTGTTGGCCAGCCCGCGCTTGACTTTACACAAAGCGATGTAAACGGCAAGGCCGTTAGCCTTAACGCGTTCCGGGGTAAATATGTGCTGGTTGATTTCTGGGCCAGCTGGTGCGGTCCCTGCCGCGCCGAGAACCCGAATGTGGTACGGGCTTACAGCAAATACAAATCAAAAGGTTTTGAGATACTGGGCGTTTCCCTGGATGATAAAAAAGATAAATGGCTGGCAGCCATACAGGCCGATAACCTTTCCTGGACGCATGTTTCAGACCTCAAAGGCTGGAAAAACGCTGCTGCGGAGCTGTACAGCATACGCGCCATTCCCCAGAATTTTCTTATAGACCCGCAGGGTAAGATCATAGCCAAGAACCTGCGCGGCGATGCCCTGGAAACCAAGCTGGGAGAGGTGATGCAGTAGCAGGGCACGTCCTGTTTACTCATCCAGCAAATGATATTCCGCTGCAAATTTTATTAAAGCGGCGGTATTATTTACCTCAAACTTTGTAAGCAGGCTTTTACGGTGACTGTCTACCGTAAGCGGGCTAATGAATAACTGCGCGGCAATCTGCTGATTGGTGTTGCCATCGGCAATAAGCTTCAGGATCTGTTTTTCTCTTTTCGTTAATGTGGGCAAAGGATTTTCTTTAAGCGACGATGAGGAATGCAGCAGTTTTTCCATTGGAATACTAAGGTATATTTTGCCGTTCATAACAGTTCTCAGCGCTTCTTCTATTTCTTCCTTACCGGCGCTTTTCAGCAGGTAGCCGCGGGCGCCGTTATCCATCATCCGCAATATATAGCTGCGGTCACTATAGGTGCTGATGCCAATAACCTTTATATCCGGAAGCTCCTTTTTTATTTTCTTGCATAAGTCAAGCCCGTTAATGTCCGGAAGGTTAATATCCAGCAGTACAACGTCAATCCTGTGCAGTTTCAAAAGCTGCATGGCGTCAAAAGCATTTCCGGCAGTAGCCGCCACCGCAAATCCTTTTATTTCGCTAAGCAGGAACTGCATACCGGCTGTTACCACGGGATGATCGTCAACGATGAGTATATTGTAAATTTGAGCTGCCATATTCCTGGTTTTTAAGCGCAACCGCCTTCAATGTTAACAGAAGTACCTTCGGCCGGCGCCGACTGAATATCTACCGTAGCTCCCAGGTATTCCGCACGGGCGCGGATGTTGTTTAACCCCGCACCCCCGTTTTTCGCAATGCTGTTAAGGTCAAAGCCTTTGCCGTCATCTTCTACCGTAAGGTTAAACCGGTTGTTCTTACGGACCAGCTGCACCAGCACATTTTTTGCCTCCGCGTGTTTTACTACATTGTTAAGCAGCTCCTGGATAATACGGTACAGCACAATTTCCGTATTCTGCTCCATGCGCTCCTCCATTCCATAAGTTTGCAGCTGTACCTTTATCAACCCTGTTTCATTCAGGCTGTCGCAATAAATCAGCAGGCTTTCAGCCAGGCCGAATTTTATTAACGACTCAGGCATCATGTTGTGCGATACACGCCGCAGCTCATTCATGGATTGATCAAGCTGAACGACCACATTGTTCAGCATTTGTGCATTTTTTTCAGATAAGATTACGTTTCCCTTCATGGTTGATAATGACAGTTTTACCCCGGATAGCAAACCGCCCACACCATCGTGCAGGTCTTTAGCCAAACGGCTGCGTTCCTCTTCCTGCCCCTTCAGCACTGACTGCATTGCCAGTAATTGCTGCTGCTTCTGCATTTCCCGCACCTGTTGTGTTTTCAGTTGCTCCGACTGTTTTAACAATTGGTTCTTTCTTTTGAAGTTAAGATAAATGGCACCGGCCAGGGTGCCCAAAAGCCCGCACATGATCAGCAATGAGGTGGAGAGTGTGCGCTTCCTGTGCAGTTCGGCTTTTTGCAGCTGGGCGTTTTTGGTTAGCACGAGTATGCTGTCTTCTTTTTTTTGTGTTTGATACCTGGCTTCTATCTCGTTTATTTTTTTTTGTACATCTGTTTCATTGAGGCTGTCGGCCAACAGTACATACTGTTTATAATACCGGCTGGCCTGGTGGTCGTTATGGAGGTTGTTGCCATACACGTCGGCCAGCTTTTTCAGATAGTGCATTTCGCTGGGCTTGTCTTTTATAGCGTGGCTCAGCAGGTAGGCTTTCTCATAGGCTTTTACGCTTTGCCCGTATGCTTTCCTGTTAAGATAAATAGTAGCGATGCGCGATAATAGCTGGTTCTGCCGGAATTTATTTTTAGAATCCACTGCAAACCGGTATGCTTTATTAAAAGCGGTGAGCGCAGCTGAAGTATCTTTAATACCAAGATAGTACATGCCCCAGTTGGAATATAACGATGAAAATATATCGGCCTGGTTTAGCTTCCGGTACAGGCCTTCCTCGGCAGTAAGATAATATTTCGCTGAATCGTACTGCCTGAGTTCAATAAAGTCGTGAATACGCGCCATCCGCAGGTAATACTGGCTCATGTAATTCTCCAGTCCTTTGTTTATCAGCGCCAGTCCTTTCCGGTGGTAAAACAAGGCCTTATCGTACTGGTTAAACTCATTATACACCAGCCCTATGTTGAGATAGGCTGTTAGCAGCTTTTTGTCTTTGCCGGGAAAATCGGCTTTTTTAAAAGCATCTATACCTTCAAAATACATGGTAAGGGCATCCCGGAAATTACCCATGGTCCGCAGCACAGTAGCAATATTCATTTTACTGGTTATCTGGGACGCCAGTGAGGTAGCTGAGTTGGATTTCATGTAAAAGGTGTCGGCTTTCCGGAACAAATAAAGGCAGGTATCAAGATTATCGGTGCGATAGTAAGTAAGGCCGATGCCCGAAACAGCATCTCCCATTTTTTCATACTGGCTTTCCCTTGATGAGAGGCGGAACGCATTTTCAAAGTAACCGCGTGCAAGCCTGCTGTCTGAATATCCAAGCTCATTGCCCAGCAGCAGCAGGTCATTGATACGTGTGCTGTCCGGCAGGCCGTTTTGCTGCAGCTCACTTTTCAGGCTGTCCAGGTACTTATTCTGCGCCTGCAGATCTTCCGGGAAACCGGGTAGCAACAGCGCGGCAAGCAACAATGTGAATAAAGCTTTTTGCATTTGCAATGTTTTTATACAACCGGCGCCAGGGATCTGCAATAAGTAAAAGTCTTTAAAAAAACACAGCTATCCAAGCATCCGGGAAAAAACCCCTTTTTCGGGGAGTGGAGATAAAACCTGTTTTAAGGTGATTGCCTCCGATATAATACTGCCGGAGATTTGCCGTGGTGATTACAGCGTTAAAAAGCTTACCGGATGTTAACAGCATCGCCGGTCATTTCCTTCCATCATAAAAATAAAAAAAATGCGAGGTTCTATTTTAAGAAAACGGCCTTTGTTATTGCTCTGCTGTTTTATGCTCTGTAATACAAATCTGCATGCGCAATTGTGGAAGAAAGTAAAAAACGGGGTAAAACATACCGTAGAAGATCATGTAGTGAATGAATCGGAAAAGGCTACCACCAAAGTGCTGAATAAATCAGAAGAGGAGATTGCAGGCGCCGCAAAGGAAAATAAAGGCGCGGGAAAAGAGGCGGTCAGCAGTGCGCAGCCATCAGGGCAGCCGGAAACAAAAACCACCGGCGATTATAAGCATTATGATTTTGTTGCCGGCGATAAGATCATTTTCCAGCCCGATATGAGCGCCGAATCCGATAACGAGCTGCCGGCCCGCTTTACGGTAAATAACGGTAATGCGGAAATACAGGATGATAATGGTGAAAAGGTATTGCACATTGATAAGGGAAGCGGCGCTACTATTACGCCTTTAATGAATAACGACCACTATCTCCCGGAGCAATTCACCATAGAGATGGACATGATGTATGAAAATGACGGGAACCAATTCAGCTTCAATACTTTCAGAATAGAGCTAAGGAAACCGGGAGAAAGAAACCTGAGCGCCACACCGCCATATAACCTGATGATTGTGTCTAACACCCAATATGAATGGGGAGGTGTAAACGCCGTCAGGTACCAGCTTCCCGAAGAGTTGAAGCAATCCCTCACCACGCCCGGCACCTGGCATCATATTGCCATTTATGTGCGTAAAAATATTGCCAAGGGCTATATAGATCAATACCGTATAGCGGCTTCCAACAATATGCCCGGCGGATTTGGCTACGTAGATATAAAGGCCGACGGCCGCTATGGCATAAAAATCAGGAATGTACGTATTGCCGCCGGGGGCGATGACAAATACAACAAAATAGTGACCGATGGAAAATTCATCACGCATGGAATTTTGTTCGATGTTAACCAGTCTACCATCAGGCCCGAATCAATGGGTACGCTGAATGAAATAGCCAGGTTGATGAAGGACCATGGTGACCTGAAGTTTGAGATAGACGGGCATACCGACAGTGACGGGAACGACGATGCCAATATGAAATTGTCGCAGGCGCGGGCCGGCGCGGTAAGGGCAAAGCTGGTTTCCATGGGTATTGATGAAAGCCGCCTGACCGCCAAAGGGTTTGGCGAAACAAAACCGGTTGACGGCAATGGAACCGCCGAAGGTAAAGCCAATAACAGGAGGGTGGAATTTGTGAAAATTTCAAAATAAAAATAAACCGATGAACACTTATCGCATCTTTATTTGCATTGTTTTCCCCTTTTTTATGGTGCCGGCAGCGTCAAAGGCGCAATTCCTTAAAAAGCTGGGCAATTCCGTAAAGCAGGTAGCTAAGGAAGCTGTTTCCAATGACAATTCCGCCGATAATGCCCCGTATTCAAATACATCTTCAACGGATCATACCACGCCGGGAAGCAAGGCAGCGCTCAAGGCGCCTGCGCCGGACTTTGAAAAACAGGGCATTGCCGTGATGGATGCAGGTTCGGCTGCTTATAATGCAGGACAATATTTCATTGAACAATATTCTTCTGTAACGCCTTCAGTCAACGGCCTCAAAGCAATAGTGGCAGTAGGCCTTATGACCGGTAAGGAACGGTTGAGTGAGCTGGGCGAAGGTTCCGGTAACGACGTGGCTTATATTTATGAAAACGGCCGGAAAACCCAAACTACAACAGTAGGTAAGCTGGATGGCAGCTTATTGACCCTCAATAAAAAGTATGACTGGTACGCAATGAACAATGTTGTAAACACCGGCAACGAAAGCAGGTACATTAAAAAATCAGCGCTGAGTGTGAGCATAGTATTCAACGGGAAAAAATACGGTCCCTATAAAGCGGTAACGCAGATGATCATCAGCAAGGATAACACAAAGTTTTTTGCAACGGTGTGCCCCACTATAAATGACCTGGAACAGCAAAAAAATTATTTGCTTTCCAATGATGGAAAGCTAAAGCCCATTGCATTCGGCGGCGACCTGCTGGCCAACAGGCGCTTTACAACCGGCTGCATGATCTTATCGCCTGTTACCGCCATTGCCTCCCGGCTTGCCAAAGAAGAAGACGAGAAAAAGCAGGCTGTGTTGCAACAGCAAATGACCGATGCCATGATGAATCACCAGAACGAAAATGATGTGATCTTTTTCAGCGGCCGGGAGCTCAAAGGCGTAATAACGGAATACAAATGGCTCGATAACAGCGGCAACAACTTGTTTTCCACCAAAACGGATGCCGGTGGCGGTTGGGAAGCAGGGCTTTACCTGAACGGGAAAAAGATAGCCAATGACAAGCCCCACGAAGGGCATGCATGGTGCAATGCCGATGCTACCAGCTGGGCGTACGGATCACTGGGTGAGGTGGAAGACCTTGTTTTTAAAGATGGCACCCGTGTTTCCAAAGCATACCATCCAAGGCAAATTGAATACGGGGGCAAAAGCTACCTGGTGTGGTTTATGTACGACCGCGTACAATCAGCCGAAATCAAAATGTGCAGCAAAGCCCTGTAAATACATATTCAATAAACTAAAACCCTCACCATGAGAATCAATGCTGTTTTTCTTTTTGCTTTTACAATTATACTGTTAGCAACAGCCTGCAATAAAGATAAAGACGATAATAACCCGCTGCCTGATGTTGATGTCACAGCAGGCTATATGCCCGGAACAAAAGGTATGGAGCTTACTTACACCATCACGCAAGGTGATGAAATGGGGGCATCTTCAGTAATGAAAATAACCGATGTTTATGACTCATCCGGGTACACGATAGCCAAAGGAATGGCAGCTGCAGCAGGTATTGGCAACCCGGTTTATATTATTCATAACAAGGAAAAAACGGTGAACACGGTTCGCCCGGTGGCCGCGTATTATGAAAGCCTTTCATTAGCGGCCGCACAGTACGATGTATTTACCCATGAGGAGCATCCCTATATCATTACCATTCCGCACAGCAGCCAGCTCCACGCCGTTGTATTCCCCGAAACGGTATTTACCCAAACCCATGGAGAAAAAAATGATAACGGCGCTTCACTGGTGAATGATTATACACAAACAGAAATGACCGCGGAAATAGATTCTATCGGGAAGATCACCATTCAACTTGGCGCTTTCGATTGTGTAAGGGTGCATCACATAAGAAAAACCCATTTGCACAGTGTTGCCACCGACTATGATGGCAGCCAGACAGTGGTTGACCAGGGAGTGGAGTTTGACGAAAAAGAATGGTACACACCAGGATTAGGTGTAATAAAAACAGAAGAAACGAACATGAATACAGGAGTGCTTACTGTAACGGAATTAACAAAGGTGGAAAAGCCGTAAGGAAACCTGTAAAACAAAATGGGGCTGACCGCTACTTTGGGTCAGCCCCACTTGTTTTCACACCATAATAAGACCGCTGCGTTCATCCGGCATTTAAGGTTTCGTTGCACCGGCAGTTTGTTTTCACGCTATAGTATGACCGCTATCCGTCCGGTTTTATATTCCGCTATTCCGCTTCTGGCCGGCCCGCTCTCAACCGTTGCTAATTAGTTACGATGGGTAAAAACGTAGCCTTAACCCTTTTCTCCCCAACCCCTTTCCACCAATAAATCGCTCTCCCCAAAAAAAATAATTACGAAATATTCGTAGAATTACGAAAATGTCGTAACTTAGTATTGTAAACAGATTTATATGGAAAAGCTCACGCAGCAGGAAGAAGCTGCCATGCAGGCGGTATGGCAAAAAGGAAAAGGTATTGTAAAAGATTTCCTGGAGGTGCACACCGCACCTGTACCGCCCTACACCACGCTGGCCTCCACCATTAAAAACCTGGAAAAGAAAGGCTATCTGCAAAGCCGCAAAACAGGCAACGTATATGAATATACGCCATTGATAGCGGAAGAGGAGTATAAGAAGAAGTTCATGAACGGTTTTGTGCAAAGCTACTTTGAGAACTCCTACAAGGAGCTGGTTACTTTTTTTGCCAAAGAGAAAAAGATCAGTCCCGACGAGCTGAAGGAGATTATCCGTATGATAGAACAAAACGACACAAAATAATTAGATATGCCGGCCTTGTTAATATACCTGTTAAAAGCCAATATAGCGCTTACACTGTTTTACCTGGCCTACCGCTTTGGGCTGCGCAGGCTTACCTTTTATGTGCTGAACCGTTTCTTTTTGCTTGCCGGTATTGTATGCGCGGCGGTGTTCCCGTTAATAGATGTGAATGCGCTGCTGGAGCATCATGAGCGCATCAGCAGTGTGGTAGTGATTTATGTGCCTGACCTGAACACATTGCAAACAGAGCGTTTTACGGTTTGGAATGTGCTGGTATATATTTTCTGGGTCGGGGTAGCGGCCATGGCCATCCGTTTTATTATACAGCTCCTGTCATTGTGGAAGCTGCACCGGCAGGCGCAGGCGGCAGTTATACAGCAACAGCCGGTAAAAGCGTTAAAGCAGCCGGTAAATCCCTTTTCCTTCTTTAAGAATATTTACATCAATCCCTCCCAGCACTCGCCGCTGGAGCTGGATGCCATTTTGCGGCATGAGCAGGTGCACGTGAAGCAATGGCATACCCTGGATGTGCTGGCGGCAGAGCTGAATAACATCTTCTACTGGTTTAACCCGGGCGCCTGGCTAATGCGCACTGCTATAAAGGAAAACCTGGAGTTTATTACAGACCGGCAGATGTTGCGGCAGGGGGTAGATCCGAAAGCTTATCAATACAACCTGATAAAAGTTAGTGGAATTCCATATGCGACGGCCATCGCAAACAACTTCAATCTTTCACACCTGAAAAACAGAATTAAAATGATGAACAGCAAGCGTTCCGCTAAATATAATATGCTCCGCTACGTAGTACTGGGCAGCATAGTAGCAATAGCCCTGCTATCGCTTAACTACAGCCGGGCGGCCTTTAAACAAAAGCAAACAGCAAATGTAAAAAATACAATGGCGGCAGATACAATAGCTACGCCTGCACCTCCGCCTCCGCCACCGGCTCCTGAAGCAACGGGTAAAATACCACCGCCGCCTCCGCCGCCTTCACCATCATCCAAATCCATGCCGGCGCCGGCGCCCGTGCCCCCGCCGCCACCGCCTCCTGTACCAGATACAGTGCCTGCACCAAAAATATCGCTGAAGAATTTTAAAGGCATTCTTTTCATTGATGGTGTGCGTACAGAGAACAGCGCGCTGGAACGCCTGGATAAAGGCGATATTGAATCAGTAAACGTCTGGAAAGGTGATGAAGCAGTAAAGCGGTATGGCAAAGATGGAAAGAACGGGGTGTTATTCATTACCACTAAAAAAGGAAAGCAAACCATTAACATACCCGGCTCCGGCGAAAATAACATAGTAGTGCTGGGGTATAAGGGTAAAGCCGATACAGTACGGGTTGTAGACAGGCATACAAACCGCAGCAGTGTTGTTACGTTTACAGGAATAGACAGCCTGCATCCGCAGCCGCTGGTGATTATTGATGGTGTTCCGGCAAAAGTCAATGCCGTAAAAAGCCTGTCGCCCGGCAGCATTACGGCTATCAGCGTGCTGAAAGATAAAACAGCCACCTCCCTGTATGGCAACGCCGGCCGTAATGGCGTAATACTGGTAACCACAAAAGACAGCACTATTACTGTAAAGTAAACAGGGCAAGCACCGGAGCCGGCCAGAGGAAACGTAAAATCCTAAACGTAAAATGTAAAAGTAATCCCGATTTTATTTAATACTGTACCCGCTTTCGTGGCTTTACTTTTACATTTAGCATTTAAAATTTTACATTTTACATTCCCTCTGGCCGGTTCTTTTAAATATGTTTACAGGTCCTTTACACAGCGGAAACCCAGGTTAGCCAGCCCGGAAGTGGGCGTGGTTTTCATCCTGGCCGTTACCCGGTAGCCGCTGCAATACTCATCGCTGCACATAAAAGAGCCGCCCCTTATTACCCGCTTGGGCGCATAGGGGTCTGCCGGGTCAAAGCCCCTGCCGGGGCCCTGCGGGTTATGCGCCCCTGCCGGAGTTGCGCTGTAATAGTTGGCATCATACCAGTCGGCGCACCACTCCCATACATTGCCCGACATATCATACAACCCATAACGGTTAGGTGTGAACGATTTTACCGGCGCGGTGCTATAAAACCCGTCGGCTTTTGTATTCTGGTAGGGGAAATGCCCGTTCCAGGTATTGGCTTTAGGCTTGCCGGCTGTTAATGGCTCGTTGCCCCAGGGATAGGGCTGGCCCGCCAGCCCGCCGCGGGCGGCATACTCCCATTCCGCTTCTGTAGGCAGGCGTTTACCGGCCCACCTGGCATAGGCCTGCGCATCAACCCAGGCTATATGCACTACAGGGTAGTGCTCCTTACCTTTAATATTGCTGTCCGGCCCTTCGGGGTGCTGCCAGCTGGCGCCCGGTACAAAAGCCCACCATTGCGATACATCATCCAGCGGTACCTGGTGGTCCGGTGGAGAAAATACCAGGGAGCCGGCCTGCAGCAGGCTGCTGTCGGGGTCCGGTGAGCCGGGGGGCATTTCCTTCAGCAGCTCCTCTTTGCTGATGGGTTTTTCAGCAACGGTCACATAACCGGTGGCTGCCACAAAAGCCGCAAACTCCGCATTGGTCACCTCATGCTCGTCCATCATAAAGCTGTCAACCTGCACCGTATGCACGGGCTGTTCATCGGCCTGGGCCGGCATTTCATCCGTACCCATGGCAAAGCTGCCGCCAGGAATAAGCACCATCGGGTTCAGGCTGTCTATGACCGGAGCAGCAGCAGCGGTACGGTGTTTTGTTACAGCTGTTACAGCCGGTGTGTGCGTACCGTTGCCGCAGGCTGCCATGCAGCCCGCACCTATCAGCAGGTATATCAATTTACGTGCATCCATACCCTAAAATTAAAAAGCTATTATTAACAATTAAATAATGATTTTTTTAAATAAAGAATTGTAAACTGCGGTTGTATGCAACCATTTACTGCACCATTTAGCCGTCATGACTTTGGGGATGATTTTTTATGGGGCGTTACCATTGCCGCTTTTCAGAACGAAGGCGCGCATGATAAAGACGGCAGGGGCAAATCTATATGGGATGTTTTTACCCTGCGCAGGGGTAAAATAAAGGATGGCAGCAATGCCTGCGTTGCCTGCGATTTTTACCACCGTTACGAGCAGGACCTGCAGCTGGCGAAGATGATGGGCTTTTCGGTTTTCCGCTTCTCTATTTCCTGGCCCCGCATACTGCCTAACGGCACCGGTGAGGTAAACCCCGCCGGCATAGCCTTTTACCACCGCCTGATAGATGCCTGCCTGGAAACAGGGCTGGTGCCCTACGTTACGCTGTACCACTGGGATCTGCCCCAGGCGCTGGAAAGCAGGGGCGGCTGGTGCCACCGCGGCGTGGTGTTTGCATTTGAGGAGTATGTGCGTATATGCATGCGTGAATATGGCGATAAAGTAAAGCACTGGATTGTACTGAACGAGCCCTTTGGCTTTACCTCTTTAGGTTATATGCTGGGCGTGCATGCGCCGGGCAAATTTGGCCTGTCGTACTTTTTACCGGCCGTGCACCATGTAGCGCTGGCGCAGGCTACCGGCGGGCGTGTAATACGGGAAGAAGTGAAGGATGCGGTTATAGGCACCACGTATTCCTGCTCGCATATTATTCCCTATACCCAAAATGAGCGCGACCTGCAGGCCGCCCGCAAGGCCGATGCCCTGTTTAACCGCCTGTTCCTGGAACCCGCGCTGGGCATGGGTTACCCGGTGCACGATATGCCCCTGCTAAAACGTATAGAGCGCCGCTATGCCTTGTGGCGCGACTGGGATAAGCTGGCGTTTGACTTTGACTTTATTGGCCTGCAGCACTATTTTCCCCTGGTGGTACGCTACAATGCCTTTATGCCCGTGATAGGCATTTCAGAAGTAAAGCCGCGCTACCGCAGGGTACCGGTTACAGGCCTGGGCTGGGAGATCAGCCCGGGCGGCATGTATGCCGTGCTTAAACAGTTTGCGGCCTACCGTAACGTAAAGCGCATTATTGTTACCGAAGGCGGCGCCGCTTTTAATGATGTGCCGGAAAATGGCCGTATAAAAGATACTGCCCGCATACAGTATTTCCAGGATTACCTGGGCGCCGTGCTGCAGGCAAAAAGGGAAGGAGTGCCGGTAGAAGGTTATTTTGCCTGGACGCTCACCGATAATTTTGAGTGGGCAGAGGGCTACCGCGCCCGCTTTGGCCTGGTGCATGTTGATTTTGAAACGCAGCGCCGTACCATTAAAGACTCCGGCTACTGGTTCAGGGCCCTGTTAAATGAAGAAGGATGAAGCATATGCTCCATCCTCCTTTTTGTTGTTGGCTGCTTTTGCCTGCGCAAAGCTGTTAGCTGCATGATTATTGTTCACTGTCAATAGAAAACATTACCAGCCACCGTTCTGTCCCAGGTTTGTATTAATGGATCTTTCACTTTGCGGAATAGCCCACAGGTAGTCACGCCCTGCGTTAAAGGAGCGGGTTTCTACCAGCACATGCTTGCCATAATCTTCCCGGCTGTTGTCAAAATTGTTCAGGATGCCATACACCGGGCCGGGCATCACGCTTTCAGCAATCTTCCACCGGCGGATGTCGAACAGGCGGTTATCCTCAACCGGGAACTCTACATGTCTTTCTCTTCTTACAATAGCGCGTAATGCCGCCTGGGTGGCTGCTTTGGCAGGTGTAACGGCCGGCATCATTACGCCGGGGCGCTGCCGTACGCGGTTAATAGCGTCATATACAGTAGCATCAACCTGGTTGTTCTCGATTTTTGCCTCTGCATAGGTCAGCAGCACTTCGGCAAAGCGTATCAGCACAATGTCGTTATAGGAGTTGCGGTCCCAGCTGCCGTCAATATCTGCCGGTACATATTTTTTGTAGTAGTAGCCGGTAAAGGAAGCGTTGTTTTTGCTCAGCGCATCAATGGAGCCTTTTGCAGTTACATCAATCACCAGCCCGTTCACCGTATCGCCGGGCGTAATTACGTTTAAACGTAACCGTGGGTCGCGGTTGGCAAAGGGGTGTGCAGGATCGTAGATGGTGGATTGATCTATGGGATTGCCTTCAATATCTTCATACGCATCTACCAGCTTTTGTGTGGGCACTACCTGCGACCAGCCGCCCAGCGAAGGACCGCCTATCCACGTGGCAGTGGCGTTTGGCAGCGTATTCTTTAAATACTGCGCGGCAAATATGATCTCCTTGCTGGTTTTGTTGGTGCCGTTAAAAAGGCGCTGGTAATCGGGGTCAATAATGTAATTGTTCAGGTCCATCACTGCTTTGGCGGCATTGGCGGCTTCCGTCCAGTTACCTTCATACAGGTAGGTGCGGGCTTTCAGCGCCAGTGCCGCGCCACGGGTAGCCCGGCCGTAATTGGAGGCGTCGTAGCTTACCGGCAGCATGTTGCTCACCGTGTCCAGCTCCTTTACAATAAAATCCGCTACCTGTGCCCGCGGTGTGCGGGTTACATCAAATTCATCTATAGCCTGTATGTGTGTGATCAAAGGCACATCGCCGTACAGGCCAATGAGCTGCTGGTAGGCATAAGCCCTGATAAAGCGGGCCTCACCTTTCAGGCGGTTACGCAGGCTGTCGTCCATATTGGGCACACGGTCAATATTGCCTATTACATCGTTACAGGAGGCAATCATGCGGTAAAAATTGCTCCAGAAGTTGGCAAACATGCCGGTGCCTGCGCTGGCGCTGCCATTGCCTACCAGGCGCACATCGCTGGGCCAGTCGCTCCAGGAGTAGCTGTCGTCTGTAGCGCAGGAAATAAATAAGCGGTTATCTACATCGCCCAGGCGCCGGTAGCAGTTGTTCACCGCATTTACGGCATCGGCCTGTGTTTTCCAGTAATCCGCAGTGCTCACCTGGTCCTGCGGCTGCTCGTCTAAGAAACTTTTTTTGCAGGCTGTAAAGTACATACAGGCAACTGCTGCTATAAGAAATATGCTTAATTTTTTCATGGTTGCTTGTATTTAGAATGCTACGTTTAAACCGAAGGTGAAAGTCCGTACCTGTGGATAATAACGGCTGTCGTTCGGTGCTTCCGGATCTATATCGCTGGGCAGGCTGGTAAAGGTGAGCAGGTTTTGGCCGCTCACATATACGCGGGCCCTGCTGAGGCCCACCTGCTGCATCCATGCTTTGGGCAGGGTGTAGCCCAGCTGCAGGCTTTTTAAGCGCAGGTAAGCGCCGCTTCTTACCCAGTAAGAGGATGACTGGTAGTTTTGTGTGCTGGTTACCAGCCTGGGGAAAGGAGCATTTGTGTTCTCCGGTGTCCAGCTGTTGGCATGTACGGCTTTAAAATTATTATCGCTGTTGGTAGGCGCTCTTTCCATTACCAGTGTTTGTATAGCTACTTTGCCAACGCCCTGGAAAAAGGCCGACAAATCAAATCCCTTGTAAGCGCCGCCCAGGTTCACGCCGTAGGTATAGCGGGGAATATCGCTGCCCAGGTACACCATATCGCCGCCAACAGTGGCATCGCCTTCTTTCACAGTGCCGTCGCCGGTCACATCTTTGTACATCAGGTCGCCGGGTCCGGTGCCGGATATAGGCGGAGTGGCATGCTTATCTACCTGTTCCTGCGTTTGGAAAATACCTTCCACCTGGTAGCCGTAAAATGCGCCAATGGGCACGCCGGTTACATTGCCGGTGTAAATGTTGTTGTTGTCTTTTGATACCAGGTCGGAGCCTTTCAGGTCCACGATCTTGTTCCTTACGTCAGACAGGTTGGCGCCAATGTTATAGCTGAAATCATCTCCTATTTTGTTATGATAGTTCAGGGATAATTCCCAGCCGGTGTTCTGCACCTTGCCGGCATTCTGCACAGATGCGTCCAGGCCAACGGTGTTGGGTATACGCAGGTCCAGGAGGATGTCGTAGGTGCTTTTCTTATAGTAATCAAACGTAACATCCAGGTTTTTCAGCACGGTCAGGTCCAGGCCCACATCCGTCATACGGGTGGTTTCCCAGGTTAAGCCCGAGTTGGGATATACGGTTATACCTGCAGTGGGGTTCAGCGAACCGCCAAAGGGATAGCTGTTGTACTGGTAGGTCGACTGGTAAGGATAGTTCATTTTAATGTTGATGTTGTTGCCCTGGAACACATCGTTACCCAGCTCGCCCCAGCTGCCGCGCAGCTTCAGGTTATTGATGAAGGTAACATCCTGCATAAACTCCTCACCGGATATACGCCAGCCGGCGGAGAAGGAGGGGAACCATCCCCAGCGCTGCCCGTCGGCAAAGCGGGAGGAGCCATCCCTTCTGATGTTGGCTTCAAACAGGTATTTATCCTTGAAATTATAGTTCAACCGGCCAAAGAAAGAGAGCAGGCTGTAAGCATCCGCCGTGCCTTTTGCCTGCTGGCCGTCGGCTGCGCCGGCATTGATCTGCTCAATATCGCCGTTGGGCAGGTTAGTGCGGTAGCCGCTCAGGTCATCATTGGTTTCTGTAAGGCGCGACACGCCGCCCATGATCTTAAAGGCGTGCTGGCCCAGGCTTTTCTCATACTGCAGCAGTCCCTGGAAGTTGCGGAACCAGTAGCCCTGGTATTCCTTGGTAATGTTGTTTTGTCCTATGGTAAGGGTTTTGGTATTGTCCGGGTAATCGGTAAAGTAATCCAGCGCCCTGTTATGCATGCTGTTGTAAACGGAGCGATAATTTACAGCTGCCATACCGGTAAGGGTAAGGCCTTTTACAATCTCGTAGTTGCCTTTGAAATTGCCGGTGAACAGGTTGTTCTTATACACGTATAAACCGCCTTCTTCCTGCAGGCGAATGGGGTTTTGGCCGCCTCTTACAATGCCCCAGGTGCCATCGGTATACTTGTTAACCGTTAAAGGGTTTATAATGGCAGCCTGGCCAAACTGGTACCATGCAGATCCTTCCTGCCCCTGTGGCTCCTGCTGGTCGCCCAGGCGGGTGGAGATGTCGGCGCTGAAGTTCAGCTTTTCATTGATCTTGATGTCTGTATTTAAACGTACGGTAATACGGTTGTAATCCATATTCTTAATCAAACCCTTCTGGTCAAAATAGTTGGCGGAGAACTGGTACTTCACATTATCCGTACCGCCGCCAACACCTATGCTGTGCGACTGCTGGAAACCGCTGCCGGTTAGGATGTCGTTCATCCAGTAGTTATCCGGGTACAGGTTTTTGTCGCGGTTGGGATCATTATACGCCGCTATCTGCGCATCGGAATACTGCGCGCCGGCGCCGGAGTTGATACGCATCAGGTTCACCAGCTTCATGAACTCCTGCGCGCCTACGTATTTGGCCAGGCGGGCCGGGTTTTGCCATCCAAAATAGTTGGAGTAGGTAACCCGGGGCTTGCCGGTGCTGCCTCTTTTGGTAGTGATCAATATAACGCCGTTGGCTGCACGTACGCCATAAATAGATGCGGCAGCGGCATCTTTGAGGATAGACATAGAGGCAATGTCGTTAACGTCTATATCATTAATGTTATATTGTACGCCATCTACCAGCACCAACGGATCATTATTGTTCAGGGTGCCCCTGCCGCGGATGCGGATGGTGCTTTCGTCGCTGCCCGGCTGGCCGGTTGATTGTTTTACGGTTACGCCGGAGGCCACGCCCTGTAACGCGGTAGATACCTGGCCTACCGGTTTCCAGTTCACATCGGTGCCGGAAACAGCGGTAACAGCGCCGGTCAGGTCTACTTTCTTTTGTGTGCCATAACCTACTACCACTACTTCCGACATGGATTTAACATCGGGCTGCAGCTGTACGTTAATGCTGGTACGGTTGCCAATGGATATTTCCTGTTTCAGGTAACCCAGGTAAGAAAACTCCAGGGTACCGTTACCATCGGGTACCGGTAAGGTATAAGCGCCGGTAGCATCGGTAGTGGTGCCGGTGGTGGTACCTTTTAATAATACCGTTACACCCGGCACCGGCTGGTTCTTTTCATCGGTAACCCGGCCTTTTACAATTATCTGCTGCATGCCGCTGAAGCTGAACTGGAACGGTATGCTGCCCGGCTGCTGTGCAGGAATGCTGTTAATGTTGTTGTTTACAAGCTGCGCCGGAGGCGTTTCGTCTTTGCTGTAAATAATATAAAAGTTGTCCCTTATTTTCCGGTATTGCAGGTCGTTGGCGCTGGTTAGCGACTCCAGCGCTGCTTCCAGTGTTGGCTGGTTTTCCATGGTGGAGGTGCTGAGCTGTTTTTTCTCCAGCTGGCTTTTGTACAGGAATGATACGCCGTACTTTAATTCCAGCTGGCTTAATACATTCTTTAGCAGCTTTTTTGGGGAAGTGGACACAGGCTGGGATTGGCGTGGAATGGCTGCCATATCCTGCGAGCGGGCAGGGAGTCCGCAGTAACAGGCCACGCCCATGGCTGTTACGAAGGACATCAAGTATCTGTTCATAATACTTTGGTTGAATGTTATCTAATGTTTATTGATGGTTCTTTTCAATGTTCACAGTGGCATTTTGCCGGGTAATCTTTAAATCAAATAATTGGGAAAGGCCGTCCAGCAGCATGTTGGCATTTTCGCTGGGCACAGTGCCCGAGAGCTGCTGGTGTAAGAGCGTGGAGTCTTTAATTATAACTGTAATACCATATGTTTCGCGCAATACCTGCGCTACCTGTACCAGCTCAGTGTTGCTGAATTCCAGCTTGTGATTTTTCCAGGAGGCGTATGCAGCCGCGTTAATATGCTTTTTGTGATAAGAAAGCGTATTGGCTTTTACCTCTACCAGCTCGCCGGGCCGCATAATAATGGGCGCCGGAATGGCCCTGCTGTTGCTGCTTAAACGTACCTTGCCGCTGTTCAGCACCACCTGGGTGCGGCCTTCACGGTCCAGCACATTAAAGGTGGTGCCCAGCACCTCCACGTTAATATGGTGGGAGGTGTGCACCAGGAAACGTTTGCGGGCTGCGGGCTTTACGTCAAAAAAAGCTTCGCCCTGCACCCATATCTCCCGGTCTTTTGCGGCATTCCAGTACCGGCGGTATTGGAGGGTGCTGTTACCATTCAGCGTAACAACCGACTGGTCGGGCAGGGTAAGGGTGCGCACTTCGCCGTAAGCGGTTTTATAGGTAACCAGGCGGTTTTGCAGGTACATTTTCCAGGCCGCAAACGAAAGCGCCAGGGCGCCGGTAATAACAGCTGCTGCTTTTAACAGGGCATAGCCCTGCCATCGCCGGCGGCGGCGAAGCGGTATCTCCTGTTGCTGTGCAGTGGTTAATATGCGCTGGAACAGCGCTTCTGAGCGGCTGGTTTGCGCCAGCTCCCGCTGCGCATCGCCTTTTTCAAGATCGCGTTGCACCGCGTTCAGCAGGTAGCGGCGGCCTTCATCTGTATTCAGCCACTCCAGCACCTGGCGGTGTTCTTCAGCGGTACACCGGTTGTTAAAGAATTTTTCTAATAGTGCAGGGTCCATTTCGTGCATATATAATTCGCCTCCTTATGAGGTACTACACCTGGCGCAAGGCAAAGTATTATACGTGCCGAAAATTTTTTTTTAGAGGAAAAGGCGCACGATCACCAGCAGCAGGGTGCTGCTGAATAGTTTAAGGTAATGCCGCAGCAGCTGGCTGGCCTGCGAAAACTGGAACTTAACGGTATGGATAGAGATGCCCAGCCTGGCGGCTATCTCTTCATTGCTCAGGCCTTCTACGGTTCTTAATTTAAAAATATGCTTTTTGCGGGGAGAAAGCTGTTCTATGGCCTGGTCCATGGCCTTCTTATAATCGTTGAAAAGTACGGCGGCTTCCGGCTCTTCATGGCTTACCGGCGCCTGGCGCAGAAGGGTGAATTGTTTAATGAGCGCGCGTTTATGATCGCGTATTACATTCAGTATATGGTACTTTAAACATTTGAACAGGAAATTGCGTACGCCCTGCGCAGGGTCCAGCTGTCCGCGGCTTACCCACAGCTTTACAAATACCTCATGCACGGCATCTTCGGCCATGGCCGCGTTCTTCAGGTATTTACAGGCCACCCCGTATAATAGCTGGTGGTATATACTGTATATTTCCTTAAAAGCAACGTGATCACCGGACCGTAGCCGCATTGTCAATAGCTGTTCCCTATCTGCATAGTGTACAGGCACTATTTCCCCCTTCTGTTTACGAGTTTAGCGATGTTGCGCCAACGTTGGCACAGGGCAACTAAAATTAGTAAACGCGGGATATTGCGTTAATGGAAACTTAACAATTACTGCTGCTTTTTTAACTAATAAGGCAGCTATTAATCGTAAATGCGGCGAATAAACCAAATGTCGCGGAAAGAGAAGTGGAATACGGCGCTTACATAATTCTCCTTGATCAGGTTGTTGGCTTCGGTGCCGCGCTGCCCTACCTCAATTCCCAGGTAGTAGCGTAATGCGCCGTTGCGGCTGGGTAACGATACGCCTATGCTGCCGGCTACATCCTTTATCTGCTGGCCGCCTACAGTAAGGTAGGTTTTGTTGTGGGAGAAACCGGCCTGTAAAACCATGCCTTCTATAATGCCGTTATAATAATGGCGTTTAAAAGCATATTCTATACCGCCCGCATAGCGTTCGGCATCTGTAAGCTTGTAATTGGTTTGGCTGGAGTTAATGCCGCTCCACAGCTGTTTGCGGTAATCGCCCACCACGGTAATATTGCCCTTTGACAAAGAAAAGCCCGCGCCATATTGTTCAGGCAGGGAAAATTTTTGCGTGCCCTGGTCATCCTTATACAGCACGGTTTCGTTGGCGTTTACCACATTTACGGTATGCTGGAAACGCATAACGGTTTTAAAGCGGTAAGTAGCGCCCAGGCCAATTTCCCAGTCCTTTATTTTGCCCAGGTACTGCAGGCCGGTGTTAAAGTTCACATTATAGGCGTAACGTTTATCTACCGTAGATACGGTATCGCTGCCCAGGGTTTCAGTGGCGTTAATAGGGCCGAACAGGAAAGCGGAAGAAACCCCTACGGAAAAATTCTTGCTAAGCCTTACTGAGTTGGACCAATATACCCGGTTAATACCGCCGGTGCCTTCTGTAACAGCATCTACCGGCTGGCTGGTTCCCTCTATATAGCGCTCGTTCAGCAGCTTGTAATCCACGGTGCTGTAAGGGGTAAGGCCGGCGCTCATGCCCCAGCGCTTATTCACCTTAAAGCCAATGGCCAGTCTTTTAATATTCACATCGCCCGCGCTTTGGTTCAGGCTTTGTCCTTTATAGCTAACAGTGGTGCCGCGCAGGGCAACGTCAAACATAAAGTTCTGCGCCGGAATGGCGGTATAGGAAGCAGGGTTCAGCTCATTCAGGTAAAACAGGGACGGGCGGGCAATACCGGCGCTGCCTAAGCCAAAGTTGCGGCTGTAGTCGCGGTCTTCCAGGTCGCCCACACCAAATGCAGAATACAGGGAGTTAATGCCTTTGCCGCTTTGCGCACTTACCTGTTGTATACAGCCCAGCAGCAACAGCCCACATATACCGGTATATTTATTTATTTTGAACATTTACACTGTTTGTTTGATCAATTGAAAGCAATCACAAATGTGGTGAACTTTTAATTATAAAGCAGATAATATACCTGTATTCGGATCTTGTTTTCCTTTTGCTTGTTATTTCCCAGCACCAGCCGGTTAAAGCTTGTGGTGGCGGCGCCATGGGTGGGCATTACCAGCAATCCGAAGTTGTTATACCCGTTGCTGTTAATATTATTGATAACATAATGCGTAATGTCGTACGTATAGCTAGTGTTAAGGTGGTACAGGTTATCAATGTTCAGGTTCCCGTACTGCAGGGAGCCGGTGATGTCGGTAAGCGTGTCAACCACATTGTTCTTGTTATCCGCTTCGCACAGGGTAACCAGGGGCGGCAGCGAGTAATAATTATCATAAGTGCCGGCTATAGGCTGCAGGGTAAGGGTGGCCCGCATTACCTTAAAGAACTTCCCTATGGAAGCAAGTGTTTTGAGGCTGGGCAGGTCTATCCTGGTAAGTACGCCGGTAAGCGGCTGTACAAAGGTCATATTACCGGTTTGAGTGCTGGGCAGGCTCTTTGTGGTGCCGGTAAGGCCGGCCAGCGGGGTGCCGGTACGGTCGGCAGTGATCTGGTTAAACTGTACATCCGGGTTATAAAGGAGTATATCCAGGTGGTGGTCCGTGATAAGTAATTCGTTTACATGGTAATGCACACGCAGTATAACAGAGGTATCGGCGGTAAAGAAACCCATAATATTGGCGCTGGCCGGGCCGGGCTTAATGGCCAGGCCATGGTTAAACTGCAGGAAAATATCCTGGGTGGATACTTCGTTCGCCTTGTTCTTGAACTGCTGGAACAGGTTAGCGCCGTAAGCAGCCGGCAGCTTAATATGTATGCTGCTGTCAATGCTGGGGGTATATACCTGTTGCACACTGGCCAGGGGCTGAGAGGCCGTCTGGAAGTTACTGTTATTGTACAGGTACGCGCTGTTCTGGGATTTCTGGATGGTTTCCAGCACTTCATATACACCTATATCCTGCATGGCCGTGGTGTCGCCATACACCTGCCGGTTGGGTTTCAGGATCAGCTCTACAGAATCGTACTGGGCGGAAAGATCATTCTGCAGGGCGCTGGTTTGGGTATTGGAGGGCAGCTGCAGCTGAAAAAAGGAGGAAGCGGTTACTTTGCCAAGGTAAGGGTCCTGGTGCACACCGCATAACATAATGCCGGTACCGTTGGTAGGAACAGAGTCCAGCGCAACGGTGTTCATATCAATAGTTAAGGTATCTGTAACTATATAGCTGGACGGCTGGTTACTGCCCGTCAGATCGTAGGTAAATCCGTTCTTTTCACAAGCGCTGCTAGTGGCCAGCAATAGCATGGCCACCCCAATTTTTAAGTAGGCATGGGCGCACCTGACACGGCAAATCATATTGTTCATGGAGCGCAATTTTAGCCAGGAACCCTACTTTCCGTTGATTTAATATACCAACAGCGGTTTTTTGTCGATGAAACCGTAGGAATGTTCTTTATATAGCCCCGGGTTCCTTAAAACCAGGTAATAGGTCAAAGATACCGACTGGCAGATGAAAAATGGCCTTTTGTCCGGTGAAACAGCAGTTGTGTCTATTTTATATTTATGCTAATATAAGGGCGGATAATTTTGGCAGCTATAAAAATTATAAAATGCTAATGCGTTATTCAACAGGTTTTTGTTTGCTGATGTCCTTGACGTGGATGGCCTGCTCCAAAAGTAGCGATGATACCACAACAGTAGGGAACTGGATCCATAAGGTAGATTTTAAAGGCGCTGCCCGTACTGAAGCTGTGAGCTTTACCATTAATGATACTGCTTTTGTAGGCACCGGCTATGACGGAACCAACCGCTTAAAGGATTTCTATTCCTATAATGCAGATAAAAATACCTGGACGCAGCGGGCATCTTTACCGGATGCGGCGCCTGGCCGGCAGAGCGCTGTGGCTTTTTCAATAGGAGGTAAAGGCTATATGGGTACGGGAACCGACGGCGGAATTAACAAATTCAACGACTTTTATGAATACGACCCGGCCCTGAATACATGGACAGCCAAAGCGCCTTTCCCCGGTTCGCCCCGGTATGGCGCAGTAGCTTTTGCCGGCAACGGGTTAGGCTATATTGCTACCGGTTATGATGGGAACTGGCTGAATGATATGTACGAGTACAACCCTGCTTCCGACAGCTGGACCGCTGCAGATGATGTTCCCAACTCTAAAAGGCAGGATGCCGCCGCTTTCGTGATCGGTGACTCTGCATACATCGTTTCCGGTACTTCTAACCAGTCAACCATTAATGAGCTGTCCCGTTTTGACCTTAAAGCCAAAACATGGACATTAAAACGTTCGATCACCAATGTTAGTGACGACGACTACGATAATGATTATACTTCCATAGCCGGCACTAACTGCGCTGTGTTTGTTATGAACAACAAGGCCTACCTGGCTACCGGCGCTAAGCCCAGCATATCCAGCGTAGTATGGGAATATGACCCCGTGACCGATCTGTGGGACCTGAAACAGTCTTTTGAAGGGATTGCCCGCAGCGGAGCAGTAGGCTTTAATATTAAGAACCGTGGTTTTGTAACCACCGGCTCCAGCGGTAGCATACAGCTGAGCGATACCTGGGAATTTGACCCGGTTGGGGATTATAACAAGAATGACTAAGGCCAGGCAACATATTATCCTCCTGGCAGGAGGATGCCTGCTGCTGGCAGCCGCTATAACCGGATGCAACGGCAGGCCACCGGCCGGGGAGCATACTACAACCGCAATGCAGGACAGCATTGCGGTTGTACCGTTTCAAACAGGCGATGGGTGGGGATATTCCGTGAATATTGGCGCCCGGACATATATTTACCAGGATATTATACCGGCCCTGCCGGGCAGAAATGTGTTCCGGAGCAGGGAAGACGCCCTGCGCGTGGGCAACCGGGTAGCCGATAAGCTGCGTAAGCACCAGCTGCCTACCGTAAGCAAAGAGGAGCTGGAAGAAATGGGAATAGTTAAGTGATTGATAAACAATAAATAACCCTTTGTGCACTGCGTGTTGCAATGGTCTTGCAGCACCCTTCTACCGCCGCCCCGGCGGTGGAATGTGGATAATTTTAACATATACTTAAACCGGATAGGCAAATTTTAACAGATGCTTAACCGGATAACGATGTATGTTTACCCCGCTTTTCAGGCGGTGTATGATTAATTTTAAAAATATTTACAGGAACCGGCTATTTATAATCGGGCTACATATTGTTGCATGGACCTGCTTCCTGTTGCTTCCTTTCTTTATTTATCGCCTGCGCATACTGCACCCCTGGTTTTTTACACGTGAAATTATTGATAACCTGTTTCTTATAGGGGTATTTTACCTGAATATCTATGTGCTCATACCCCGTTTCTTTACCCTTAAGAAGATTGTATATTATTTTGGCTGCGTAATTTTAGTGCTGATTTTCATTACGTTGCAGCAGTCTGTAATGGATCACCTGTTTATGCGCTACCTGGCCAGCCATGAAGTAGAGCTGAACCTGCCGGGCAGTGCAGTTGACAGCACCGGGAAAGTAACTTTAATACCAGGTCGTACGTTTATGCGTTATCGCGCGTTTGCCGGAGGGGATAATGCCGTTGCTGCCGCGCCCCGGTTGCGTATTTATTCGCAGAACGGGCGGTTCATAGCCGGACCTCCGCCCCCGGGATTCGGCAGGGACTCTATCATCGGGCCGACCGGTATGGCCATACCTTTGGGGCCGCCGCCTTTCTGGCAACGGCTGCTGTTTCCCGAAGCGCTGCGAAAGTCGGTGCTGGCCGCATTATTAATGCTGCTGATGAGCGGGTTTATCAAAATTGCCCAGGAATGGTTCAAGAGCGAGCAGCAGCGGGAGGCGCTGAAAGTGGAGAAATTACATGCGGAGTTAAAATTTT
The DNA here is from genome assembly GCF_035761305.1 of Chitinophaga sp. Lineage (GTDB taxonomy): Bacteria > Bacteroidota > Bacteroidia > Chitinophagales > Chitinophagaceae > Chitinophaga. The sequence continues at coordinate 34,930 of NZ_DASTRI010000284.1, read as the reverse complement.
TAAAGTCGCAGATTAATCCTCACTTTCTTTTTAACTGTCTAAACACCATCTATTCACTGGCGCATAAGCATTCCGCGCAAACGGAGAACGCAATCATCAAGCTGTCTACCATTATGCGGTACATGATTTATGAGTCCAATGAAGATAAGGTGCAGCTGCAGGACGAGCTCCAATATTTACAGGATTATATTGATATACAACGGCTTAGATTGCCGTCCGGCATACAGGTGGATTACCAGGAGCGCGGGTCGCCGGATGGATTGTGGATAGAGCCCATGCTGCTGATACCATTTGTAGAGAATGCCTTCAAACATGGTATCAGCTATACCGACCATTCTTTTATCAGTATTATAGTCACCATTGAGCAGCAGGTGGTGCGGTTGCTGGTAAAAAATAGTTTGTTTCCGCGGCGGGTAGGGGAGCAGGGCGGCATTGGGCTGCAAAATGTATTAAAACGGCTGGAATTGTTATATATCAACAAACACGAAGTAACCATTACAGAAACTGAGCACCAATTTATTGCTGATCTTAAAATAGTGTTGAAAAATGATTAAGTGTATAGCAGTGGACGATGAACCATTGGCACTGGAGATCATCACAGACTTTGCCCGCAAAGTGCCTTTCCTCTCCCTGGTGCAAACTTTTGAGAATGCTGCCGAAGCCATGCGCTTCCTGCAGGACGAAAAGGTTGACCTGGTATTCCTGGACATTAAAATGCCGGACATTAACGGCATCGAGTTCCTGAAATCCCTGAAACACCCTCCCATGGTAATTTTCACTACGGCTTACGGGGAATATGCCCTGGATGGTTTTGACCTGGATGTAGTGGATTACCTGCTGAAGCCCATCCCGTTCGACCGTTTCCTGCGGGCCGCCACCAAAGCGCAGGAATTTATGACCGTAAGCCAGCAGAAGAACGGCGACAGCGGCGGCCAGATAAATGATTACATTTTCATTAAAACAGAATACAAGATCATCAAGATCAACCTGGAAGATATTTTGTTCATTGAAGCGCTGAAAGATTATACGAAGATTTATACTCCTTACCAGCCTGTATTAACGCTGCGCAGCCTCAAGTCGTTTGAAACCCGGCTGCCGGCCGACAAGTTTATACGGGTGCACCGCTCTTACCTGGTATCGCTTAACAAGATCAACTCTGTAGAAAAGAATACCGTGATGATCGCCAATCAGTCTATTCCCATCAGCGATGGCTACCGGGAACGGTTCTATGAGGTGATCACCAGAAACTCCTGACAATGTGCGGATGTGCAGATATGCAGATGTGCAGATGAATGAAGGCTGTGCGCTGCATCTGTACAGCTGTGTAGTTATATCAGTAATGGCGCTATGCTTAGCGCCATTTAGCTTTTAGGAAGCTAACCATCGCAGCATTCCATCTGCATATCCACACATTTGCACATCTCTTCATTTCTTTATTCGTTCCCCATCTGCACATCTGCATATCTGCACATCCGCACATCTACTTCATCTCCCTTATCCATTCCTTCACCAGCTCCAGCCCTTCTTTGTGTGTAAGCTTGCGGCCCAGCTCCGGCATCATAATGCCCGGATCTGTAGAAGCCATGCGGTACACCAGTATGGATTTTTCCGGGTGGCCGGGCACAATGTCAAACTGGAGGTCGGCCGCGCCGCGGCCCGCGGCTACCGGGGTTTTGTTAATGCCGGTTTTGGTAGGATCGTTTTCGTAAATATCCAGGAATAAGCCGGAGGTACGGGCAGGGCCCTCCGGCTTATGGCAATGCGCGCAGTTAATCTCCAGCCAAATGCGTGCTCTTTCGGCTACGGTACCGGTTTGCGGATCGTTCCATACCGGCGCCCTGGGGGCACGGGATGCATTATCCAGTCCGTGCAGTATGCCTGCTTTTACCCAGTGCTGCAGCTGGTTTTCGCGGCCGCCGATATAATTGAAATCGCCGTTCAGCTGTCGCGCCGTAGGGCCAATGGGCGTCATTACTTCATTGGTGTTATGACAGCCTTTACACTGGTTCAGGTTAGGTATTACATAGTCAAAAGATACCGTGTGCCCGCTGTGATCTGTGAACTGCACGGGTTTCCGGTCGCCGGCCACTTCCAGGAAAGCATCGGTTTGCGCATCGTTCCAGATGTACACCAGCGCTTTCCATCCCTGGGGAAAATGCTGCAGCAGGCGGGTTTCCATCAGCCGCCTTCCTTTTTCGGGGTGGCGGAAATCTTCCGGGTAATAAAAGGTTTTAATGATGGTGGTGCCAACAGGAAAATGCATTACCTGCGTGCTGTCGTATGTGATCACACTATCTGCCGGCAGCTGAATAAAGCGCAGCTTCTCCGCATAATCAGAGAAAAGGGGGGTATTCAGCTGGTAAGGCATAATGCCCGCTGCCGGTACCTGGTTGGCAATGTTGCCGGAGAAAAAGCCGTAGGCCGACAGCTGCTCTTTGGGCGCCGTGGAAGCGGGCTGCAGCGGTTGTATGCCCGATGCCAGCAATGCTGCCAGCAAGCCCGCTGTAAGGGCAAAACCGGTAAGGTAACGGATCACACGTTTCATCACTCTCCGCTTTTGGCACGCACCGTTACTTGGGTACGCACCGGGTTACTGCAATTATATTGTGCCGCATTGCGCGATACATTTTTGAAGTTATTACCCGCATCCAGGTTGGCAAAGGTGGCATTCTTATTATCACTGATACAAATGCGGTATTCGGGTTTATATTGCCCGCTGCTGTCTGTCCATGCTTTATTCAGGATGCCATCATAAAAAATATGCGGCACTTTTTTTCCAAAGCGCAGTTTGAACCGGAACAGCAGGCCTATACGCCCTTTGCCCTGGAACTTCACCGGGTCGCGGATGTAGTCATTATCATGCACGTACACGGTAGCCGGGTAAGGAATATATAACGAGTCCCTGATCGGGTTCTCGGTCATAAAGTAGCTGATAATGGCGGTGCCTGCGCTGTTGTTGTAATGGATGCGGTTATCGTACACTTCCACGTTGCTGGTGGCCAGCACCATTACCCCGGTACCGGCCGGTACTTTGGCCACGGTATTGCCTTTAGGCGCAAAGTTGGGATAGTTGTTGTGATGGATGTTGTTATTATACACTTTTACATAGCCGCCTTTTTTCTGCACCAGGTCCGGCAGGTCAAACACCAGTATGCCGCCGGTGTTTTCAAATGCTTCATTATCGTACACCTCCGCATGCAGTGAGTTTTCAATTTCTATACCGGCTACATTGTTTTTGGCAATGCAGTGGCGCACTATAATGTTTTTGGACTGGCCTACGTACAGGCCTGCATCAGACGCGCCAATGGCGGTGCAGCTGTCTATTAATACCTGCTGGCATTGTACGGGGTACAGGCCATATGAGCCGTTTTCTTTAGCCGGTGGCCCGGTCCATTCTACCTTCACCTGTTTAAAAGCAATGTTGGTAACATTCATGGTTTTAATACCATCGCCCTTGGTGTCCTGTACTGTAAGGTCGCGGATGGTGATGTTCTGCGCATTGGACAGGTGCAGCCCTTCGGCGCCTTCGCTTTGCCCTTTAAAGTTAAGGATGGTTTTATCCATACCGGCGCCTTTGATCACGATGTTCTTTTTGCCTTCCAGCGAAAGGGTGGAGGATAGCTGAATACGGCCGGCCGGCAGCTCAATCACGCTGCTGTCATCGGCCATTATAAGCTGCCGTTGTATTTGTTTTTGTATGTCCTGCCGGGCACAAACAGGTTGATGGCAAATAGCCAGCGCGCTGAGGGTTAAAAGGGGTATAATGCGCATAATAACGTGGTTTTACAGGCTATTTAAATTTACGCAAAAAACCTATATTCACCGCAATGAAATACTTACTGCTGCCTGTTCTGTTGCTTTGGGGAATGGGCGTGGGCGCCCAGCCAACACGTCCCGCTGATTACGGCTTAAAGGCTTTTTCAATAAATGACAATAAACTGGGGCGTATCAATTTCTATGTTGATACCATGGGGCTGTTTAAAAAAGCGCCCCTGTTTATTGATATTAATGGAAGCGGTGGATTGCCATTATGTATTTATATAAACGGCAAAGGTTTTGGGGCGGTATCAAACACCTTCGATCCAAACATTACGGCCAAAACAAAGGAAAAATATCACTATATCATCCTCGACAAACCCGGTACTCCCTTTTGTGATACGATTACTACACTGCAAAGCGCAAAAGAATATGATCTGCATAAGTTAATAGCAGGCTATAAGGTTTCAGATGAATACACCCGGCGGTTAAGCTTGCAGTGGCGAGTGGAAGCTACGAGGAAAGTTATCAGCTACCTGGTGAAAAATCATTTTTGGGATCATACAAAGATTGTTGCCTACGGCTATTCTGAAGGAGGGCAGGTGGTTCCCGCCTTAGCTGTTGAAGACAAACGGATTACTCACGTAGTTACAATTGCAGGCAGCGGACTTAATCAGTTCTATGACAATATTGCCGGATGGCGGATAAAAGCCGCAAAGGGAGAAATAACATCCAGGCAGGCGCAAGACAGCATTAATGCCAGCTTCAAAAACATTGCGGATATTTATAAAAATCCCACGGCTACTAACAAAGCGTTTGACGGGCATTCATATAAACGCTGGGCAAGTTTTTGTGCTGTTGCGCCCTTTGAGCAGCTACGGAAACTAACCATACCCATTTATATGGTTGCAGCAACTGATGATACCAGTTCCCCTGTTTACGGCCTTGACTATGTTTTACTGGATTTTATAAGATTGGGAAAAACAAATTTGACCTATGAGCCTTGTGTGGGCTGCAATCACTACTTAACAAGTATTGATAACGGGAAGCAGGTTTCACATGATTATCTGCAGAAGATACTGGCATGGGTTGATATGCACCGGCAATAAAAAAGGCCAATCAGCAACCTAAGCAGGGTACCCTGCCACGCTCAGAGAGCGACTTTCAATTGTAACAGACCACCAAAAAATAATATTTCTTTCCGAACAAAAAAAACATCCCGGCAAATTTACCGGGATGTTTTACATATAAATCAATTACTTATACCAGCTCTTTCAGCTTTTCCACCACCTGGTCCACTTCTTCTTTTGTATTGTTTTTGGAAAAGGAAAAACGTACGCTAACGCGGTTGGGATCGCCGTTCAGCGCGCGTATTACGTGCGAGCCCGCATCTGCGCCGGAGGTGCACGCGCTGCCGCCGGAGGCGCAGATACCGTTAATATCCAGGTTAAACAATATCATTTCGCTCTTTTCAGATTTCGGGAAAGACGCGTTCAACACGGTATACAGGCTTCGTCCGTAAAGATCGCCGTTAAAGCATACGCCGGGTATGTGCTGCTGCAGCTGATCCGCCATGTACATGCGCAGGCCGTTAATATATTGGCTGTGCGCTTCATAGTGCGTGGTGGCCAGCTCCAGGGCTTTGGCAAAGCCAACAATGCCATACAGGTTTTCTGTTCCTGCGCGCATATTGCGCTCCTGCGCGCCACCCTGGATAAAGGGGGTGATTTTTACGTTCTCATTAATGTACAAAATACCAACGCCTTTAGGGCCGTGGAACTTATGCCCTGCGCCGTTAATAAAATGCACCGGCGTGCTGCGCAGGTCAAACGGGTAGTGCCCTACGGTTTGCACCGTGTCGGAATGGAAAATAGCGTTGAACTCCATGCACAGGTTGCCAACAGCGTGTATATCCAGCAGGTTACCTATTTCGTTGTTGGCGTGCATTAGCGTTACCAGGCATTTTTCAGCGGAGCCGGCCAGCAGCGCGCGCAGGTGTTCCATGTCAATGTGCCCGTTGGGCAGCAGCTTCACATAGGAAAGGCGGATGCCCTGGCACTTGTGCATGTGCGCCACGGTGTGCAGGGTGGCGTGGTGCTCTAATTCTGAGGTAATAATGTGGCGGCAGCCCAGGTCGTGGATGGCGGCATTAATAGCCGTATTGCTGCTTTCCGTACCGCCGGAGGTAAAGAAGATCTCTCCGGGGTGCGCATTCAGGATCTTAGCCACGGTTTTACGCGCATTTTCTATACCCAGCCGGGCTTCCCGCCCGTAAGAGTAAATAGAAGACGGGTTGCCGAAATGTTCTGTCATGTACGGCAACATGGCATCCAGCACCGCTTTATCAAGCGGCGTGGTAGCTGCATTGTCAAAGTAAATTCTTTTCAAGGTGTGGATGGTGGTTTTTGATAATAAAAAAAGGCGCCTTTAAAGCGCCACAAATGTCCGAAAAATTTCAATAAATAAACCAGGGCGCATGAAAGACCGACCGGGAGCCGGTTTACCGGCAACAGGTGGTTGGCCATGCGCCGGCTGGCTAATGCATAAACTCTTTTATATCCTGCATAATACGGCGGGCTATGTTATCGGCCGTGGTTTCAAACTGGCTTTCTGCGTAAATACGGATAATGGGTTCGGTGTTGGAGGTGCGCAGGTGCACCCAGTCTTTTTCAAACTCTATCTTCAGCCCGTCTTCTGTATTGGCCGGCTGGTTCTTGTATTTACCCTTTATTTTTTCAAAGATGGTCTTTACATCCACGCCTTTGTCCAGCTCAATTTTGTTCTTGGATATAAAGTAATCAGGGTAGCTGTTGCGCAGGTTCTTCAGGTTCTTTTTGCTATGCGCCATATGGCTCAGGAACAGGCCTATGCCAATAAGCGCATCGCGGCCATAGTGCAGGTCGGGCACTATGATGCCGCCGTTACCTTCGCCGCCTATTACGGCATTCACCTCTTTCATTTTCTTTACCACGTTCACTTCACCAACGGCAGAGGGGTGGTACTCGCCGCCATGCTTCAGCGTAACATCCTTTAACGCCTGGGTAGAGGAAAGGTTGGAAACCGTGTTGCCTTTTCTTTTGCTTAGCACATAATCGGCTACGGCCACCAGGGTATATTCTTCGCCAAACATGCTGCCGTCTTCACATACAAAGCAAAGCCGGTCTACATCCGGGTCTACAGCAATGCCCAGGTCGGCGTTGGAACGGTTTACCTCATTGGAAAGGGCGGTAAGGTTTTCCGGCAGCGGCTCGGGGTTGTGGCTAAAACGGCCGTTCACCTCATCAAACAGCACTTCTACCTGGCTTACGCCCAAAGCTTTTAACAGGGCAGGTATAAAAATGGCGCCGGTAGAGTTTACCGCATCTACCACTACCTTAAAATCACGTTCGCGGATGGCGGCTACATCTACCAGCGGATAGTTCACTACCAGGTCTATATGCTTTTGAAGGTAGGTGTCGTTCTGCTCATAAGTGCCCAGCTTATTCACATCTGCAAAATTGAAATCTTCCCGTTCCGCTATATCCAGCAACGCGTTACCATCGGCCCCGGAAATAAATTCACCGTCGCTGTTCAGCAGCTTCAGCGCATTCCATTCCTTGGGGTTATGGCTGGCGGTGATAATAATGCCGCCGGCTGCCTGTTCCATCTTTACAGCAATCTCAACGGTGGGAGTAGTGGATAAACCAAGATCTACCACATCCAGGCCAAGGCCGTTCAGGGTAGATACTACCAGGTTTTTCACCATTTCACCGGATATACGGCCATCGCGCCCTATTACAACTTTTTTATTGTCAGGGTGCTGTTTGGTTAACCATGTGCCGTATGCTGCGGTAAATTTCACTACATCAAGGGGAGAAAGTCCTTCGCCGGGGCGGCCGCCAATGGTGCCACGAATGCCGGATATCGATTTGATCAGTGCCACAATTTCAATTTTAAGGAAGGCAAAGATAAAAAAATCCGGCAGCAAGAAAATTCTAATTTGCCGGCAGCATACTTCGCATTCCATTTCCTGCGCCCTGCATGGTATGCTTACATGCTACCCTGCCTGCTTTGTGCCTTACGTCCTGCCGCTTACCTTATCTCTCCCTGCAGCAACCCCTGCGCAACTGCGGGTAAAAGCGTTCGCGCCCCGTAGTAAAAGCGTTCGCCATTGCCGGTAAAAGCGTATTATAAGCGTAGTAAAGCGTTAAAAACACCGGGCATGCTGCTGTTTACATGCGCCGCCGCATTGTATGTTCAACTTACCAGTATGGGGAATAACCATAGCGGCGGACCATTAAAATAAACTATATTTGCAGCTACGCTTGGAATTTTTTAATAATAAATAGGCTTATTAATACATAAACGCTTACGGTTTACATGAAGTACTTTTGGAAGAATATACCCCGGTATATTCGGTATGTGCTTGTTCAAACATTTTACCTGTTTTTATTCACGGCCCTCTTTCGCCTGATATTTTACCTCTTCTTTTTTAAATCAGCTGTTACAGATAGCGGCATTATTGCCAAAGCCTGGTACCTGGGACTTAAATTCGACCTGCGCCTTACCCTTATCATCATTATTCCACTGGCCCTGTTGGCGGTTATTGCGCGTAACCGCTTTTTTACGTCGCCTGTGCTGCGGCGTATACAGCTGGGGTACCTGTTCCTGGTGTACCTGGTATTAACGCTGCTGTATGTGCTGGACCTGGGCCACTATGCTTACCTGGGGCTGCGGCTGGACCCTTCCGTTACGCGTTTCCTGGCATCCGGGGAGCGGGCTGATAATGCGCGCATGGTATGGCAAAGCTATCCTGTTGTAAGAGGCCTTACCGGCATTGCCCTATTCCTGTTTTTGGTGTGCCGGCTGCTGGTATATACCTACCGCCGCTATGCCCGGCAACAGCCATCGGTGATCCGCAAAGGCCGCTATGCAGCATGGATCAGCGTACTGGTGCTGCTGTTCGCCGCCGGCATTTACGGCAACTTTGCCTACTTTCCCCTGCGCTGGAGCCAGGCCATGTTTACCCGTGATAACGGCATTACCAGCCTGGCTCTGAACCCGGTGCTGTATTTCATATCCAATTTTACGGTAAAAGGCGATACCTACGATATACAAAAAACCCGCGAGTATTACCCTTATATGGCCCAATACCTGCGGGTTGATACGCCGGATGCGCAAAAGCTGAGCTACGTGCGCACGGTGCCCGGTGTAAACAAGCCCAGGCCCAATATTGTGCTGGTCATGATGGAGTCCACCGGCGCGGCAGTTACCAGCATGTTCAATAATCCCATGCAGGCAACACCCAACATGAAAAAGCTGGCCGACAGCGGCATCCTGTTCCGCAACTTTTACGTGCCGGCCGTTAGCACCGCTAAAACCGTATACGGCGTTACCACCGGCCTGCCGGATATAACACGCGTAAAAACCGCCAGCCGCCACCCGCAAATGGTTGACCAGCGCATTATCCTGTCGCAGTTTGCCGGCTATGAAAAATATTACCTGTTAGGCGGTAATACCAACTGGGCCAATATCCGCGCCATATTCAGCAACAATGTGGAGGGTATTAAAATATATGAAGAGGGCTATTACAAAGCCTCCAAGGCCGATGTATGGGGTGTTTCCGACTATGATTTGATCACAGAGTCCAGCGCCATTTTTAAAGATGCGCACCGGCGCGGGCAGCCCTTCATTGCTTTCCTGCAAACCGCCGATAACCACGCGCCCTTTACCACTACCAGCGGCGCCGGTGATTTTAAGCGGGTAACGGAAAAGGATATAGACATGAACAAGTTCAAACAGGCAGGTTTTATATCCATTGACCAGTTTAATGCGCTGCGCTACCTGGACTATAACATAGGCCACCTGGTACAGCTGGCCAGGGAAGGCGGCTACCTGGATAATACAATTTTTGTTTTCTTCGGGGATCATAACTGTACCCTTAATCCTTACCACTTTATGCCCTTCCCCGAATATGAGCTGGGCACCGGCGGAGAGCATGTGCCCTGCATCCTGTATGCGCCCGGCCAGGTAGCGCCGCAGGAGGTTACCCGCGCCGGCAGCCTGCTGGATGTGTACCCTACCGTAGCTAAGCTGGCAGGAGTGCCTTTTAAGAACTACACCCTGGGAGTAGACCTGCTGGACACAACTTATACCAGCCGTTACGCTTTTATTTCCTATATTAAGAACCTGCAATTCTGCACAGCCGTAATAGGAGATCAGTATTTGTTTGAGGTGAACAACGGCTCAGGCAAAACCGCCTTGTATGATCTGAAAGGCGATGCCCTGAAAGACGTACAGGCGCAACATGCAGATACTGCCCGTGCGCTCAATAATTTAACGCACGGGTTTTATGAAAGCGCCCGATATTTGATGTTTAATAACAAAAAATAGCTGTTAGCAGACCGCTAACAGCTAAAGGCTTGCAGCCGGTAGCTGATTTTTATATGAAAGCAGAAAAGCAGTGGTTTAAAGATTGGTTTAACTCTCCGTATTATCACCTGTTATACAGCAACCGGGATGAAAAGGAAGCTGCCATGTTCATTGATAAGCTGCTGGCTTACCTGCAGCCGCTACCCAATGCGCTCATGCTGGATGCAGGCTGCGGGCGCGGACGCCATGCGAAATACCTGGCCGATAAAGGATTTACGGTTACCGGTATAGACCTGTCTATCGACAGTATTAACACCGCGAAAAAGCTGGAGAACGATCACCTCAGCTTTTTTCAGCATGATATGCGCCTCCCTTTCCGTATTAACTACTTTGATGTGGTGTTCAATTTCTTTACCAGCTTTGGATATTTTGATACGCAGCGGGATAACGACAATGCCCTGCGCACTTTCAAAAATGCGCTTAAACACGGCGGCCGGCTGGTGCTCGATTACCTGAACAGCCCTTATGTAGCGGCGCACCTGGTGCCCAGTGAGGTAAAGGAGCTGGATGGGGTGGTGTTTGACATTAAACGGGAAATGCACGACAACTGCTTTCTGAAAGAGATCAATATACTGGACCGGGAAAAAATGGTGCGCACTACTTTTACGGAAAGCGTACATGCCTTTACCCTGGCAGATTTTGAAGCAATGTTTGACCGGCAGGGCCTGCGTATAACAGACGTTTTCGGCGATTATCATTTTAACGCCTATAACGAACAGCGCTCGCACAGAATGATACTGATAGGAGAAAAAAAATGAGAACTACGGGTTATTTAATTACGAAATGCGAATCACAACATGCGCTACTTTACCGTAAGCACACCGCCCAATTCGTAATTAAATAATTCGTAATTATAAAAACGAAGTTTTTATGTTAGAATGGTTGTTACGTCAGGATCTGAGATTGTTTTTCCATATCAACAACAAATGGCAGCAGCCCTGGCTGGATGCCCTGATGCCGTGGATAAGGGAGCCCTATGTATGGGCGCCGTTATACCTGTTCCTGGCGTTGTTTGTAACCATTAATTACCGGTGGCGCGGTTTTTTCTGGATAGTGCTGTTCATTGTTTCCTTTGGCATTGCCGACCAAACCAGCAGCTTTATTAAAGACGCCGTAGGCCGCCTGCGCCCCTGCCGCGATCCGCTGCTGCAGCATTTTGTACGGGTGCTGGTAAGCTACTGCCCCAGCAGCGGCAGCTTTACCTCTAACCATGCCGCCAATCACTTTGCGCTGGGAACATTTTGTTTCATAACTTTAAAACAGGCATTTCAGCAATACGCCTGGCTGTTTTATGTGTGGGCATTTGCAATAGCATATGCGCAGGTGTACGTAGGAGTGCATAACCCGGTGGATGTAATGGGTGGTGCAATACTGGGTACTATGATAGGACTTTTAAGCAGCAGCTTTTTTCAACGCCGTATCAGACTGGAGGCAGATCTAACATGAACTGGAGCTATTTGATAATAATACTGGCAGCTACTATTGGTGGCGGAATTATTCCCATAACTGTAAAGCGGCTGCATCCTAACCTGCCTATTTACCTGCTGGCATTTACCGGGGCCTTCCTGTTCGGCATTACCATTATGCACCTGTTGCCGGAAGTGTATGAAGGGCTGGGCCATACTGCCGGGGTATATGTGTCGTTAGGCTTTTTTCTGCAGGTGTTCCTGCAACAGCTGTCCCATGGTATGGAACACGGGCATACCCACTTACCGCCTGCAGAGGGGCAGCATCATCACCATATTTCCGTTGTGCCGTTGCTGGCAGGGTTATCCATCCATGCTTTTATGGAAGGTATTCCCATGGGCCTGCAGTTCCAGGACCAGTCATCCCTGCCGTCGCTGGCGCTGGGCATTGCCGCGCATAAAGTGCCGGAAGCCTTAACGCTCATGACGGTAATGATGCACTCCCATCAGCCTAAAAAGCGCCTGTGGGGCATTTTGCTGGCGTTTTCCCTGGTAACCCCGCTGGCTGCTGTACTGGCCGAACAGCTGGGCCTGCATTCTGCCGTAGTAAATAAGTCGTTGGTATACCTGACCGCGCTGGTGATCGGTGCGTTTTTACATATCTCCACCACTATTTTCTACGAAAGCGGCACCCGGCGGCATGAGCTTAGCAAGCGCAAAATTCTGGCGTTTGCAACTGGTATTGTTTTGGCATTTCTTACCTTAATATTTGAATAATTTTTTATTTTTAGTCTTTATATTATCATGGAAGTCGTCATTATCCTCATCCTGATTTTACTAAATGGCGTGTTCTCGATGTCGGAGATCGCCCTGGTTTCTGCGCGCAAGGTCCGGCTGGAACACCAGGCCAACAGAGGCGATGAGAAAGCAAAAGCGGCCCTGAAGCTGGCAAATAACCCCGATAAGTTTCTTTCTACTGTACAAATTGGCATTACCCTCATAGGTATTTTAACCGGTATTTACTCAGGCGAAAAGCTGAAGTCCGACCTGGTGGCGTTTGTAGGGCGTATAGAGCTGTTACAACCCTACAGCAACGGCATTGCCACCGGTATCATTGTAATTGTGATCACTTATTTTTCATTGGTGCTGGGCGAGCTGGTGCCCAAACGCCTGGGTATGGCCCGGCCGGAGGCTATTGCCAAGGCAGTGGCCCGCCCCATGACCTGGGTATCGCGCCTCACCTTTCCGTTTATAAGCCTGTTAAGCGTTTCCACCAACCTGATTGTAAAGGTGTTTAACCTCAAAAAATCCGACCAGCAGGTAACGGAAGAGGAAATTAAGGCCATGATCAGCGAAGGCACCACCTCCGGCGCTATTGAGGAAACAGAGCAGGAGATCATTGAACGGGTGTTTCACCTGGGCGACCGCAACATTACCTCCCTGATGACTCACCGTACGGATATTGTATGGCTGGACATTAACGAGTCGGTAGAAAGCGTTAAGCGCAAGATCAACCAAAGCCTGCACTCCGTATACCCGGTATGTGAAGGGCAGATAGACAGCATAAAAGGCATTATCTCCATAAAAGACCTGTACGGCGCGGCAGCCAGCAATAACTACGCGCTGAAGCCCATCATCCGCAAACCCCTGTTTGTGCCGGAAAACAACAGCGCCTACCAGGTGCTGGAAAAATTCAAGGAAACACAGATACACGCCGCCTTTATTGTGGATGAATACGGTACTTTCCTGGGCATGATCACCCTGAACGACATACTGGAAGCCATTGTAGGCGATATGCCGGATGCCGGGCAGCTGGATGATTATGAAATGACCAAACGCGACGACGGCTCCTACCTGGTAGACGCGCAGATACCCTTTTATGATTTCCTGAGCGAGTTTGATAAGGAAGACTGGATGGCGGAATTTGAACAAGAGTTTGACACCCTGGCCGGCTTTATACTGCACCACCTGGAACATATCCCCCAAACGGGTGAGAAATTTGAGTGGAGAGGATTTACCTTTGAGATCGTGGATATGGATGTTCACCGTATTGATAAAGTTTTGGTATACACACCAGTACCAAGGGAGGAAGAGGGGGAATAATCGCATTTTTACACCGTTTACTGGAATTGTCTGAACCGCGGCCCCGCTGCGGGTCATGTACATTTTTTAGGATAATTCCAGCTTTGTATTATTTTTGTGCGTTTTTACATATAACAAATAATTTAATTTAAAAGAATGATCCTAGTCGGAAGTAAGGCGCTTTCCTTAGACGAAGTGTACCGTATATTATTCGGGCAAGAAACATTGGAGCTGGAAGAAGCGGCTTTACAGCAGGTACAGGAGAATTTTTTGTTCCTGCAAAAGTTCTCAGCCAAAAAGCTGATCTATGGCATAAATACAGGGTTTGGTCCCATGGCGCAATACCGTATAGCCGAAGCAGATACCCTGCAGCTGCAGTATAACCTCATCCGCAGCCACAGCTCGGGCGCCGGTAAATGCATGCCGCCCCTGTTAACCAAAGGATTAATGATAGCGCGCCTGAGCAGCTTTATGCAGGCGCATTCCGGCATACATCCGGATGTGGTAAAGCTGCTGCGTGACCTTATCAATAAAAACGTATATCCCTGTGTGTTTGAGCATGGGGGGGTAGGCGCCAGCGGCGACCTGGTACAGCTGGCCCACCTGGCGCTGGTGCTGATAGGAGAAGGCGAAGTATGGTATGAAGGCGAAAAGCAGCCCGCAGCTGAAGTATTTGCCCGCCTGGGCCTGCAGCCCATGAAAGTGCATATCCGCGAAGGGCTGGCGGTAATAAACGGCACTTCGGCCATGACAGGCGTTGGCCTGGTAAACCTCATAGAAGCTAAAAAGCTGCTGGGCTGGAGCTGCATTCTCTCGGCCATGATCAATGAAATTGTAGAGGCGTTTGACGATCACCTGTCGTACGAGCTGAATGTGGTAAAAAAGCACGAAGGGCAGAACCGTGTGGCCGCCGTAATGCGCGATGTGCTGAAAGACAGTAAAATGGTGCGCCACCGCCCGGATCACCTGTATAAAGAGCTGGAAGAAGAGATATTTAAAGATAAGGTGCAGGAATACTACTCCCTGCGCTGCGTGCCCCAGATACTGGGCCCGGTGTATGATACGCTGGCGCAGGCAGAAAAAGTTGTGGTGCACGAGCTGAACTCTGTAAGCGACAACCCCGTGGTAGACCATCATCACCAGAACGTATTTCATGGCGGTAACTTCCACGGCGACTATATTTCGCTGGAAATGGATAAGCTGAAGATTGCCATCACCAAGCTAAGCATGCTGTCTGAAAGGCAGCTGAATTACCTCATGAATGATAAGCTGAACCACAAGTTCCCCCCGTTCATGAACCTGGGTAAGCTGGGCTTTAATTTTGGTATGCAGGGCGTGCAGTTTACGGCTACATCTACTGTAGCGGAAAACCAAACGCTGTCGTTCCCCATGTACGTGCACAGCATACCCAATAACAATGATAACCAGGATATTGTGAGCATGGGCTGCAACGCGGCGCTCATGGCCAACAAGGTAATTGAAAATACTTTTGAGGTGCTGGCCATACAGGTAATGACCATGCTGCAGGCAGTAGATTACCTGGGTTGCCAGGAGAGGCTGTCCTCTTTCTCACAGCGCATTTACAGTGAAGTAAGAGCTATTTTCCCTAAATTTATTGAGGACAGTCCCAGGTATAAAGATCTGCAGAAGATCAAGGAATACCTGGTGCAGCAGGTGCCGGTAAATGTGTAGATGTGCAGATGTGCAAATATGCAGATGTGCAGATGATGGAACGGGAAAGATGTGCCGGTGTGCAAAGGCTTTGTAATTCGTAATTATTCGCATTCATAATTACTTTCAATGGTGCTCATGAATGCTTCGCATTTAGTAATTGAATAATTCGTAATTGATCATGGATTGTGCTTTAGTAACCGGCGGGTCAAGAGGAATAGGCAGGGCAATATGTATAAAGATGGCCGAGCTGGGCTATCATGTAATTATTAATTACAAAGGCAATGCCGTTGCCGCGCAGGAAACGCTGGAAGCCGTGCGCGCCAAAGGCAGCGATGGCGAGCTGCTGCAGTTTGATGTAGGCAGTGAGGCCGATGTGCAGGCCGTATTAGGCGCCTGGCTGGAGAACAATAAAGAGAAACAGGTAAAGGTGCTGGTGAACAATGCCGGCATCCGCGAAGATAACCTGCTGTTCTGGATGAACAGCGCCCAATGGCATAATGTGTTGAACAGCAGCCTGAATGGCTTTTTTTATGTAACCAAGCAGGTGCTCAACGGCATGCTGCTGAAACGTTACGGGCGCATTATAAACATTGTGTCGCTTTCCGGTATAAAAGGGCTGCCGGGCCAAACCAACTACTCCGCCGCCAAGGCAGGGGTTATTGGCGCTACCAAGGCGCTGGCCCAGGAAGTGGCCAAACGCGGGGTAACGGTAAATGCCGTAGCGCCCGGGTTTATAAAAACAGATATGACGGCGGAGCTGAATGAAAAGGAGCTGGCCGCGCAAATACCCATGAACCGTTTTGGAACAGCAGCGGAAGTGGCGGAAGCCGTAGCCTTTTTTGCCTCCAAAGCATCCGGGTACATTACCGGCGAAGTGCTGTCAGTTAACGGTGGATTATATACGTAATTGAATATGAACAGAGTAGTGATTACGGGCATGGGAATTTACTCCTGCATCGGCAAGAACCAGGCAGAGGTCCGGGACGCGCTGTACCAGGGTAAATCAGGTATTGTTATGGACCCGGAGAGAAAAGCTTTTGGCTACCGCTCTGCGCTTACAGGCGCGGTAGAGCGGCCCAACCTGAAAGGCCAGCTTGACCGCCGTGCAAGGCTTACCATGCCGGAGCAGGCGGAGTTTGCGTATGTAAGCACCGTAGAAGCGCTGACACAGGCAGGAATAGGCCCCGATTATATTGAACGTACAGATATAGGTTTATTATTCGGTAACGACAGCACTGCCCGCGCCGTAATAGAAAGCATGGATGTGATCCGTGAAAAGAAAGACACCATGCTGGTAGGTTCCGGTTCTGTATTCCAGACCATGAACTCTACCGTAAATATGAACCTGGCCACCATATTCAGGCTGCGTGGCGTTAACTTCAGCGTAAGCGCCGCCTGCGCAAGCGGCTCGCACGCCATTGGCCTGGGCTATATGTTTATCAAGAACGGCATGCAGGACTGTGTGATCTGCGGCGGCGCACAGGAGGTGAATGTGTATGCCATGGGTAACTTTGATGGTATTGCCACCTTTTCTACCCGCGAGTCGGAGCCTGCCAAAGCCTCCCGCCCCTTTGACCGCGACCGCGATGGGCTGGTGCCCAGCGGCGGTGCAGCCACCGTGATACTGGAAAACCTGGAATCGGCGCAACGCAGGGGCGCGGTTATTTTGGGTGAGGTGCTGGGCTATGGCTTTTCCTCCAATGGCGCGCATATCTCCAACCCCACGGTAGAAGGCCCGGTAAGGTCGCTGCAGATAGCCCTGAACGATGCCGGCCTGCAACCGCGCGATATTACGTACATCAATGCGCACGCTACTTCAACCCCTGCCGGCGATGCCAGTGAAGCCAGGGCGCTGTATGAGGTGTTCGGGCAATCCCGTCCCTACATCAGCTCAACCAAATCAATGACCGGGCATGAATGCTGGATGGCAGGCGCCAGTGAAATTGTTTACTCCATGCTCATGATGCAGCATGGGTTTATAGCGCCGAATATTAACCTGGAGAACCCCGATGAGGATGCGGCCAGATTAAATATCGTGGACAGCACCATTAATAAAGATTTTAATATATTTTTGTCTAATTCCTTTGGGTTTGGAGGGACCAATTCGTCCCTTATTGTCCGGAAGTGGGAGGGGAAATAATTGTATATCAATTGCTTGCAGCCTAAATTGTGTAGCCTGGCATTGGCATAACCCCTTATCTGCACCTGACAGCCTGTGTGATAACTTATAATATATTATTAACTTTGAGTACAATTTAATCACTGTAATTGGGTTTATAGACGACCGTTCACCTTTTATTTTTAATCAACCTATACTGGTAGAGTTAGTTACACTATGGACATTAAAGAAATTATACAGACCACAAATGCGTTCCTGATTGAGGAGTTTGAAGCAGACCCCGCTAAAATTGCGCCTGAAGCTAACCTCAAAACCACCCTGGAGCTGGACAGCCTGGACTATATTGACCTGGTTGTTGTAATCGAAAACAATTTCGGGTTTAAAGTAAACCCGGAAGATTTTCAAAGCATTGTTACCTTCCAGGATTTTTATGATTATGTAGCCCGTTGTTTAAAACCAAAAGAGCTGGTATAATGCCATCGTGGCAGGGGAAGTCTAAAGGCAATAAGCTGGGTTACCGCATTTTCATTGAGATCTTACGTTACGGGGGGATATGGCCGGCTTATGCGCTGTTAAGATGTGTGGCAGGGTACTATTTTTTATTTTCCTACAGTTCATCAAAACCCATCTTCCGGTATTTTCGCACCCGGATAGGGTATGGCTGGTGGCGTTCTTTACGGAGTGTGTACCGTAATTACTACGTATTCGGGCAAACGCTGATTGATAAGGTAGTGGTAATGGCCGGCCTTCCCAATAAATTCACCTTTCAGTTTGAGGGCGAGCATCATTTACGGCAGCTGGTAGCCGCGGGCCGCGGAGGCATGCTGCTAAGCGCCCACCTGGGTAATTGGGAGGTAGCGGGCCACCTGTTTAAACGGCTCGAAAGTCCCATCAATATCGTAATGTTTGATGGCGAGCATGAACGCATTAAAGCATATCTCTCCACGGTTACCGGCGGGCGAAATGTAAATGTTATTGTAATTAAGGACGATTTATCGCACATTTACGCTATTAATGACGCGCTGAGTAATAACGAGCTGGTGTGTATGCATGCAGATCGTTTCCTGGAGGGCAATAAAACCGAAACCGCAACATTTCTCGGCAGCCAGGCACGGTTCCCGGCAGGGCCCTTTTTGCTGGCCGCCACTTTCCGTGTACCGGTATCGCTGGTTTTTGCATTTAAGGAGTCTGCTACCCACTATCACCTGTACGCTACTCCGCCACGGGAGTACCATGGCCGCCGGAAACAGGGCGTACAGGAGGCCGTAAAGGATTTTGTGGCTGTAATGGAAGAAAAAGTGCGGCTGTACCCGGAGCAATGGTTTAACTATTATGATTTCTGGGAATAACCATAATTGATAATTAACTGCTAATGATAACAAAAGGTGTAATGTTCATTCATACAGATCATATTATACATTATATCCCTCAAAGGGCGCCCTTTGTAATGGTCACAGGTATACTGGAAGCAGAAGGGCCGCTTACCCGCAGCGGGCTGCAGATTGACCCCGATAATATTTTCGTGAAAGACGGTGTGTTTACACCGCCGGGCCTTATGGAAAACATAGCACAAACAGCCGCTGCCCGTGCCGGTTACCAGGCCATGCAGCAAAATACGCCGGTGCCTATGGGCTATATTGGCGCAGTGAAAGACCTGGAAATATTTGAGCTGCCCCCCGCGGGCGCCTTTATTGAAACCACTACAGAAGTAGGGCATGAGGTGTTCAACGCTACCATGGTAACCGGTAAGGTAACCCTCAACGGCAGGCTGGTGGCCCAATGCGAAATGAAGATTTTCATAACCCCCTAAATACTGTTATTGTTATGCAACAACAATCCGTTACGCAAAAAAGTTTGTTTGTAATGTTTGCCGCCCTGCTGTTTGCTGTAAGCGCACAGGCGCAAACCCTCAGGGAATTTTTCTCTTCCGGCGCACCCCTTACTTACCTGGGCATTGATTTTACCCAGGCAAAGGTAATAGGAGAGCAGGTAGCGGATGCCAATGATATGCGTGACCGCGCTTTCCCATCCATTAACAGCGTAGTAGTGAACGAGCCTAAGAAATACGATATTGCCGGCGCTTTCCATACCCAGGTTACTACCGACCTTTCGCTGGTGAACAAGCACAACGAAACCATCAACACCGCAAACCTGAAATCAGATAATGCCGCGGATTACAACCACCTGCAGCCTGCTGACGTAGAAAAGGTGGTAAAAGGCTATAATTTCAACGGTAAAAAAGGCGTGGCCCTGCTGTTTGTAATGGATGGTATGAGCAAAGCGGAAAAAGCAGCCACCATGTATGTAACGTTAATAGATATGGGCGCTAAAAAGGTGCTGCTCTCGGAAAAAATGGAAGGCAAGGCGCAGGGTTTCGGCTTCCGTAACTACTGGGCCTATACTATACATAAAGTGCTGGAAGATGTGGAAAAACATAAGTATAAAGAGTGGAAGGCAAAGCGTTAATTGTGTAAAGCATAAAGCATGGAGTTAACAGAGCGGGCTAACATACTGGTGAAGTTCAATGAAGCAGATCCGTTGGGTATTGTATGGCACGGGCATTATGTACGTTATTTTGAAGATGGACGGGAAGCGTTTGGCGAAAAATACGGTCTGCGCTATCTCGATATTTTTAATCATGGCTATACAGTGCCGGTAGTAAAAGTGGAATGCAATTACAAACGCTCGCTCCGGTATGGCGACCGGGTAATCGTGGAAGTGAAGTATGAAGATACGCCCGCTGCCAAAATTAAATTCACGTACCGCCTGTATAACCCCGCCACCGGCGAGCTGGTGGCGGATGGGTCGTCCGTACAGGTGTTCCTTGATACGGCCACTTCCTCCTTACAGCTCTCCATTCCTCCTTTTTTTGAAGCATGGAAGAAACAGTGGGGTTTATTATGAGCAAGGTATATGTAATAGCGGATAATATTACAGCGCCCCTGGGCCGTACCGCCGCCGCAAATTTTGCAACGGTGCGCCAGGGCCATAGCGGTATACGGCTGCATAATGATCCGTTGTTATCACCTGCTGCTTTTTATGCCGCCATGATGGCCCCCGGCCAGCTGGAGGAGTATGGCGGTAGTAACCTGCAGGAATATACGAAGTTTGAACAGCTGCTGATATTGTCCGTACAGGAAGCATTGGCGCAAACCAATATAGATATTACAGATGGGCGCACCGCGTTCATTGTATCAACTACAAAAGGAAATATAGCGCTGCTGGAGCAACAGCCGGCGCAGCCGCCCCTGGCGCAAATGGAGCTGTTCGCAACGGCTAAAAAGGTGGCGGAATATTTCCATTACCATGCAGCGCCGCTGGTGGTAAGCAATGCCTGCATATCCGGCCTGCTGGCCATTTTAACGGCCCGCCGCCTCATTGCTGCCGGCAGGTACGACCATGCCGTGGTAACCGGGGCCGATGTGCTTACGCAGTTTGTATTGTCCGGCTTTCAGTCGTTCCAGGCCATAAGCCCCGAGCCCTGCCGCCCGTTTGACGCAGCGCGTAAAGGCGTTACCCTGGGCGAAGGCGCTGCCACGGTAATACTCAGCAATCGGCAGGCCCTGGCGCCGGCCAATGCAGTAATGGTAAATGCCGGTGCTGTGAGTAACGATGCCAACCACATTTCCGGGCCCTCCCGTACCGGCGCGGAACTGGGTATGGCCATGCGGCAGGCTATGCTCAACAGCGGGCTTACCCCGGCAGATATAGGCTTTGTATCTGCCCACGGCACAGCCACCCCGTATAACGATGAAATGGAGGCCAAAGCCCTGCACCTGGCCGGTTTGCAGCACACGCCGGTAAGCAGCATTAAAGGCTATTACGGCCATACGCTGGGCGCCGCGGGGTTAATAGAAGCCATCATAGGCATGCATGCGCTGCGGCAGCAGGTAATTATACCCACCCTGGGTTTTGAAACGCTGGGCGTAAGCCTGCCCGTGAAGGTAAGCAGCACATTGGAGCAGCAGCCCATGCAGCATTACCTGAAAACAGTATCAGGGTTCGGCGGGTGTAATGCGGCAATGGTATTTTCAAAAACAGCTTAGCAATTCAGCGATACAGGATCATAGATCGTAAATCATAACAATGGAATTTTTCACCAAAGAAACAAAAACAGCATTGCAGGCCAAGGAAGCGGCCCTGCAGCTGGCATTTGCTCCCATCGCTTTCCAGGCAACAAGGGCCCTGCGGGATTTTGGCATCCTGAAGCTGGTGAGCAAAAGCGGCGCCAACGGCCTTACCATTGACGAGATCATGCAGGAGGTAAAGCTGTCGCGCTACGCCATCCGCGTGCTGCTCGAAGCAGGCCTGGGCATGGAGCTGCTGATTGTTAACAATAAAAGATATTCCCTTACCAAAACAGGATATTTCATTGAGCACGACCAGCTTACCCGTATTAACATGGATTTTGTGCAGGACATCTGCTACAAAGGCATGTACCACCTGAAAGACAGCCTGCAGGAGGGCCGCCCTGCCGGCTTAAAGGAGCTGGGCCCCTGGGACACCATTTACCCCGGCCTGCCGCTGCTGCCGCCCGAAATAGGTAAAAGCTGGTTCGACTTTGACCACTATTATTCCGACCTGGCCTTTCCGCAGGCGCTGCCCATTGTATTTGCAGATAAGCCGCGCCGCCTGCTGGACATCGGCGGCAACACCGGTAAGTGGACACTGGCCAGCACGGCCTATGATAAAGAAGTGCAGGTAACCATGTTTGACCTGCCCGGCGAAATAGCCATTGCGCAGCAACGCGTGCAGGAGGCCGGCGTGGCGGACCGCGTATCTTTTCATGAAGCCAACATCCTGGATGAAAGCCTGCCTTTTCCGCAGGGCTTTGACGTGATCTGGATGAGCCAGTTCCTGGATTGTTTTTCCGAACCGGAAATAGAGTCAATATTAAAACGCTGCCGCGAAGCGCTTACGCCTAACGGCGCCATTTTTATACTGGAGCCGTTCTGGAACCGGCAGGTATTTAAATCAGCCGCTTTTTGCCTGCAGCAAACCTCGCTGTACTTTACCGCTATGGCCAATGGCAACAGCCAGATGTACCATACCGATGAATTTTTCCAGTGTATAGAAAATGCGGGGCTAAAGGTGGTGGATGAAAATAACCAGGTAGGGTTAAGCTATACGTTATTAAAGTGTATAAAAGCATAAACATTTATAAATGAAAACAGAACAGGTGGATGTGCTGGTAATTGGCGCCGGCCCTGCGGGCACGGTGGCCGCATCCATTATTCATCAGGCAGGGTACAAAGTAAAGATCGTGGAAAAGCAGAAATTTCCACGCTTTGTAATCGGTGAAAGCCTGCTGCCCCGCAGCATGGAGGCCCTGGACGAAGCCGGCTTCATTCCCGCCATCAAACAAAAGGGCTTCCAGGAAAAATCCGGGGCCAAGTTTGTAAAAGGGAACGCCGTGTGTGATTTTACCTTTAAGGAGCAGTACACCTCCGGGTGGAACTGGACCTGGCAGGTAACCCGCGCCGATTTTGATAAAACCCTGGCCGACACCTGTGAAAGCATGGGCATACCCATCGCATACGAAACTACGGTAACTGCTATACGCTTTAACGGGCAGGATAGCGTAACCACCGTGGAAGATGCGCAGGGCAACAGCAGCGAAATACAGGCCCGCTTTATAGTGGATGGCAGCGGTTACGGCCGGGTAATACCCCGCCTGTTCAACCTGGAAAAACATTCCATGATGCAGCCGCGCAGAGCGCTGTTTGCACATACCAATGATGTACGCCGCTCCATGGCCGACGAGCCTAACCGCATTACAGCCGTAGTGCACCAGAAAGGCGTATGGATCTGGATCATCCCATTTGCCACCGGCATAACTTCCCTTGGCTTTGTAGGCAATCCTGAGTTTTTTGATCAATACCCGGGTACGCCCGAGCAGCAGTACCGCGCCCTGCTGGAGGCGGAACCTTATACGCGCGAACGTTTCCGCGATGTGGAGCTGGTATTTGAGCCCCGCGTGCTGCAGTCATGGTCCGCTACCACAGATAAATTTTATGGTGATGGTTTTGTGCTTACCGGCAACGTAACGGAATTCCTGGACCCCATTTTTTCATCCGGCGTAACTTTGGCCTGTGTTTCCAGCCAAACAGCCGCCAAGCTGGTTATCCGCAAGCTGAAAGGAGAGGCGGTAGACTGGGAGGCCGGGTACATGGCGCCTACCCTGCAGGGGGTTAATACCTTCCGTTCCTATGTAATGGCCTGGTATGAGGGTACGCTTGATACCATTTTCTTTAAGGAAAATCCGGACCCGAAGGTAAAGCAGCAGATATGCTCTGTGCTGGCAGGGTACGTATGGGATATGAGCAATCCGTTTGTAAAGGAGCATGATACGGCTTTGAAAAGGCTGGCGCGCACCATTGAGCTGAGAACAAAAATAGATAAACTGAATAGCGAGCTTGAACAACAGTAACGCATATATTACCGCAAGCTGTGTGATCAGGGATCAGCAGGTGTACCGCAACGGCAGCCTGCTGTGGCAGCACACGCCGGCTGTGGAGCTGCAGGATTTCCTGCGCAGGGGCTACGACCGTTTTTCCGGCCAGTACCCCAAGTTCCATAAAATGGACCCGCTCAGCAAGCTGGGATGGCTGGCGGCAGAAGTGCTGCTGAACGCCGCGCCGGTAGAGGATCACTTGCCGGAGCAGGTAGCAGTGGTGCTCAGCAACCGCAGCGCCAGCCTTGATACGGACCTGCGTTACTATAATACTGTAAAGGATATTCCCAGTCCCGCGCTGTTTGTATATACTTTGCCCAATATTGTAATAGGCGAAATATGCATACGGCACGGCTTTAAGGGAGAGCATATTTTTTTTACCACCGGCAGCTTTGATGCACAGCTGGTAAGCAGCTATGCCGGCCTGCTGCTGAGCGGCGGACTGGCTACCGCCTGCATTTGCGGTTGGGTAGAGGTGATGGACCAGCAGTATGAGGCGGCATTGTTCATGATAGAGCGGCAGCAGCGGGAGGGCAGCGCCCTTTTTACTGCAGATGCGATAATGGATATTTACCGGCAGCCGGCGGTTAAAATTTAAAATTACTTGTGTTTATACTATGGAAAAATTGATGGCGGATCTGAAAACGCAGATCATTGAGCAGCTGAACCTGCAGGAAGTAAAGCCTGAAGATATAGGAAATGATCAGCCTTTGTTCAAAGAAGGGCTGGGGCTCGACTCCATTGACGCCCTGGAGCTGATTGTACTGCTGCAGCAGCACTACGGCATCCGCATTGCCAACCCCGAGCAGGGACCGGAAATATTTTATTCCGTGCGCAGCATGGCCGAATATATCACCGCTAATCAAAAGCAACCGGGATGAGTGAGCCGGTATGGATAGCGGGTGGCGGCGTTATTTGCGGTATAGGCGCCAGCCTGCCGGACTGCCTGGAGGCTTTTCGCCGTATGCAGCCCGGTATGGATGATGTGCAGTACCTGCATACCGCGCACCGCGGCGTATTTCCCGTAGCGGAAGTGAAGGCTGATAATGCTGCGCTGGCAGCGCGGGCTGGCATGCCCGCACACATCAGCAGAACAGCTTTGTTGAGTAAAATTGCTGCCCGGGAAGCCTGGGACAGCACCGGCCTGGGAAATATTGCGCAATACCGTGCAGGCTTTGTGTCTGCCAACACCGTTGGCGGCATGGACAAAACAGAAGATTTTTTTGCCGCCTACCTGCAGGACCCGCGTAAAGGCCGTTTACAGCAGGTAGTGCATCATGAATGCGGCAGCGTTACAGAGCTGGTAGCAGACAGCATGGGCATCCGGCATCATGTATCTACGATCAGCACCGCCTGCTCATCCGGCGCCAATGCGTTAATGTATGGCGCGCGCCTGATCCGTAATAACATCGTGGATATTGTATTAGCAGGCGGCACGGACGCGCTTACACGTTTTACGCTCAATGGCTTTAACACGCTTATGATACTGGACCAGCAGCCCTGCCGGCCGTTTGACGATACCCGTGCGGGCCTTAACCTGGGCGAAGGCGCAGGTTACGTGGTGCTGGTAAGCGACGCCGTTGCTAAGCGCCTGCCCAATGGGCCCTGGTGCCGGCTAAGCGGTTATGCCAATACCAGCGATGCGTACCATCAAACCGCTTCTTCACCGGAGGGCACCGGTAATTACCTGGCCATGAAAGGCGCGCTGGATATGAGCGGGCTGCAGCCGGCGGATATTGCCTACATTAACCTGCACGGCACCGGCACACAAAACAATGACTCGTCCGAAGCAAAAGCTATTGAACGTTTGTTTGCGCCGCATTACCCGGTGGTTAGCTCCACCAAATCATTCACCGGCCATACGCTGGGCGCCAGCGGCGGCATAGAGGCGGTGTTTACAGCGCTGGCCGCGCAGCAGGGCATTATCTATCCCAATGCACGGTTTACCACGCCCATGAAGGAGTGGCCGGTAGCGCCTGTTACCACGTTTTCAAGCGGTAACAGGCTGGCGCATGTAATGTCTAACTCCTTTGGGTTTGCAGGCAATTGTTCCAGCCTGGTATTTTCAAAGGAGTAGTAACAGAATTAATAATTATTAACACTTAGTATGAACATATATATCCAGGGTATGGGTTGTGTATCACCGCAGCAAACTGCGGGGGAAGGCCCGTTCCTGGCGCCGGTACGCGGGTATGAAGGCAACCGCCTCAAAGTGGTTGACCCGGATTATAAGCAGTGGATAGCCGATGCCAATATGATGCGCCGCATGGGCCGCGTTGTGAAAATGGGCATTGCAGCGGCCCGGCTAAGCATGCAGCAGGCGGGAATAGCCATGCCGGATGCCATTATCACCGGCACCGCATACGGCTGCCTGGCCGATACCGGTGTTTTCCTCACCCGCATGATACAGGGAGCGGAAAAATCACTGTCGCCCACACCGTTCATACAGTCAACACATAACACCGTGAGCGGGCAGATAGCGCTGTTGCTCGGCTGCCATGCCTACAACAGCACATTTGTGCATAAGGGCTTTTCTTTTGAAAGCGCGCTGCTCGACAGCATCATGATACTACGGGAAAACGCCGCGCAGCAGGTACTAACCGGCGGTGTGGATGAGATTACAGATCACAGCCATGCCATTTTATCCCGCTTTGGATTATACAAGCAGGAGGCCATAAGTAATACCACGCTGCTGCAAAGCAGCACGCACGGCACCATTGCAGGGGAAGGCGCTGCCTTTTTTGTGCTGGGTGCTGAAAAGGGCGCGCGTACCGTAGCCCGCCTAACCGGCCTGGCCACGGTATACAAACCGGCATCCGAACAGGAGGTAAGCGGCGCCATACAGGATTTTCTGGCAACGCACGGGCTAAGCGCTGCAGATATTGACCTGCTGGTGGCCGGGCGTAACGGCAATGTGCGGGAAGACGCGGGCTATACCCGCCTGGCGGCAACTTTGTTTCCGCAAACACCCGTGGCTGCCTTTAAGCACCTGTGCGGCGAGTACCCTACTGCCAGCGCATTTGCTACCTGGCTGGCGGCCGGCATGCTGCGGCAGCAACAGGTACCGGCCGGTGTGCTGTACAGCGGCGCCGCGCCGCGGCAGCTGAACAGGATATTAATTTATAACCGGTACCAGGGCACGCACCATGCCATGGCATTGTTGGAAAAAGCATAGATATCTTGTTATACCGCGTTACCAATATCACCACTTTTTTACTGCTGGCAGGGCTGCTTTGCCTGCACAACTTATGGCAGCCCGTGGCCTGGTGGATATTTGCGGTATTACTGGTCGTATATACCTTACTGTTAGTATGGGGCTCCATGGATATTGCCGCCGGGTTTTATATGCCGGTTACCTGCAGCGTGCAAACGCGGCAAAAGGTGGTGGCCCTCACCTTTGATGATGGCCCCCTGCGGGACTTTACGCCGCAGGTGCTGGATATACTGCAGGCCCATAAAGTGCCGGCAGCCTTTTTCTGCATTGGAAAAAACATACCGGGCAATGCCGCCATACTGCAACGGGCACACGAAGAGGGCCATCTGCTGGGCAACCACAGCTATACCCATCATTTCTGGTTCGACCTGTTTGGGCCGGCCCGTATGCTGGCAGAGCTGCGGCAAACAGACGATGCGGTGCAGCAGGTAACAGGCCTGCGCCCGCGGTTCTTTCGCCCCCCATACGGCGTTACCAATCCTAATCTGAAAAAAGCAGTGCAAAGGGGCGGCTATTTTCCGCTGGGCTGGAACATACGCTCACTGGACACCGTGATTAAGGAAGAAAGCCCGCTGCTGGAGCGCATTACCAGCCAACTGAAGCCCGGCAGCATTATTTTGCTGCACGATAGCGCTGCGGTAACCGTGCAGGTATTACCTGCGTTAATAGCGTACCTGCACAACAGCGGCTATACTATTGAAAGAGTTGATAAAATGTTAAATATACCTGCTTATGCGTAGATGGATGTTACTGGCTTGTTGTGTGAGTGTGCTGCATGTATATGCGCAAACCGGTTTTAAACCAGTGGCGGATGCAGTTGCCTTTAAACAGCAGTTTGCCAAAACCTCGCAAAATACGCAATCCATACAGGCGGATTTTGTACAGGAAAAGAACCTCAGCATGCTGGCGGACAAGATTGTTTCCAAGGGAAAATTCTGGTTCCGTAAAGAGAACAAGGTGCGTATGGAGTACCTGCAGCCATCGTACTACCTGATGGTGATGAATGGTAAAGACATTATTACCAAAGACGGGCAAAAGCAAAACCGGGTAAGCACCAGGGGCAATAAGCTGTTTGAGCAGATTAACCGCATCACCGTGGATTGTGTACAGGGCAATGTGTTTAACAACCCCGACTTTACCACCAAAGTGCTGGAAAATAGCCAGTATTACAAGCTGGAAATGACACCTGTATCAAAAGCCCTGCAGCAGTACTTTACAACCATTGAGCTGCTGGTGGATAAGAAAGATTTTTCTGTTTCCTCCATTGAAATGCTGGAGGCTGGCGGGGATAATACCATTATCCGCTTTTTGCATAAACAGGTAAATATAAATATACCGGATGCTGTATTTGCTGTTAAATAGTGTGCGCAAATGCCCGGGCCATGGCAAAGCAAAGCTGCCGGCCGGCGGCTTTTACGTGTTGCTGGTTTGCACGCTGTTGCTGGGCGGGTGCGCATCTGCCTACCGGCACCTGCAGCCGGGCAGCGGCAGCGCGGATTGTATTACACAGTTCCGCCCGCAATTCACCAATACGCTGTACAGCACGCAGGTAAACGTGCTGAAACATCACCTTAGCGGGCTGCTGTTCTTTAAGCAAATGCCCGACAGCAGCCTCCGGGTAGTATTTGCCAATGAAATGGGGTTTAAGTTTTTTGATTTTGAGTTTACCAAAGACAGCGGTTTTGTAAAACATTACATGCTGCCCAAAATGGATAAGAAAGCAGTTGTTAAAACGCTGCGCAACGATTTTGAGCTGGTGCTGATGCGCGCCAGCCTTTCACAGGCCAGGGTTTTGCAGGACAGCGGGTACCGGTATGTTGCCATTCCCACCGCCAAAGGCAACAATTATTATATTACAGATGCGGCCTGCACCCGGTTGGAGCGGATAGAAAAATCATCGAAGCGCAAACCTGTTGTAAAGGTGTGGATGCGGCATTACGTGCAGAATGTGCCGGATACTATCCTGATACAGCACCAGCACTTTAAATTCAATATTTCACTACAACGTGTTCAAAAATAATGTTGGAAGGAAGCTTTTATACAATTACACAATCAGCGCAAACAGGCGCCTCATTTGAAGCGGTGCTGGCGCTGAACGCAGCACACCCGGTGTTTGAAGGGCATTTTCCCGGCCAGCCGGTAGTGCCGGGCGTATGTATGATGCAAACCATACAGGAGCTGCTGGAAAAAAGCCTGCAGCAGAAAGTATTGCTGCAAAAGGCCACTAACATGAAGTTCCTGGTAATGATAAATCCCGTGGTGCAGCCGCAGGTAACCGTTGCCCTGCAATATACCTTGCTGCCGGATAATATAGTGAAGGTGAATGCAAGCATTAAGCATGACAGCACCATTTTCATGAAGTTCCAGGGAACATTTTTAATTACGGATTAGTGAATTACAACACCGCACCACATATCGCTGTTCTCATTCCCACTTACAATAACGCCGCTACCCTGGGGCAGGTGTTGGAAGATGTGCTGTCCTGTACCCCGCATGTGATTGTGGTGAATGACGGCAGCACAGATAATACTACCGGAGTGCTGGACCGGTTTCCGGCGGTACAGCAGGTAACGTATAATCCTAACCGTGGTAAAGGTATTGCCCTGCGCAGGGGCTTTCAGTACGCCCGGCAGCAGGGGTATGAATATGTGATCACCATGGATGCGGACGGGCAGCATTTCGCCTCCGACCTGCAGGCGTTCATGAACAGGCTGGAAACCGAAAAAGACGCTATACTTATTGGCGCCCGCAATTTGCAGCAGGAAAATATGCCCGGCAAAAACTCTTTTGCCAATAAATTTTCCAACTTCTGGTTTTGGGTTGAAACAGGCATAAGGGCTCCCGATACACAATCGGGCTACCGCTTATACCCGGTACGGCTGCTGGAGCCTATCCGTTTCTGGTGTACCCGTTATGAGTTTGAGGTAGAGGTGCTGGTGCGCAGCGCCTGGCGCGGTATTAAAATAAACTGGCTGCCGGTACAGGTATATTACCCGCCGGCAGAGGAGCGGGTATCGCATTTCCGTCCTTTCCGCGATTTTTCCCGCATCAGCGTGCTGAATACAGTGCTGGTGCTTATTACCCTGCTGTACATTAAGCCGCGTGACTTCATCCGTTTTCTTTTAAAAAAAGAAAGCTGGCAATGGTTGTGGAAAGAGGTGCTGCTGAACCCGCGGGAGTCCAATGCTAAAAAAGCATGCGCTATCGGGTTAGGCGTTTTTATGGGCATTGTGCCCATCTGGGGTTTCCAGATGCTGGTGGCGTTGGCGCTGGCAGCTTACTTCCGTTTAAACAAGGCATTGGTGCTGATTGCCGCCAACATCAGCATACCGCCCATGATACCGGTAATTGTGTTCCTGAGCTTTCTGATGGGCCGTGTATGGGTACGTACGGGCGCCACATTCCTGGTATTCAGTAAGCACATTACCCAGGAAGATGTACGGCAGAACATTTTACAGTATTTATACGGCAGCGTAACCCTGGCAGTAGCTGCGGGGCTGATATTTGGATTGGCGGCTTATGTATTGCTGGCCATCTTCAGAAAACAAAAGCATGGGTAGTTTTTTTGTACATATCTATAACTTTTTTGCAGCGCGTAAAGCCTGGCTGTGGATCAGCGTGGTGGCTGTTTTCGCGCTTACCGGCTATTTTGCGTCGCGCATACGGCTGGAGGAGGATATTACCAAAATACTGCCGCAGGATAAAACGCTGGATAAGCTGCAGCAGGTATTTAACGACTCGCGTTTTGCAGACAAGCTGGTGCTCATGATCGGCCAGCGCGATACTACAGCCGCAGCGCAGCCCGATAGCCTTACCGGGTTTGCGGCAGCGCTTTCCGCCGGTTTTGCAGATACCGCCAACCCCTTACAGCCCTATATCAAACAGGTGCAGGGCCGCGTGGAAGATACCGCCATACTGGGGCTGATAGGCACCATACAGGCGCACCTGCCGGTATTCCTGGACGAAAAAGATTACCGCACCATTGACTCGCTGATACAGCCCCGGCGCCTGCACCAAACCCTGGAACATAATTATCAAACCTTAATATCGCCCGCCGGCCTGGTGCTCAAGAAAATGATACAGGCCGATCCGGTGGGCATGTCGTGGCAGGGCGTTAAAAAGCTGCAGCAGCTGCAGATAGATGAGCAGTATGAGCTGTATGATGGTTATATCATGACCAAAGACCACCGGCACCTGCTCATGTTCCTGTCGCCCGCCTATCCGCCCAATGCAACAGGAAAAAATGCAACATTTCTGAAGCTATTGCAGCAACAGCTGGCGGCCATGGAGCAGCAGCATGCTTACACAACCGCCGCTTTCTTTGGCGCTACTGCCGTATCAGAAGGTAATGCACAGCAGCTGCGCAAAGACACCCTGTTTACACAGGGCATTGCAGTGGTGCTGCTGGTGGTGCTCATAGCCCTGTTCTTCCGTAAAAAACGGGCGCCTGTACTGGTAATGTTACCCGTGGTTTTTGGCGCCCTGTTTTCACTGGCCTGCATTTACCTGCTGAAAGGCAGCCTGTCTGTTATTGCACTGGGGGCAGGCGCAGTGGTGCTGGGCATAGCAGTGAACTATTCGCTGCACGTATTTAACCACTACCGCCATTTGGGCGATATACGGGAAACCATACGCGACCTGGCCACGCCAATGACCATTGGCAGCTTCACTACTATTGGCGGTTTTTTGTGTTTGCAGTTTGTAGAGTCGCCCATGCTGAAAGATGTAGGGCTGTTTGCCGCGCTAAGCCTGGTAGGCGCCGCCTTGTTCTCGCTCATTTTTTTGCCGCACTGGATATTAACAAAGCAGCCCGCTGCCGCCGCCGCGCATTCCCGTACCTGGGTGGATAAGCTGGCGGCGTACCGGCCCGAGAAGAATAAATACCTGGTAGCAGGTATTGTGCTGCTTACCATCATATTTTTCTTTACCGCAGGCAAAGTAGGCTTTGAAAGCGACATGATGCGCATGAACTTCATGACGCCGGAGCTGAAAGTCGCAGAAGCAAAGCTGAACCGCCTGAGCGCCTATGCGGCGCAGTCGGTATACGTGGTAACAGAAGGCCGCACCCTGGAAGCAGCGCTGCAGGCCAATGAGCAAATGCTGCCGGTAGTGCAGCAATTACAGCGGCAGGGCATTGTAAAAAGATATGCAGGCGTTGGCAGCCTGCTGCTGTCGCAGCAGGAGCAGCAGGCCCGCATACGGCGCTGGCGGCAATACTGGACAACAGAAAAAAAACAGCAGCTGATCAGCAACCTGCAGCAACAGGGCCCTGCGCTCGGTTTTAAAGCCGCGGCCTTTGCGCCTTTCACGCAATGGCTGCAACAGGGCTTTAGCGTAATGTCTGCCGCAGATATGGCAGCCCTGCGCAACAGCTCCCTGGGCGATTATATTACGGAAAAGAAAGACCGCGTATCACTGGTAACCTTACTGAAAGTAGATCCGCAGCATAAAGCAGCCGTGTACAAGGCGCTGGCCGGGCAGCCGCATACTACTGTGCTGGATAAGCAATATGCCGCCAACCGCCTGGTGCAGGTGATCCGCAACGAGTTTAACAGCATTGCCTGGATGACCTCCCTGCTGGTGTTTTTTGCGCTGCTGATCTCCTACGGCCGTATAGAGCTGGCGCTGATCACCTTTATTCCCATGCTCGTGAGCTGGGTATGGATATTGGGTATCATGGGCATGTTTGGCATAGAGTTTAACATTGTAAACATTATTCTCAGCACCTTTATATTCGGCCTGGGTGATGATTACAGCATCTTTACAATGGATGGGCTGCTGCAGCAATACCGTACCGGTAAAGAGCAGCTGTCCTCTTTCCGTTCCTCCATCTTCCTCTCTGCCATTACCACCATACTGGGGCTGGGCGTGCTCATATTTGCCAAACATCCGTCGCTGCGTTCCATTGCGCTCATTTCCATGATCGGTATTGGCTGTGTGGTGCTCATATCACAGGTGCTGATACCGCTGCTTTTCAACTGGCTCATAACAGCCCGTACCCGCCGCGGCCGGGCGCCCTGGACGTTAAGCGGCTGGTGCATATCTGTATTTGCATTCACCTACTTTACCCTGGGCAGCTTTTTGCTCACTGCAGTAGGTTTTATATGCATACGCCTGAACCCTTTTAACAAACAAAAGGGCAAATACCTGTATCATGTATGCCTTTCGTGGTTCACCTGGTCGCAGCTGCACATTATGGGCAATGTAAAAAAACGCGTGGTGAACCCGCTGCATGAAAAGCTGGAGAAACCAGCGGTAATTATCAGCAACCATCAATCTTTCCTGGATATACTCATCTCTATTTCACTGCATCCCAAGGTAATACTGCTTACCAATGAATGGGTATGGCGCTCCCCGGTGTTTGGCGCCGTGGTGCGGCTGGCCGATTATTACCCGGTAGCAGAAGGGGCGGAGGCCAGTGTGGATAAGCTGCGCGGCCTGGTAGCGCAGGGATATTCCATAGTAGTATACCCCGAAGGCACCCGCTCACCCGATCCGGTGATCAAGCGTTTTCATAAAGGCGCCTTTTACCTGGCCGAGCAGCTGCAGCTGGATATACTGCCGGTGCTTATTCACGGTACCGCCTATACGATGAGCAAAAGCGATTTCCTGTTAAAGAACGGTGTGCTTACCGCGCAATACCTGCCCCGTATTACCCCGCAGGATAAAACCTGGGGAGAAGGATATGCGGCGCGCACCAAACAAATAAGCCGCTATTTTAAACAACAGTATGAGCAGCTGCGCCATTCTATAGAAACGCCTGCTTACTTCCGCGAGCAACTGGTCTATAATTACATTTATAAAGGCCCGGTGCTGGAATGGTACATGCGCATTAAAACCCGCATGGAAAACAATTACGCCCTGTTTCACCACCTGGTGCCGGAAAAGGGGTGTGTACTGGACATTGGCTGCGGTTATGGCTTTATGAGCTATATGCTGCACTTTCTTTCGCCGGCACGCGCCATTACCGGCGTGGATTATGATGAGGATAAAATAACCACTGCCAACCATTGCTACCTGAAAAATGATAAGGTGAATTTTGTGCATGCAGATGTGACGAACTACACATTTGACAGGCACGACGCCTTTATTATCAGCGATGTGCTGCATTACCTGCAGCCACAGGAGCAGGAGCAGCTGCTGCGGCGCTGCCTGCAGCAGCTGGAGCCGGGCGGGGTCATTATTGTGCGGGACGGCGATGCCGACATGGGTAAGCGCCATGAAGGCACCCGGCTCACGGAGTTTTTCAGCACACGTTTACTGGGATTTAATAAAACAAAACAACAGCTGTCCTTTTTCTCCGGCCAGCGCCTGAAACAGTTGATTGAGCAAATGGGAGCCAGCCTGGAACAGATAGACAATACGAAGTACACGTCTAACGTAATATTTGTGATCAAACAAAATGGAATTACGGATTAGTTAATTACGGATTACGAATGGGATGCAGCGGCTTAATGCAGAACGTTTAACGCAAAGTGTTTAATGCGTAACGCTAAAAGCTAATTGCTAACTGCTAATTGCTTTCGCCACTAACCTGCAATCCCATCGCTCTTAATTCGTAATTCGTAATTGAGTAATCCGTAATTAAACAAAGTCTTATGCAATACGATGTAGCCATAATCGGTAGCGGGCTCGGAGGCCTGGTTTGCGGCGCTTTATTAAGCCGTAACGGGTATCGTGTTGCAGTGTTTGAAAAGAACAAACAGATCGGCGGCTGCCTGCAAACCTATGTACGTAACCGCGTGATCTTTGACTCCGGCGTACATTATATAGGTGGCCTGGGCGAAGGACGCGCGCTGAACCGCATATTCCAC